>PMHU01000185.1 GCA_003156795.1 Acidimicrobiaceae bacterium
GCCGACGGCGACCGCATCGTCGTCGACGTTCCGTCACGCACCGTCGACCTGCTCGTCGACTCCGGTGAGATCGAACGCCGACGAGCCAAGTGGAAGTGTCCGGAACCTCGCTACACGTCGGGAGTCCTAGCCAAGTACGCCCGCCTGGTCACGGGGGCGGAGCGCGGGGCCATCACCGAACCGTAAGGTCGGCCTTCCGGCCCAAGACGCTACGCTCCGTCGGGTGTCCTTCGACGGAGGAAGCGGAAGGGGAACGCAATGAGGCAGCTGGCGCCGGGCGATGCGTTCATGCTCTACACCGAGCAGCCGGGCAGCCCGAACCACATCGGATCCCTCGGCATTTTCGACCCTTCGACCGCGCCCGGCGGCGCCGTCACCTTTGAGCAGCTCGTCGACTACTACAAGGCTCGGATGCACTTGGGCAAGTCATTTCGGCGGCGGATGGTGCGCGTCCCGTTTGACTTGGACGACCCCTGGTGGGTGGAGGACAGCACCTTCGACGTGGAGTACCACCTGCGCCACACGGCCCTCCCCGCGCCGGGGGACTGGAAGCAGCTTTCCACCCTGGTGGCCCGCCTCCACTCGAGGCCGCTCGACCTGTCCAAGCCTCCCTGGGAAGCCTGGATGATCGAGGGCCTCAACGCCGTCGAGGGGGTTCCGAAGGGATCGATCGGCATCCTCGTCAGGGTGCATCACACCGCCATCGACGGGGTCGGCGGGATAGAGCTGATGAGCGCTCTGTTCCAGTTGAACCCCGACGACCCCCCGCCCGACGTGGCCGACACGTGGCATCCCGACCGGGTGCCCAGCCCTTGGGAGTTGCTGGGCCGCGCCGCGCTGTCGAACGTCAACAAGCCGGTTCGCTTCGCAAGGGGCTTGGCCCGGGCCATCCCGAAGGCCGTCAGGGTGACCGGTCAGATCCGCAGTCGCGAGGTCAAGCTGCCCGCCCTCATGGTGCCGACCACCCGATTCAACGCCAAAGTCACCCCGCACCGTGTGTTCGACTCCGCCACGTTCGACCTGGTCGACCTCAAGAGGATCAAGGCCAGCGTGCCGGGCGCGACCGTCAACGACGCTGTTATCACGGTCTGCGCCGGCGCCCTGCGCACTTTCCTTGGTGACCTCGGAGAGTTGCCCGAAGCGTCCCTCGCGGCTGTGGTTCCCATGTCTCTTCGTACCGAGAACGAGATGGGGTCGGAAGGCAACAAGGTCGCTCAATTCTTCTGCGACATGCACACCGACATCGCCGAGCCGAAGGCCCGGCTCGAGGCGGTGGCCGAGACGACCAAGATCGCCAAAGGCAGCCAGCAGGCCCTCGGCGCCCACGCCCTCCAGCAGATGTCGAGCGTGCTGCCCGGAGCGCTGTTCGGCATGGCCTTGCGCGCCAACGCCGAAATAGGCGCCCGGTCCCGCAGCACCGGGCTGCTCAACACGCAGATCAGCAACATCCCGGGCCCGCCCGTGCCGCTCTACTGCGCCGGCGCCAAAATGCTCGGCATTTACGGCCTCGGGCCGGTAGTCACCGGCGCCGCCCTGATCCACGTGATCATGAGCTACTGCGAGAAGATCACGTTCTCGTTTACTTCCGACCGGGAGATCATGCCCGACCCGGCCGTGTACACGTCCGCCTTGGTCAAGTCCTTCGAGGAGTTGCGGGAAGCTACCCTCTGAACCCGCTTACGTTGTCGCCGGCACCGGGGCGGCACCGCCGTCCAAGACGTATCCGGCCCGGACGTGCGCCAGGAAGCGCTCGACCGCCCGAACGGTGTGGCGCGTGCGCAACGAGGCGTAGATATCGAACGCGTGCTGGGCCATCGGGAGCTCGGCGTACACCACGGGTTGGGTGGACTTGGCGCGCAACTCGTCGGCCATGCGCCGGGCTCCCTGGACCGGTACGAGGGAGTCGTTGGTCCCGTGGACGATCATCATGGGCGGGGCGTCGGTGTGGGCCCAGCTTACGGGCGAGGCGCGTCGCCACAGCTCCGGGTCGGCCTGGGGGGACGTCTTCAGGACCATCTTTTCGAGCCACCGCAGGGTGCTGGCCGGGCCGCCGGCGCCGTCCCAGTCCCTCATGTCGTACACCCCGTAGAAAGGCACGGCCGCCCGCACTGAAGTATCTGCGTCCTCGAAACCGGGCTGAAAGCCGGGGTCGTTGGCGCTCAGAGCGGCCAACGAGCACAAATGGCCTCCGGCGGAGCCGCCGGTGATGACCACGAAATCGGGGTCGCCACCGTATTGCTCGATGTTGTCCTTGACCCAGGTGATGGCTCGCTTCACGTCCACGATGTGATCCGGGAAGGTCGCCTTGGGGCTGAGCCGGTAGCAGATCGGGACGCATACCCATCCGGCTTCTCTCAGCCGGTGCATCAGCGGGTAGGCCTGGTGGCGGGTGTCCCCGATCGTCCACCCCCCGCCGTGGATTTGGACGAGCACCGGCGCTTTGTCACCGGGTTTGAGGTCGACGCCCGCCCAGACGTCCAGCCGGTTGCGCTTCCCCGATGGGCCGTACACGACTCCGGAGGCCCGGAGGCGGCTGCGCCGGGCGATGTAGGCGGGGAAGGGATTGGCCGAGTTGACCGGGGGTCCCTCGGCCGGGGCGACCTGGGCCTTGGCGGCCCGTTCGCTGTAGTCAGGTCCGAGCCCGGCCACTAGGGCCCGCTCGAGCACGCCTGCGGAGCCTCTCGCGGCCCGCTCGAGGCTCACGAGCCCCGCTATCGACAGGGCTTGGGCGACCAGGCGAGCCTGGCCTTGCGGGGTCCGCCACTTGCCGCCCCGAAGCGCTACGGCCGTCGTCACGGCCTGGGCTCCCATCGTCAGGACAGGAAGCTCGGAGACGTGCCACCCGGCAATGAAAGCGTACGTGCCGACCGGCTGGCCGAACGAGGCAGGCCGCAAGCCGTTCGCTGTCACCGCCAAGGGGGAGACGGCCCTGGCGTAGGCGGCGCCCCGCTTGAGGGCGTTGCGCTTGCGGGCTTCCATCTGGATTCGAGACACGTCGCACTTTATCGCCGGGGTGTCCGGCCCGGGGTGCCCGATATCGGCGCTTCCAGCAGGTACCTTGCACCTGTGGCCCGCGCTTCCGCCGAGCAGGACGAGTTCCGACTTCGGGCCGACCGCGGCGTCCTCGTGCTGTACGCGACCGTGATCGAAAGCCTGGGCTGGGCTACGGCCGCGCTGCTCGATCAGGACATCGAGCTCGCCAACAGAGTGATCGCCGACGACAAGAAGGTCGACGACAAGTGCAGCGATCTCACGGGACTCATCAAGGATCGGCTGTCAGAGGCGACCGTGGATCCCGACGAGCTCGAGGACCTGATCGCCATCCTGCAAATGGTGCCCGAACTCGAGCGCAGCGCCGACCTGGCCGAGCACATCGCCCAGCGCACCAGGCAGGACCTTGGTGGCAGCATAAGCCCCCGTAGCCGCGGGCTGATCCAGACCATGTGCGACATAGGCATTCGCATGTGGCAGCTGTCGAGTCGCGCTTACGCGGAGCGCTCGCGCGATTTGAGCTTCGAGATCAGCGAAGCCGACGACGAGCTCGACAACCTTTCAGCCGCGCTGTTGAGCGAAGGGGCTGCGGGCGGAGTCGACCCCAAGGTGGCAGCCGAGCTGGCGCTCGTCGCCCGCTTCTACGAGCGACTCGGTGACCACGCCGTCAATTTGGCCCGCCGATCGGCCGCCATGGCTGCGCCGAAGCGGATGTCGGCGCTGATGGCCTTGTCAAAGCGCCACCGATCCGTCCAGGTCGGTGGGGACCAGGAAGGCCCGAGCAAGTCGGGGCCGATTTCCCGGCTGGCCCGACTCCGGCTGGTGCCGGTGGATGGCGGCTTCTCCGAGCTGTTCCGAGCCGCCGCGGCCAACGCCAGTGAGTGCGCCGAAGAGCTCAGGAAGATGGTGGTGTCCTTCGACCAGATCGACGAGTACTACCAGCAGATCCGAACTTTCGAGCGCCGGGGTGATCAGATCACCGTCGAGCTGCTGCGTCGGCTCGATGCCACCTTCGTCACTCCCTATGACCGCGAGGACATCCACGCCCTCGCCGAAGAGCTCGACGACGTGGTCGACGATATGTTTTCAGCGGCGGACCTCATCCACCTCTTGCGGGTGGACAAGCCGTTGCCCGAGGTGGCGGATCTGGCCGAGACGCTGGCGACCATGGCGTCAGAGATGGTCGCTCTCATTGACTCTCTGTCCACCCGGGAGGGCGCCCGCCACCGCTTGGAGCGGATAGAAGCCCTCGAACGAGAAGGGGACGCCACCTATCGACGTAGCATCGCCCGTCTGTTTAGCGGCGAATACGAGGCGCTCGACGTTCTCAAGTGGAAGGACATCGTCCAAGCCATCGAGAACGCCATCAACCAGATCGAGGACGTGTCCGACGTCGTCGAGTCGATCTTGGTCAAGAACTCGTAATCGACCGGCCGGTGGGCCGGTCGCGCTACTTGGTCGTGCGAACGATGAGAAGGTCGCAGGGGGTGTGGTGGGAAACGTTGTTCGGCACGCTGCCGAGAAGGAATCGGGACGACGACTGCATCCCCTTGGACCCCACCACCAGCAGGTCGACGCCGCGCTTTTCGGCCTCGCTCAGTAGCACCTCGGCGGGGTCGCCGGCGACGGCGTCCCCGGAAACGGCAGCCACCCCGGCGTCCTTGGCGGCTTGCACGGCCCCGTTTACGTGCTCCCTGGCCGCGGCCTCCGCCGTGGCGGCCCACGCCGCGTCGGAGGACCCGATTCCACTCCCGAGCTTCCCGGGTGGCCGGGCGCTGTACGCGCTGACGATGACGAGCTCGGCGCCGTTGGCGGCCGCGATGCTCGTTGCCCTGCGGACAGCGATCGACGCGGTCTCCGAACCGTCGGTTCCTACCAGTATTTTCTGCGCGAGCCCGCCGCCCGCTTTGGTCGACTCGGACATGGCGTTCCCCCTAGCTTGAAATGTGCACTCGAACTCTAGTGCCCTGGCCGAGTCGACTGGCGGTGCTCTTGTCCGAACGGGCGCGGCCGGGAACGCGTCCCCGGGTTTCGGCTGTCCGCGCTGCGGGCCTGTGGGCTCCGAGGGCGCTGCGGCGCTCGGATGCGCCGGTCACAGGTTGAGCGCCGAGTGGACGATCAGGTAGCCGAGGGCGGCCGACAGGGCCGAGCCTGGGATGGTGAGGATCCACGCCAGGACCACTTCGCGAGCGACGCCCCACCGGACCGATGACAACCGCCGGGTCGCCCCCGCGCCCATGACCGACGCCGTAATGACGTGAGTGGACGAAACCGGCAGGGCGTAGGCGTAGGCCGACACCAGCAGGACGGTCGCGGCCGAGGTCTGGGCTGCGAAGCCGCGTGGCGGATCGAGGGGCGTGATCCTGGAGCCGACCGTTTGGATGATCCTCCACCCGCCCGCAAAGGTGCCGAGGCCCATGGCGGCGGCGGCGGCGAGGATGACCCACAGAGGAACGTGGAAGGTGCGCAAATGGCCGGTGATCAACAGAGCGAGGGTAATGACGCCCATGGTCTTCTGGGCGTCTTGGGTTCCGTGGCTGTAGGCCATGGCGGCGGTGGAGAGCCGCTGCGCCAGGCGGAAGCGATCGTTCACCCGGGACGGCCTGGCCCGCCGGAACGCCCACAGGATGGCCAGCATCATCAGGTAGCCGAGGGCCAGGCCGATGAGAGGGGAGACGGCCATCGGAATTACGACGTTGTCGACGAGCCCGTGCCACTTCACCGTCCCGGCCGACGCCAGGGCTGCGCCGACCAGGCCACCGATCAACGCGTGCGTGGATGACGACGGGAGCCCGAGACGCCAAGTGACCAAGTTCCAGGCGATGGCTCCTAGCAGGGCCGCGAACACGACAACCAAGCCGGAGTTGCCCGATGGCGTGGCAATGATCCCGCTGCCCACGGTCTTCGCCACTTTCGTCGAGACCAAGGCGCCCAGCACGTTGAAACCGGCCGCCATGGTGAGGGCCGTGACCGGTCGAAGGGCGCGGGTAGTGATGGACGTAGCGACGGCATTCGCGGCGTCGTGGAATCCGTTGGTGAAATCGAACCCCAAAGCGACTGCAATGAGGATGACCAGTCCGAGGGTGCTCATGATTTGAAAAAAGGCCCCGGACCGTCGTCCAGGCAGACGGCGGAGCCTAACCGGCACGCTGCCCGGGTGCTGATTGCACTGTCCACCGGTCTGTGCCACACTGAGCGGCGTGCGCTTCCGCCTAATTCTCGTACTCGTAACCTGACGCACGCGACAACCTTTCGCGTGCGTCCACGACCTCCCGCCGGGAGGTCGTTTTATTTCCCCGGCAACTGCCCACCAGGGGCCTGAGACCCCCTGCCCGAGACCTCACCCAGCCCGAGACCCCCAGCGAGGACCGTCGTATGAAGCTGACAGGAGCGCAAGCTCTCATCAAGAGCCTGGAAATGGAGCACGTCGAAGTGATATTCGGGCTGCCCGGCGGATGCATCCTGCCCGCGTACGACCCGATCCTCGACTCGCCCATCCGCCACATCTTGGTGCGCCACGAGCAAGGCGCCGGACACATGGCTGAGGGCTACGCCCACGTAACCGGGCGGCCCGGCGTGGCGTTGGTGACCTCCGGTCCGGCTGCGACGAACTTGGTCACGCCTCTATGCGATGCCTATATGGACTCGGTACCGATGGTCGCCATCACCGGGCAGGTCAGCCGGCCGGTCATCGGAACAGACGGCTTCCAGGAGTGCGACACCGTCGGCATCACCCGGTCCGTCACCAAGCACAACGAGCTGATCATGGTTCCCGACGAAATCCCTCTGCTCGTGCGCCAGGCGTTCCGGCTGGCCACGACGGGCCGCCCAGGCCCGGTGCTGCTCGACGTGCCCAAGGACGTCCTGCAGGCGCAAGTCGAGTGGTCCTGGCCCACCGACGACGAGGTGGCCGAGTCGCTGCCGGGTTACAAGCCCACGTTGAAGGGCCACCCACGAATGATCAAAGAGGCCGCCCGCCTCATCAGCGAAGCCACCCGTCCCGTGATCTACGCGGGCGGCGGGATCCTGAAGGCCCGGGCAGCCGACGCGCTCAGGGAGTTGGCCGAGCGGACCAACACTCCTGTCGTGACCACGCTCATGGCGAGGGGAGCCTTCCCCGACGATCATCCTCTGTGCTTGGGCATGCCCGGCATGCATGGCAACTACACAGCCATCACGGCCATGCAGAAATCCGATCTCCTGATCGCCCTGGGCACCCGCTTCGACGACCGGGTGACCGGGAAGGTCGGTTCGTTCGCTCCTGACGCCAAGATCATCCACGTCGACATCGACCCGGCCGAGCTCGGAAAGATCCGCCGGCCCGACGTTCCCATCGTGGGGGACTGCCGGCAAGTCATCTCCGAGCTCACCATCGCCCTCCAAAGCGTCGAGCTTCCAGACTTGACGGAGTGGAAGAGCCGCATTTCCGGCTGGCAGGAGCGCTTCCCGCTCCACTACGACCAGCCGGCGGAGGGCGACGGCCTGAAGCCCCAATACGTGATGGAAGTCCTACGAGACTCCGCACCGGAAGGCACGATCCTGGCGTCCGGGGTGGGCCAGCATCAGATGTGGGCCAGCCAGTACTGGCGCTTTACCGAGCCCTACACCTGGGTCAACTCGGGCGGACTCGGCACCATGGGCTTCTGCATCCCCGCTGCCATCGGCGCCAAGGTGGGCCGGCCGGACCGGACCGTGTGGGCCGTCGACGGGGACGGGTGCTTTCAAATGACCGCGCAGGAGCTGGTGACGGCCTCCAGTGAACGCATCCCGATCAAGGTCGCGATTCTCAACAACGCCTACCTGGGGATGGTCCGTCAGTGGCAGGAGATGTTCTACGAGGAGCGCTACAGCGAGGTCTATCTGTCGCCGGACCTTCCGGACTACGTCAAATGGGCCGAGGCCATGGGGTGCGCGGGCTTCCGGGTGGAGTCGCCCGAGGAAGTCGAGCCGATCATTGCCAAGGCCAACGCCATTGACGACCGTCCGGTCGTGATCGACTTCCGGACTGACGCACGAGAGAAGGTCTTCCCGATGGTTCCGGCCGGGGCGTCCAACGACGACGTAGTGGTGCACCCCTCGCAAAAGCCCGGCGGTGAAAGGTTGGTGCAGTGATGGCAGCCAGCCCTACCCACCAGACCCTCTCCGTGCTCGTCGAGAACCGCTTCGGGGTGCTCGCCCGGGTAAGCGGCCTGTTCGCTCGGCGAGGCTTCAACATCATCTCGCTGGCCGTAGCCCCGACCGACGATGAGCGCTTCAGTCGCATCAACATCGTGATCGACGTCGAAGAGACTTCGGTCGAGCAGATAACCAAGCAGCTGTTCAAGCTGGTCAATGTGGTGAAGATCACCGAGCTGCACCCGTCCGAAGCAGTCGAGCGCGAGCTGCTCATGGCCACCGTGGCTGCCCGACCCGAGCAGCGGGGCGCAGTCATCGAGCTGGTCGGCGTGTTCGAAGGCAGGATCGTCGACGTTGGCGGCGCTTACCTCACCGTCATGCTGGCCGGCGAACCAGACAAGCTCGACGACTTCGAGGACCTCATGCGACCCTACGGGATCGCCGAACTTCAGCGCACCGGCCGGGTCGCGCTGCCCAAGCTCGACCGCAGCGCGCCACCGCGCTTGCACGCACAAGGAAAGGCGAGTTAGGACATACAAATGGCTGCGACCGTCTACTACGAGAAGGACGCCGATCCCGGTCTCATCGCCGGGCGAAAAGTGGCGATCATCGGCTACGGCTCCCAAGGGCACGCCCACGCACTGAACTTGCGGGATTCCGGTGTCGACGTTCGCGTCGGCCTCCGCGAAGGGTCGTCGTCTCGAGCCAAGGCTGAAGCGGCCGGGTTGCGAGTCACGTCGATTGCCGACGGGGCCCGAGAAGCCGACGTCATCATGATCCTGGCGCCCGACACCGAGCAGCAGGCCACGTACCGGGCTGAGATCGAACCGGGTCTCAAGTCGGGCGACGCCATCCTGTTCGCCCACGGTTTCAACGTACGGTTCGGGCTGATCTCCGCGCCTGAAGGCATCGACGTGGCCATGGTCGCCCCGAAAGGCCCGGGCCACTTGGTGCGACGTACCTACGAGGGCGGCGGAGGCGTCCCTGCTCTCATCGCGGTGGCCCAGGACGCCACCGGCAAGGCTCGCGATCTGGCCCTTTCCTACGCCAACGCCATCGGGGCGACCCGAGCGGGCGTGCTCGAGACGACGTTTGCTGAAGAGACCGAGACGGACCTGTTCGGCGAACAGGTCGTTCTGTGCGGTGGCTTGACGTCTCTGATCCAGGCCGCCTTCGAGACGCTCGTCAACGCCGGCTACCAGCCCGAGTCGGCCTANNTCGACCTCATGTACGAGCACGGCATTTCCGGTATGCGCTACTCGATCTCTGACACGGCGGAATACGGTGACCTGACCCGAGGGCCGAGAGTGATCAACTCCGCCGTGCGGGAGGAGATGCAGAGGATTCTGGAGGAGATCCAGTCTGGGCGGTTCGCGGATGAATGGATCGCCGAGAACCGGGCCGGTCGGCCCCGCTTCACCCAGCTTAAAGAGGAAGGCCGAGAGCACCCAGTCGAGAAGGTTGGCGCCGAGCTTCGGGCCATGATGCCCTTCATCAGCGCTGGATCGTCTCGACCTCAGGACGTGTCAGGCGGGTAGCAGACCGGCGAGCCGTCGCGGCTGCCGCGGCCGACTCCATGGCGGCAGCCCTCAACCTCTGATGCCGGATCAGCTACCGGTGGCTATGGGCGCCGATGGGGCGGCGCCGGTGGCGGCGGACAGTGTGGCCCGCGACGAGAACTCCGACCGTCACCGCGACCGCGCCCTCGGCCGCCAGTCCGGTCCTGGAGGAGAGCGGCCGGCGGAAGGTCTCGAACAACGACGGCGGATCGGTGGCGGCGGCGGGCGCCGCCGCGAATTCGGTGTTCACGAAGCGCTCGTGGGGTACGGGCGGGGTCGGCTCGGGTTCGGCGACTGGTGGCAGTAGGGGGTCAGGCGCCGACTCGGCCGCAACCGGGGTGGCGAAGCCTTTGTCGAGGAGGTCCGCTGCCGTCTGGTACGACGACGCTCCGTCGAGCACGATGGCCAGCATCTTGCGACCACCCCGTTGGGCTTCCTCGGCCACGCAGAAGCCGGCCGCGTCGGTGAGGCCGGTCTTGACTCCGATGGCACCAGGAAAGGTGTCGAGGAAGTACAGGTTTTGATTCGAAAGCCCGTACACGATGTGGTCCGGGCCGGTGAAGTCCAGGCTGTGCATGCGCACGATCCCGGCCAGCTCCGGATTCGCCATGAAGTCCCTCGCGGCCGTGGCCAGATCCCATGCGCTTACCCGGTTGCCTCCTTCGAAGCCCTCCGTTCCGTCCAGCCCGGCGGGGTCGCGCCACACGGGGTGGTCCCTCATACCGATCTGCGCCGCCGCTTCCTGCATCGTGACCGAGAACTCACTCAACGACCCGCTGACCCTTTGGGCCAGCGCGTAGGCGGCGTCGTTGGCCGAAAAGATGAGGAGGGCCTGAAGCGAGTCGGCGAGCGGCCACAGCTGACCGACTTTCATGCCGACCTTCTCCGGGTAGGCGGCGGCGGCGATAGCGCTCACGGGTACCAGGGCCTGAGGCGGCAGCCAGTCCACCACGATCATGGCCGTGAGCATCTTGGTGAGGCTGCCGGGGGGCAAATCGGCGTGGTCGTTGCGGGCGAACAGGACCCGGCCCGTTCCCATGTCGACGAGAAGCTCGGCCTTGGCCGGTGGCGGCAGGGTGGTGGTGGGACCTGGCGGCGCGGTCGCTCCGGCGGGGACCTCGAGGAGGAATGATGCGATCGCCGCCACCACGACCGACGCTACGCAAGCGGCCCTGCGAAGTCGGTCCCCTTCAACGATCAGTCGAGCATAACGACCCCAACGGGGCGCGACTGGGACGCCTGGCCCTCAGAGGCAGCCGACCACGTGGTCGATGCAAGTCGTAAGGGCTTCCACGTCATCGGGGTCGATGGCCGGGAACATGGCGATCCGGAGCTGGTTGCGACCGAGCTTGCGGTAGGGCTCCGTGTCGACGATCCCGTTGGCCCTCAGCACCTTGGCCACTGTGGCGGCATCGACGGAATCGTCGAAATCGATGGTGCCGACCACGTTGCTGCGCTCGTCCGGCTTGGCCACGAACGGCGACGTGTAGCTGGTCGAATCGGCCCAGCCGTAGAGGGCCCGGGCCGAACGCTCCGAACGGCCGGCCGCGAAGTCCATGCCGCCCCCTTGCAGCATCCAGTCCAGTTGGTTGGCGAACAGCACCAGGGTGGCGAGAGCGGGGGTGTTGTAGGTCTGGTCGAGGCGGCTCTGCTCGATGGCGATGCGCAGGTCGAGCGATGCGGGCACCCACCGACCCGACTCGCCGATGCGGTTTACCCGCTCGAGGGCGGCGGGGGAAAGGACCGCGGCCCAGAGGCCGCCGTCGGAAGCGAAGCATTTCTGGGGCGCGAAGTAGTAGGCGTCGACCTGGTCCGGGCTGAAGCGAAGTCCGCCCGCGCCGGACGTGGCGTCGACGGCCACGATCTGGCCGTCGGAGCCCTCGGGCCGGCGCAGATCCATCATCACGCCCGTCGACGTCTCGTTGTGGGTCAACGCATACAGGTCGACTTCTGGGGATGGGTTCGGCCACGGATGGGTCCCGGGCGGCGATTCGACCACTTGGGGGGTGCCGAGGTGCGGGGCCGCGGCCGACGCCGCCGCGAATTTGGAGGAAAACTCACCAAACGAGAGATGCTGGCTTCGGTGGTCGATGAGTCCGAACGTGGCCATGTCCCAGAAGACCGTCGTCCCGCCGTTTCCGAGCACCACCTCGTATCCCTCCGGCAGGGACCACAGCTGGGCCAGTCCGATGCGCACCCGCCCAACGAGAGATCTCACTGGGGCCTGGCGGTGGCTGGTCCCGAGCAGCTTGGTCCCGGCGTCGTGGACCGCGGCGACGGCCTCGGGGCGAACCTTGGAGGGACCCGAGCCGAAGCGGCCGTCGCGTGGCAGCAACTCGGCAGGAATCCTGATATCAGTCGGAGTGGGGTTGGTCACTGTGAAACTATTGCAGGCAATGGCTCGCATCTCACAGCGCATATCGGCCGTGGCCGAATCGGCCACACTGGCCATCGACTCCAAAGCCAAAGCCCTCAAGGCCTCGGGAGAGGACGTGATCGGCTTCGGAGCCGGGGAACCCGACTTCCCGACACCCGATCACATCGTGGCGGCCGCGGTCGCCGCCTGCACAGATCCCCGCAATCACAAGTACACCCCCGCCGGTGGCCTCCCGGAGCTCAAGGACGCCATCGCGGTGAAAACGGCCCGAGATTCGGGCTTGAAGGTGGCCGCGTCGCAAGTGCTCGTGACCAACGGAGGGAAGCAGGCGGTGGAGCAGACCTTCGCCGCGCTCCTCGACCCCGGCGACGAAGTGCTGGTGCTGGCGCCGTACTGGACCACCTACCCNNAGGCCATCGCCCTGGCCGGCGGCACGGTCGTGGAGATCGCGACCACATGGGAGTCGGGCTTCAGGGTCACCGTGGAACAGCTCGACGCGGCTCGAACTTCGCGAACCAAGATCCTCCTCTTCGTGTCTCCTTCCAACCCCACGGGCGCCGTCTATCGGCCTGAGGAGGTCGAAGCCATCGGTCGTTGGGCTGTCGAGCACGGGATCTGGGTCGTCACCGACGAGATCTANNGCCATGACGGGGTGGCGGGTCGGCTGGATGGTCGGTCCGCCCGACGTCATCGCGGCCGCAGCCAACCTTCAGTCCCACACCACCTCCAACGTTTGCAACGTGGCCCAGAGGGCCGCCCTGGCCGCAGTCAGTGGGGACTTGGACGCGGTCGCCGCGATGCGAGCCACTTACGACCGTCGCCGGCGCACGATCGTGTCGATGCTCAACGACATCCCGGGGGTCCGCTGCCCCGAACCCGAAGGGGCCTTCTACGCCTTCCCGAGCCTCGAGGGTCTGGTCGGCCGGCGTTTGCAGGGGCGCACCGCGTCCAGCTCGATGGAGCTGGCCGCCCTGGTACTGGACGAGGCCAAGGTGGCGTTCGTGCCGGGCGAAGCGTTCGGAGCGCCGGGCTACGGCCGTTTCTCCTACGCCCTGGGCGACGACGCCCTGGTCGAAGGCATCACCCGCCTGGCCAAGCTCGTCGGAGGCTGACGGTGGCGAGGGTGCTCGTCACCGAGGAGATAGCCGAGCCGGGCATCGCCCTCTTGCGGGCGGCGGGCCACGACGTCGACGTGTCGGTCGGGATGTCCGGCGCCGAGCTGCTGGCGACCATCCCCAGCGCGGCCGCCCTCATAATCCGATCGGCCACCCAAGTGACGTCGGAAGTGCTCGAAGCCGGGGCCGATCTCGTCGTGGTCGGCCGGGCTGGAATCGGGCTGGACAACGTCGACGTGGCCGCNNCGCGGCGTGATGGTGGTCAACGCTCCGCAGTCCAACATCCTTTCCGCGGCCGAGCACGCCATGGCCCTCCTACTCGCTCAGGCCCGCAACGTTCCCCAAGCCCACGCCGCTCTGGTCGCGGGCCGCTGGGAGCGGTCCCGATGGGAGGGGGTGGAGCTTCACGGCAAGGTCCTCGGGGTGGTGGGGCTCGGGCGGGTCGGCGCCTTGGTGGCCCAGAGAGCCGCCGCCTTCGGCATGAGGCTCGTCGCCTACGACCCGTACGTGAGCGCCGAGCGGGCCAAGCAGATGGGAGTCGAGCTGGGCTCCCTCGATGACGTCGTCGCCCAGGCGGACTTTCTGACCATCCACTTACCCAAGACGCCGGAGACCATCGGCCTCTTCGACGCAGACCTCTTGGCGCGGACCAAGCCCGGCGTTCGCATCGTCAACACGGCGCGCGGCGGCATCATCGACGAGAAGGCCCTGGCCGACGCGGTGGCCAACGGGAGGGTGGCGGGCGCCGGACTCGACGTGTTCGAGGAGGAGCCGACCACTTCGTCTCCGCTCTTTGAACTGGATGCCGTCGTGGTCACGCCCCACCTCGGCGCCAGCACCCGCGAAGCCCAGGACAAGGCGGGGTTGACCATCGCCGAGCAGGTACAGCTGGCCCTCGCCGGCGACTTCGTGCCCTTCGCCGTCAACATCGCGGCGGCCGACGTCCCAGAGTCGGTCCGTCCGTGGCTCCCATTGGCCGAGCGGCTCGGGCGGATGTGGGCCGCGCTGGCCCGCGAGCTGCCCGCCGTGCTCGACATCGAGTATCAGGGTGGGCTCGCCGATCACGACAATCGGATCCTCTCTCTGGCCGTGTTAAAAGGGCTGTTCGCAGTGGCCACCGACGAGCCGGTGTCGTTTGTCAACGCCCCGCAGCTCGCTGAGGAGCGTGGCTTGGTGGTGCGCTCGACGGCGTCGTCGGTCGGGGCATGGGCGGCGACGGGATCGGGCTACACCAACCTCATCGCACTCAAGGGTGGAGATCACACCGTCGCGGGAACCATGTTCGGCGATGGCGAGCCGCGCGTGGTGATGGTCGACGACCACGACATCGAACTGCCGATCGCCCGGTGCATGCTCATGGTGCACAACGACGATCGCATCGGCATGGTCGCGGCCGTGGCGACCATTCTGGCCGAATCCGGGCTCAACATCGTGGACCTCAAACTGGGCCGGAGTGCGAAGGGGGGCACGGCCATGATGGCCCTGTCCTTTGAGCAGCCGGTGCCCAATGAAGTGATCGTGGCCTTGCGGTCGACGCCGGGCATTCTTGATGCCGTCGGGCTGTCGGACGTCTGATCTCTAGCGCTGGGCCGGCTTGAAGCCGTCCTCTTCGGCGGCCTCAAGGGTGGGATAGCACCGATCCGGGACGGTTCGCGCGTAGGCGACCATGCCGGGCAAGTGGTACAGCCGACTTCTCAACTTCGCTTTCACTGGATGACTGGCCGGGGTGGCGCCGCCGTCGTCCGGCTTCACCCACCGTGCGCCCGGCGGCGGGGCGGCTGCCTCTTTGGCGGCCGCGGCCTTGCGCGTCGTCTTGGGCGAGCCCTCGGATTCCGGCGTTGACGGTCGAGCTTTCAACGAGGTTTCGGCCGCGGTCTTTTCTGCGGGCCGCTCCGAGCCAGGTGCGGGGGTCGTCTGTGGCGGCGTGGACGCGCTGGAAGCGGTGGTCTCAGACCGATCCGCCGGCGCCGACGCGCCGCCGACCGGAGGCCACGGTTTGGAGGAGGGCTCGACGTCAGGTCCGTCGACCCACCACTTCAGCGCCGACCTGGCGATCCAGACCGCGGCGGCGGCGACCGCAACGCGAGCGCTGAAGCGAACGAGCCGTCTGAGCACTCCAGAACGCTACCCGCCTGTCGCGTGGACCGATGGCGATGGGACCGATGGCATCCAGTCCGGCCGATGCAGCTCGTGGGCCGAGATGTCCTGCGAGTGGCGCAAGGTGAGCCCGATGTCATCCAGGCCTTCGAGCAGGCGATGCTGGGTGAAAGGATCCAAGGCGAACGGCGCTTCTATGCCGGCCGCAGGGACCACCACAACCAGCCTCTCCAAGTCGACGGTGACTTCGAGCGTCGGATCGTCTGCCACAGCTCGCAGCAGGGCTCGACCGGCGTCCGCGTCGACTTCAGCGGGGACCAGGCCGGCCTTGGTGCAGTTGTTGCGGAAGATGTCGCCGAACTGCGGCGAGATGACGGCCTTGAACCCGTAGTCCATCAAGGCCCACACGGCGTGCTCGCGCGAGGAGCCGGTTCCGAAGTTCGGGCCTGCGATCAGGATCGTGGCTCCGGCGTGCTCGGCCTTGTTGAGAACGAAGTCGCGCTGGTCCCTCCATTCCGAAAAGAGACCTTTCCCGAAACCGGTCCGCTCGACCCTCTTCAGCCAGTCGCTCGGGATGATCTGATCGGTGTCGACGTCGGACCGGTCCAGCGGGACGGCGGTCCCCGAAACTATCCGTACGGGTTCCATGGCCAGCTCCTAGTTGAGGTCTGCGGGTGAGGCGAAGTGACCGGCGACGGCTGTCGCGGCTGCGACGGCGGGTGACACCAGGTGGGTGCGTCCGCCCCGACCTTGGCGGCCTTCGAAGTTCCGGTTGGAAGTCGAGGCGGAGCGCTCGCCTGGCGCCAGTTTGTCCGGGTTCATGGCCAGGCACATCGAACAACCCGGGTTTCGCCATTCGAAGCCGGCCGTGGTGAATATGCGGTCCAGCCCCTCCGTTTCGGCCTGCGCCTTGACCTGACCGGAGCCGGGGACGACGAGGGCTCTCACCGACGCCGCCACTCGGCGGCCCTCCACCACGGCCGCGGCAGCCCGGAGGTCTTCGATGCGCCCGTTGGTGCAGGACCCGATGAANNCCGATGAAGACGGTATCGACCGGGATGTCGCGGAGGGCGGTACCGGCCGAAAGGCCCATGTAGACGAGGGCTCGCTCGGCCGCGTCGCGAGACGACGGATCCCCGAACGCTTCCGGGTCCGGGACGGCGCCTCCGATCGGGACTACCTGGGCCGGGTTGGTCCCCCACGACACGTAAGGGGTCAACGTGGTGGCGTCGAGCGCGACTTCCTTGTCGAACGCGGCGGCTTCGTCGGTGGCGAGCGACCGCCAGTCGTCGAGGGCGGCTTCCCAATGGTCGCCTTTCGGAGCGTAACNNACACCGTCATCCGGCCTTCCATGGTGAGGCCGCGAATGGCCTCGCCGCGATACTCGATGACGTGTCCCACTCCCCCACCGGTCCCGATGTGGCCGATGATGGCGAGCACGAGGTCCTTGGGGCTCACCCCCGGCGGGAGGGTTCCGGCAACGGTGACGGCCATGGTCCTGGGCCTCTGCTGCGGCAGCGTCTGGGTCGCCAGCACGTNNGCAAACGATGGTCATGCCCGGCTCCGTCAGCCCGAGCTCCGGTCCGATGATGTGGACGATCCCTTGATGGGCGTCCCCCATGGCAAACAACCTGATGCCGAACTGGGCGCAGTTGGCCGCGAGCACTTCCATCTGCTTCGCCGATATGGGGTCCTCCACGCCGACCGACAGCGTCGTGGTCGGGACGTTGTGGTCCATGGTGGCGATGGTCAAGTCCGGTCGCCGGACCGGACGACCGGCGATGCGCAGCCCGTCGAACGCCTGCGGCGAGGTGACTTCGTGCACCAGGTGGAGGTCGATGTACAGCAAGTCGGGCTCGCCGTCCGCCTGACGGACGACGTGGCGTTCCCAAACCTTTTCGGAGAGAGTCTTCGGTTGCGTCACCAGCAAATCTCACATTCTGAGATAGAATCTCGAACTATGGGAGCCAGTGTAAGCGGGGTCGGCGTCGTCGACAAGGCCGTTGTGATATTGCGCTCACTCGAAAGCGGTCCGCGCTCGCTCCACGGTCTGACCGAAGCGACGGGCCTGCCACGAGCCACCACCCACCGCCTGGCAACTGCGCTCGAAGCGCACCTGCTCATCGAGCGCGACAGCTCGGGGCGCTTCGCCCTCGGAACCGGTCTGGTCCGCCTCGGGCGGGCGGCCGGGATCCGACCCGATCGCTCGCTCGTCGACGCGTCCAACCGCGCCCTCGGGGTATTGCGCGACGTGACCGGCGAGAGCGCCCAGCTGTACGTGTGCTCGGGCGACGCCCGGGTGTGCCTGGTCTCGCTCGAGTCGCCGCACAGCTTGCGCACCATCGTGGCCGTGGGGGCAACCCTGCCGATGGACCGAGGGTCGGCCGCCAAAGTGCTGTCATCGGACCCGGTAGTGCTCCGGCGCGGCTGGGCTCAGAGCGTCGAGGAGCGGGAGAAAGGGGTGGCCTCCGTCAGCGCACCCGTATTCGTCGACGGACGGGTTGCGGCGGCGGTGTCGGTGTCGGGCCCCGTCGAGCGAACCAGCCGCCAACCCGGACGGAAGTACGCGTCCGACGTCATGGTCGCGGCCCGATCCGTCGAAACCGCGATCGGCTAGGCGGTCGGTTCGACGACCGGTGCGCGGCGCCTTTGGGCGGCCCGACAAGCCGCCTGAAGCGCCGGTACAAAGAGCGGAGCTTGTTCGACGCAAGCCCGGTGGTCGCCTTGAACGGGGTAGGCGACGGCGCCCGGAACGGACCGAGCCAGGTTCCACTGGCGGCGGGGCGAGACGGTGTTGTCCAGAGCGGTGACGACGACGGCGGTGGGCACGTCCACCTCCCCGATCCAGCCCGTTGCATCGAACCGTCCGAGGGCCAGACCGGCTTGGATGAGGGCAGCCGGATCGTTGCGCTCCCACTCCTCGACGGCCCATCGAACGACATCTCGGTTGGAGGCCCAGTTGCGCGACGCCAAGCTCATGCCCTGGCGACGGACGTTCTCGGGGAGCAGCGACAGCGCCATCGACGCTCCCAGTCCCAACGTGCCCAGGGGGCCGCCCAGGTCCTGGCGGGCCGAGAAGCGAGCCGCGGTGGCGCAGAGCACGAGTCCGTCCACCGCTTCGGGGTGTCGTCGCCAAAGCAGCTCGGCGATGGGACCGCCCATGGAGTAGCCGACGGCGGTGACGGGGCCGAGACCGAGGGTCTGGACCAAGCACGCGGCGTCGTCGGCGCAATCCTCCAACCGAAACGGGACGCGGCTGCGGATCCCCCGGCCGTGACCCCGGTTGTCCATGGCCACCACCCGGTACTCGGAGGTGAGAGCCGGAAAGCATTGGTACCAGTTGAGGGCGGCGGTCGACGTCCAACCGTGGAGCAGAAGCAGAACGGGCCGCTCCGGGCTGCCAGCCGGTCCTGAGTCGTAGACCCAGGTTTGACCCCGCCCGAGGAGGTCGATCGCGCCGCCAGTCGGCAGCTTCGGCTTCGGTGGTTCCACGGCGGCAAGCCTAGGGGTCCCGGGCTGATTTCGGACCCCCGCCGCCGTCCCAACCGACCCTGCCTTCTTGTATCTCCGTCCAGTTTGCTCGCCGCAGGCTCAGCCAGCTTGGGCTGCGCTCAAAGCGCACTGGTGGCGCTCGGTGGCCCAGTCTGCGGACTCGCGGGCCATGGCGGGGTGGTAGCGCCACCTGAGCAACTGGCGCTCGACCGCTTCGCGGTCCTCGCCCAGTTCGAGCAGGCTCAGGGCCAGCTGACGGCTGCGCCGCCGTTGCGCTTCGGCTTCAGGTTCCTCGAGCTGCTCGGACTGCCAGCGCTCGTGGGCTTCTTGGAGGGCAGGCGAGAGCCGGACGGTGTGCCGGCGGCTCAGCGGCGGCAGACGCCGTCGTACGGCCAGCTGATCGGGGCCGGTCACCTGGGCCAGTTCGAACTGGATCATCCGGTTGACGGTGCGCAGGAACGGCGAATGGCGTCCGCCCCGGTCCCCTAGTCCGAGGGCGCGGGCTGTTTCCCCGAGCGGCATCTCGAATCCGTCGGGCGACGCGTCGAACCCGGCCGCGATCCGGCGAATCAGCCAAGTGGTGCTGGGCCCTATCACGCCTAGCCAGAATCTTTCGACGTAGGGGGAGCGGGGGTCGAAGCCCACACGTTCGATGATCTCGTTATCCCACGGGCTTATGGACAGCGCATCAGAGCCGAATGTGACGAGCGGTATCATTCATACCTCCACAGGTCTATTCAATGATTTTCATGTATATCAGATGTCATCGCCGTTTGGCAAGGGTGTTGTGTGAAACTGGACAGGTGGAAACCGAGCGGGCGGCAGATGTGCTCAGGGGGGCCGGCCACGTCGCCGTCCTGACGGGAGCGGGAATCTCGACGGACTCGGGAATCCCCGACTTCCGCGGTCCGCAAGGCGTGTGGACCAAGAACCCGGCGGCCGAGCGAACCTCGACGCTGTCGCACTACTTGCACGAACCCGAGGTCCGTCGACTGGCGTGGCAGCAACGGGTGGCGTCGCCCGCCTGGACGGCCAAGCCGAACCCCGGGCATGCGGCCCTGGTCGACTTGGAGCGACAGGGGCGCCTAGTGGCGCTCGTGACCCAAAATATCGACGAGCTGCACCAGCGGGCGGGCAGTGACCCCGCGCTCGTGGTGGAGCTTCACGGCACCATGCGGCGGGTCGTGTGCTGGAGTTGCGGGGCGGACGGTCCTATGGAACCGGTCCTCGACCGAGTCCGGGCCGGCGATCCCGATCCGCACTGCCTCGCTTGTGGGGGAATCCTCAAGTCGGCGACCATCAGCTTCGGCCAAGGGCTCGACCCGCTGACGATCGAGCGGGCCGAGGAGGCCGCCGTTAAGTGCGACGTCTTCTTGGCCGTCGGCTCCAGCCTCGGGGTTTACCCGGCCGCCGGGTTGGTACCCCTGGCCAGGGAAGCCGGGGCGGGGATCGTGATCGTCAACGGCGAGCCGACTCCGTTCGACCCGATCGCCTCGGCGGTCGTGCGAGGTTCGATCAGCGAGGTGCTGCCGCTCCTGGTTGCGCCTGCGTAACAGGGTCGCCCGATCACCATCCGCCCCGATCACCACCCGCCCCGGTGGACGACCTCGTCCAACGCCCGCCGGCCGCGCCGAGCCGAACCGGCCGGGCCGTCATCCTCGGCCCGCCACCCGAGTGACACCGCACCAATCGCTTGCCACTGCGGCGGAATCCCGAACTCTGCCCGCAACCGTTCGGGGTCGCCCCGCAATCCGAAGAAAAGGGCGCCCAAGCCTTCCTCGACTGCGCCCAACAGGAGGAGCATGGTGGCGAAGGCGACGTCCACGGTCCAAAACGGCGCCGGCCAGGCCTCCGCGGACGTGAGCCCGTGGGCGATCTTGTCTGGCTCGGAGTAGCGGTCCAAGTAGATCTGGGCGCTGCAGAGCGGGAGGACGACCACGGGCGCCCTGACCAGCCCTGGAAGGGTAGGGTCGTCGAGCCAGGCGGGGTCGGAGTCGGCCGACCAGAAGCGACCGGTCTCTTCGGTGCCGCTCAACACCACGAAGGCCCAGCCTTGGGAATGCCCCGCCGACGGGGCCCGGCGGGCCCGGTCGAGCAAGCGGTCCACCACCTCCGGGGGCACCGGTCGGTCAGAGAAGTTGCGGCACATGCGCCGCCGCCGAATCGCCTCGTCGAGCTCCATGGATGCCTTCGATGACGCAACCTAGCGGGCTGAGGCCGCGGCGGTCACTTACCTGACCGAATAGGTAACATTTATGCATGGCGAGCTTCCGTGACCTGCTACGCGACACCAAGTCCCGCATCAGGGAGATAGATACCGCAGAGGCGGCAGCCGCAGTCGAGGCTCCGGGCACCGTGGTCCTGGATGTGAGGGAACCCGACGAGTACGAGCAGGGAGCCCTGCCCGGCGCGGTCCACATTCCTCGGGGCCATCTGGAGAGCCAAGTGGAGGGCCGGGTGCCCGACCACGCCGCCCGCGTCGTGGTGTACTGCGCGGGCGGGACCCGATCNNCAGCGCAACCGGTACCAGCGCCACATCCTCTTGCCCGAAGTCGACGTGGCCGGGCAAGCGAAGCTGCTGGATTCCAAGGTCCTTCTCCTCGGCGCCGGAGGCCTCGGCTCGCCGGCCGCCCTATACCTGGCGGCCGCAGGCGTCGGCACCCTGGGGATCGTCGACATGGACGTGGT
>PMHU01000311.1 GCA_003156795.1 Acidimicrobiaceae bacterium
AAGATCGCTCGTCGACCGATCGGCCGGATGGGTGAGCCGGAGGAGGTCGCAGCGACGATCTGCTTCCTGCTCTCGCCAGCCGCGTCGTTCATCAACGGCGTCCTCGTGCCAGTCGACGGCGCTGCTACCTGGACGGACTAGCTGAGAGGGATTCCATGAAACCGTGGATGTTCGATGCAGACAACCATTACTACGAGGCGGAGGATGCGTTCACCCGCCACGGCAGCGACGACGTCAAGGCATTCGTCCGGTGGATCACCGCAGGCCGCCGGCGCCACCTCATGTTCGGCTCGACCATCGCACCGCTTCCGAACCCGACGTTCGACCCGATCGCCAAGCCCGGCGTGTTTCACGACCGGCTGATCGAGCTCAAGTCAGGCGGAGCCAGGGCGCTGTCGAGGATGGACAAGCAGCGCTACGGCGAGCTCGAGCCGATCTCGCCTGCGTACCGCGACCGCGACGCCCGCCTGGCCGTGATGGACGAGCAGGGCGTCGACCGGTGCCTTTTGTTCCCGACGCTTGGCGTCGGTGTCGAAGGCCTGATGAGCCACAATGTGAAGATGGCCTACGAGGTCTTCCACGCGTTCAACCTCTGGTTGGACGACGATTGGGGGTTCGGCTACCGGGACCGGATCTACGCCGCTCCGCACATCCCGCTCCTCGACCCGGAGCTCGCCGCCCGAGAGCTCGACCACGTCCTGGCCCGCGGCGCCCGCCTCGTGGCGCTGAGGCCCGCGCCGGCGAACGGGCGGTCCGCGGCCGATCCGGTGTGGGATCCGTTCTGGGCTCGGCTCGACGAGGCCAGTGTGCCGGTGGCCTACCACGCTTCAGCAGGACCTGACGACTACGACGTCGCGTTCCGGCAGCTGTGGGAACGGCAGCAGCCCACCGACTCGCAGTACCAGGCGACGTTGGCCGCAGCCCTGCGTGACTCCAGGGGCATCCTCGATGCAGTGCTGTCCCTGATCCTCGGGAACCTCTTTGGCAGGTTCCCGAACGTGCGCGTCGCCTCCGTTGAGCTGGGTTGCGCGTGGGTGAGCTACTGCCTGCACGTGCTCGACCACGCCGGCACGCTGCTCGACCGCAACATCGTCGCCTTCGGAACGGAGGTCAAAGAACGACCGTCGGAGATATTCAAGAGCCACATCAGCGTCTCCCCCTTCCCCGAGGAGGACGTTCCTGGACTGATCGATCTCATCGGGGTCGACCAGGTGCTCTTCGGGTCCGATTGGCCGCACCCCGAGGGCAACAAGGCCCCCGGCGACTACTTGAGCTGCCTCGACGGGCTCGCCCAAGACGACGTTCAGAAGGTCATGCGCCACAACGCGCTCAACCTTCTCGGCGTGGGCTGATGACTACGATGCGCGTGACCATCGATGCGAACCTCTGTGAGGGCCACGGGCGCTGCTATGTGCTGTCCCCCGACGTGTTCACCGCGGACGAGGAAGGCAACGGCGAGGTACTCGGCCGCGAGCTCGACTCCGAGGAACTGATCGCCGCTGCCGAGCGGGCCGCGAAGAACTGTCCCGAGAGCGCGATCGCTCTCTCTCTTGGTCTGTAGTTCGAGTCTTTTGCGAGTGGCGCCATCAGTTAGACGCGTCTCACTAGGCCGCATCGGACAAACCGCTACCTTCACGAGCAGCGCGGGCCTGGGACACCCCGGGTGGTTCCGTGCCGCGGGTGGTCGAACGACCAGGTCGCGCTCAACAGGCTCGAAGGTGAGACGTGGGTTCGAGAGAGTGACTTCGAAGACCTGCTTCCCTAGGCGGTCCAGTCCGACCGAGGGCGCTTTACGGTGAGAAAGGTCAGACGATGATGCAGCCCGATTTCGGCAACCAGACCTACGGCGCCATCGGCACCGGCACTGAGCCGGCCGGTGGCAAGCGCAACGAGAGACGTGAACACTTCGCTGGCCTCAGGGGGGCGCACTGACCATGTCGGTCGACGTGGNNACGTTCTGGGCTGACCCTGAGAAGGACGATGAGATCGTCCAGATCATGGGCGAGATCTTCGACGCAATGGAAGAGGAAGAGTTCCCGACCGGGAACGTCTTGACCTACACCCTGTACCGAGTTCCTGAGGAGCCCGGGAAATGGGTGATGTTCGAACACTTCACCGCTGAAGGGTCGGACTTGCACGCGAAGGGTCAGCGGGTCCGCGAGATCGGCCTCCGCAAGGTCAAGCTAATGACGAAGCCGTACACCCGTATGCGCATGGAGCCCGTGTTGATCCGCGGCTGCGGAGAACCGATTAGTCCGGGCAAAGTCGACCACACGTGACCCCTGCGGAGCGATCGCCAGTCCGACAGTTCACAATGCTGTCCGGTCCACAGCCTGAGGATCCGTTCGAGGTGTACGCGCGTGTCGGCTAGGTCCCGCCGTTCTGGACCGAGAGCCCGAACGACGTAGACGGGTACTGGGTGGTCACGCGCTACGCAGATGTGAGGGCGGTGTTGCGCGACGCCGACGACGCCTTCTCGTCCGAGCAGGCCTTCATCCCCCAGATCGCGATGCCGAGCCCGATGCTTCCCACCGAGTCCGATCCGCCTGCCACCCGCATGTACCGGAGCATCCTTCTCAGGGAGATGACCCCGGAGAGAGTCGATCCACTTGCGCCTCGCATGAGCGAGGTTTGCGCCGAGATCATCGACTCGTTCCGGGACCGAGGTCACTGTGATGCAGTTAATGACTTTGCTCGGGAGTATCCGATCCGGATCTTCGTCGAGTTCTTCGGACTCCCAGCCGAACGACGAGAGGAGTTTCGTGAGCATGCTCACACATTTCTGCATTCGCCGCCTCAGCGTCCGACGGAGTGGGCTGCGATCCGCGCGATCGTCGCGGGTGCTCTTGCCGCGAAGCGTCAGTCACCGGAGGGCGATCTCCTCAGCGCTATCGGGAATGGACGCATCGACGACGAGTTGATCGACATTGAGACAGCCACGAATATCGCGGCGACGGTGTTCCTAGGCGGACTCGACACGCTCCCGTCGAACATTGCCTGGTCGTTGCGGTTCCTCGCGATGCATCCGGAGATGCGACGGCAGCTGGTGGAGGCTCCGTCCGTGATCCCGCAAGCGGTCGAGGAGTTCCTCCGCTTCTACTCGGTCGCCAATCCGGTGCGGCGCGCGGTCCGGGACGTTGATGTCGGCGGAACGGTCATCCGCGGTGGCGACCGAGTGTTTCTTGTCACTGGGCGGGCGGATCGGGACGAATCGGAGTTCGAAGAGGCCTCATGTGTGCGGTTCGACCGTGGCGTCAACCGCCACATTGCATTCGGAGCAGGTGCGCATCGCTGCCTGGGCTCCCATCTCGCCCGGCACGAGCTCGTCGTGGCGATGGCCGAATGGCACGCCCGCATCCCCGAGTACCGCATCCCCGCCAGCGCGGAGGTTTCTTTCAATGGAGGCGTCCTCGCGGTCGCCTCGCTGCCGCTCGAATGGGACGTCGGGGCTTAGCCTCAATCCGGTGCGTCCAGCAGCTCGGACGCCACGAGCGCAGAGGAGCGGTCACGAAGTAGCCGAGCGTGAAACTCTCGACAGCCATGCCTCGTGAAGGCATCCATCGGCTCGCAATAGTGGTTGTCGGCGTCGAAGACCCTGACGTTCAGCGCGGTCAGGACACTTGACTAGAAACATGTTCTAGGCAAGTCAAGGCTAACTGGCGTCGCCGTTTTCGACATCGCGCGGTTGGACGGACGATGACCTTCCTGGCTAGAACAGCGTTCTAGGTGAGTTGTAAGATCATCTCATGCTCGAGCCGGGGGGCGCCCTCGCGGAACTGCGCGTCGGCGTCCGCCACTGGTGCGAGGCCCATGTTCCCCCCGGTTGGCGCCACCAGCAGCGCGGGGCCGATCACGCCGAGCTCGTCGAGTTCCTCCGGTGGTGGGGCGGTGAGCTCCGATGCTCCGGTCTCTTCGCCCCGCACTGGCCGCGTGAGTGGGGAGGCGGATTCTCGGTCGAGGAGCAGGTCGTGATTGCGGAGGAGCTCGCCCGCGGTGACGTCCCCCGCAACGCACTGTTCCACGTGGCCGTGTTCAACGTCGCGCCGACGCTGTTCCACAACGCGACCCGGGAGCAGAGGGATCGGTTCCTCCCCGGGATCCGCGACGGCGAGGTGTGGTGCCAGGGCTACTCCGAGCCCGACGCTGGGTCCGACCTGGCGAGCCTCCAGACCCGGGCGGTGCGCGACGGCGACCGCTACATCGTCAACGGACAGAAGGTGTGGACGAGCTGGGCCCGCGAGGCCGACTGGTGCATGTTGCTCGTTCGCACGGATCCGTCAGAGGCGAAGCACCAGGGCATCAGCTGTCTCGTGGTCGACATGCACTCGCCGGGGATCGCAGTTCGGCCGATCCAGCAGGCCTGGGGCCCCGCGGACTTCAACGAGGTCTTCTTCGACAACGTTGTCATTCCCGTGGAGAACCGGCTCGGCCCCGAGCACGGTGGCTGGGGCGTGGCGCAGGGCACGCTTGCTGCGGAGCGCGCGATCTCGATCCTCGAGATGACCGAGCGCCTTCGCCATCACGGGATCGAGGGCGCCATCCGAGAGGCGGTGGCGTGGCGCCTCGAGCGAGGCGAGGTCGCCCTGGACGACCCGGCGGTCCGCGAGCTTCTCGCCGAGTGCTGGGCCGAAGTCCACGTGGTGCGCAACGTGCTCAACCAGATGATCGACGACATTATCCTTGGCGTTGACGTAAGCGGCTCGTCCTCAGTGATCAAGGTCCTGTACTCCGAGCTGCTGCACCGCATGATGCTGAGGATCACCGACCTGCGGGGCGTCGCCGGCCAGATCGATGCCGGGGTCCTCGCCTGTGCCGGGTGGGAGACCGGGTTCTGGATGAACGACTTCATCCACTCGTTCGGCTGGCTCATCGGTGGCGGTACGAACGAGATCCAGCGGAACGTGATCGGCGAGCGCATGCTCGGACTGCCGCGGTAGGTGGGAGCATCGTGACGCTCTCATCGGCCGAGCAGCACGAGCTCCGCTCCACGGCGCGGGCGCTGCTCGGCCGCGCCTCGACCTCGAAACGCGTCCGCGAGGTCGTGGCGAGCGAGGCCGGCTTCGACGCGGACCTGTGGAAGCAGATGGTCGAGCTGGGGTGGACCAGCATCCACGTACCCGAGCGCCTCGGGGGCGCCGGCTGCGGCTACGCCGACCTCGCGGTCGTGCTCCACGAGCTCGGGCGTGCGTTCACGCCGAGCCCATTCCTGGCCACCGCGGTGCTGGCGACTGGTGCGCTGCTGGCCGCGGACCACGACGAGGTGGCGGTGCCGGTATTAGCTGAGCTGGTCGCAGGTGGGTCGCTCGGAACGGTCGCGTTCGCGTCAGTCGGGGGCAGCTACGAGCCGGCCCAACGCTCGGTCAGTTGGTCTCCAGATGGGACCGCGGTCCAGCTCAACGGGGCAGCTGGCTACGTGGTCGATGCCGCGGCATCCGATGTGCTGGTGGTCGCGGCGCGCGCCGTGGACGGCACGACTGCGGTGATGCTCGTCGATGCGACCTCGGCGGGCCTGCGCGTCGAGCGGATGCAGACGATCGACCTGACCCAACGCCTCTTCAACGTCTCTTTCGACGGGGTCCGGGTCGCGGCGGAGCAGATGCTGACGGAGCCGGGACCGCGCGCGGAGGCGTTGCTCGACCGGCTCTTGACGCTCGGCGTGGTAGCGACTGCCTCCGATGCCGCGGGGATCGCCGAGCAGGCGCTCGAGTCGACGGCGCAGTACGCGCGGGAGCGGATTCAGTTCGGCAGGCCGATCGGGTCCTTCCAGGCGGTGAAGCACCACTGCGCCAACATGGCTGTCGCCGTGGAGGCCAGTCGGGCGACCACAAAGGCGGCCGCGACCGACCTCGACGGGGAGCCAGCTGGCTGGCGCACTACCGCTGGCATCACCGCGTCGTACGTCGGACCGGCCTGCTCGGAGGTGTGCGCCCTTGCCATGCGGGTCCACGCCGGCATCGGTTTCACCTGGGAGCACGACACCCACATGTGGATGAAGCGAGCGAAACTCGACGAGGTGCTCTTCGGCAGGCCCGCCTGGCACCGCCGACGGCTGGCCGACGACATGTTCCCGGTCCTCGCGGCGAAATGACCGCGCTCGTGGCGAGGAGGCCTTGATGAGCACGACCAATTCCGGGCCCAAGGCCCGGGAGCTGGACGAGCAGACGCTGGACGAGGTCCGCAAGCGGATCGGGATCCCCGTTCGGTACTCGCCCCGTAACCACAACGAGGTCTCCTCCACGGACTCGTTCCGCCACTTTGCCCGTGCCTACGGCGACGACAACCGGCTCTACAACGACCCCGCGTACGCTGCGGCGTCGTCGTGGGGCTCGCCGATCGCGCCGCCACTTTACCCCTTCGTGTCGGGCATCGCCCGACCGGTCGAGCACTCCGAGGTCGAGCAGGCGATCCTCAGGGCCAGCGACCCGCTGGCCGGGATCGGCCAATACATGTGCGGCGAGCGGTGGATCTTCCCGAAGCCGATCCGGGTCGGCGACGCGCTCTGGCACTCCGAGACGCTCCACTCGGCCGACCTCCGGACCAGCGAGTTCGGCGGCGGCGTTGGCGCGCTCGTCTCTCGACGTCACTCCTGGGAGGAAGTCGACGGTGCTCCGTACGCGTTGCGGTTCCTCGACTTCTGGCACGCCGATCGTGCGAAGTCAAAGAAGGCCGGCAAGAACCGGCAGATCGAACGTACTCACTACAGCGACGAGCAAATCGAGCAGATCGAGGCGGTCTACGAGGCGGAGATCGTGCGGGGCGCGACACCGCGGACGGTCGCCGATGTCGCCGCGGGCGACGCGCTGGGGCCGATCGCGAAAGGCCCGCTCAGCGTCACCGACATCGTCGCGTGGCACGTCGGCGTCGGCTGGGGTGTGTACGGCGGGGGCACCTCGCGGATCGCGTTCCGGAACCGACGCCGGGTCCCGAGGTTCTACGTCCGCAACGAGCTCGGTTTCTTCGACTCCGCCCAACGGTGCCACTGGGACGACGAGTGGGCACAGCGGATGGGCCACCCGGGCGCCTACGACTACGGCGTGATGCGGACCAACTGGATGGTCCACCTTGTGACCGACTGGATGGGCGATGACGCGTGGATCTGGAAGCTCTCCGCCAGCGTCCGGAAATTCAACTACCTCGGCGACACCCACCTCGTCTCGGGGGTCGTCTGCGATGTCGACCGAGGGATGGGCACGGCGACGATCGATGTCGAAGGTCGAAACCAGCGCGGTGAGGTCACCTGCGATGCCCGTGTCGTCGTGCTCCTCCCGCCCACCGGTGGCGGACCAGCCCGCATCCCGGACTTCGACCCGTCGCAGATCCCGGAGGCATCCGCACCGTGACGGCCGACTTCCTCGCCGGGCTGCGCGTCTTGGAGCTGGGCGACAACGTCGCTGGTGCCTCCGCCACCAGTCTGCTCGCGGCCCTCGGCGCCGATGTCTGCTCAGTAGTCGACCCCGACAGCGCCCACCGCCGCGGTCGTCCCAAGAAGCCCGAGAACGGGGTTACCTCTCTGCTTGGTGCCTGCTTGGATCGGGGCAAGCAGCTCGTAATCGGCGACCACAACGGTGTTCTCGAGTTGCTCTCGCAACCGTTCGACCTCGTTGTGGTGGATCGTGTCGGCGGAACCCCCGCCGCGCTGTCGTCACTGCGAGACGTCGACGACTACATCCCATTCGTCGAGTCGTACAACCGTGCCGCATGGGTCACCATCAGCGCCTTCGGCCTTTCCGGACCCCGTCGCGACGACCTTGCCACGGAGCTCACCGTCGCCGCCGCCGGCGGAATGCTCGCTTCGGTGCACGACGAACGATCCGGCCAGCCACTGAAGCTAGGAGGACAGCAGTCTCTGCTCAACACCGGGCAGGCCGCAGCTCTCGCCGCATGCCATGCGGTGGATATCGGCCGACGGGAAGCTCCCGTGCACCTCGACCTGTCGGCCGTGGAGGCCACGCTCGCGATGGGAGCGGTCCTGCAGATCGGAGGTCTCCTCCTCGACACCGCCACCGCTGGCGGGGCGAAGCGCTACGGCGCGCCCGCGAGCTTCTACCCGTGCCTCGACGGTCTGGTGCGTATCTCGGCGATGGAGGACCACCAGTGGCAAGGCCTAGTCACCGCCATGGGCTCGCCTGCGTGGGCTGAGCGCTTCGCCACCGTGGAGACCCGCATCGAGACTCCCGATGAGATCGATGACCACGTCGCCGCCTGGACACGGTCCAAGACCAAGCGCGTCACCGAGACCCAGCTGCAATCCTTTGGCGTCCCGGCGACGGCCGTGTACTCGCCTACGGAGATCCTCGGGTCACCTCAGCTGATCCACCGCGGAGCGTTCGAAGCGGTCCCGCTCGCCGGTGGCCGCTCGGCGACGGTGGTCGGCCTGCCGTTCATGGTGAGCGACGGCGGTCTCGACGGGGCAGAGGGCCGTCGCCGCAGGTCCCTCCGCGGCTTGCGGATCCTCGAGGCCAGCCGCGTGCTCGCCGTGCCACTCGCGGGCGCGCTGCTTGGGGCCCTCGGCGCGGAAGTGAGCAAGCTCGAGGACCTTCCCCGACTCGACATGTATCGCCGGCGCGGTCCGTACATCGGCGGTGAGGCAGGCCCGGAACGGTCCGCGTACTTCGCGCTCGTGAACCACTCCAAGGGAAGCGTGGCCTTCGACGTCGATGCCGACCGGCCGCGTCTCGACGACCTCATCGCGTCCTCTGACGTGATCCTCGAGAACCTGGGGCCGAAGCGGGCGACCGCGCTCGGCTTGGCGGCGTCGGTGGCCCCGAAGTCGCACCCCGACCTCCTCGCGGTGAGCTCTTCGGGCTTCGGACAGGACGGGCCCCACGCCGACTACCGGGCGTACGCCTACAACCTCCAGGCGTCCGGCGCGCTGGGGTACCTGACGAGGAACCACGCCGGTGAGAGCGCCGAGATCGACGTCGCATGGGCCGACCTCATCTCGGCCTACGCCCTAGCGACGGTCGTCGCGGCATGGGTCATCGGTCCGCGGGGCAACGCCGGTGTCGGCGCCGACTTCTCGATGACCGACCTGGTGGTGGCGCACTTCAACGAGTACCTGGCAGCCGCCAGTCTCGACCCCGACGCTGATGACGCCGACCGAGCGAATGACCTGGCGCCCTTCGCGCCTCACGGCGTGTACAGGACCGCGGACGGCTGGATGGCCCTGGCTGTCGACGGCGACAAGGACTACGCGCGGCTTGCTGCACTGCTCGCTCATGACCCTCTGCTCGACGCCACCTTCGCTTTGGGCGAAGACCGACGTGCGAAGCGCGACGTGTTGGACGAGCACATCTCGGACGTGACGCAGCAGCATCGGTCCGAGCCCCTGGCCTCGGCCCTCCGCTCGATCGGCGTAGCCGCCGAGCGAGTGGCCGGCGAGGTCGAGCTGGTCGCTGATCCTCAGCTCGCGGAGCGCGGCTTCTTCTCGCCGGTCGTCCATCCAGTCTGGGGTCGGAAGCAACTGGTCGGGATCCCGTGGCGCCCGTGCGGGGGACCGGCTCTCACGTTGGGGACGCCCCCGCTGCTCGGGGAGACGCCGAAGTGACAGCCGTCGCCGTACCGGCCCGACATCAATCCTCGATGCGGTGCGGCCCTCTCTCATTCAGTCGTCCGGGCCGACCGCGCCCCCGACGTCGATCCGCACGCCATGTATGAGGGTCTCAGGATCGAGCGACGAGGACGCGTTCTCGTCGTCACGATCGACCGAGAGGAGCGCATGAACGCCTTCAGCCAGGAGGTCTACGACGGGCTGCTGGAGACGTGGACGTCGTTGGCCGGTGATCGTTCGGTGCGAGCGATCCTTGTGACCGGTGCCGGAGATCGCGCGTTCTGCACCGGGATGGACCTGAAGGCCTTCGCCGAGCGTGGTGGCCCCAACCCGGTCAAGGCTGACGTGCACGAGCAGCTGCGCGTCACGCCGCTGAACTGCGACGTCTGGCTGCCGACGGTGGTCGCGGTCAACGGCGTTTGCACTGGGGCGGGGCTCCATTTCGTCGCCGACGCCGATGTGGTCGTGGCGTCGTCGACGGCGACGTTCCTCGACACCCACGTAAGCGTCGGCCAGGTCGCTGCCATCGAGCCGATCACGCTGCTCGCCCGCATCGGCCTCGGGAGCGCGCTGCGGCTCACTGTCCTGGGTCGCCACGGGCGGATCGGGGCCGACGAGGCGCTGCGAATCGGTCTCGTCGACGAGGTCGTGGAGCCGGCGAGGCTCCGCGCACGCGCCGCCGAGCTCGCCGAGCAGGCGGCCTCCGGGTCGCCGGCGGCCATCGAGGCGTCGAAGCGGGCCATCCGCGGCGCGTTGGAGCTGCCGATGCGTGACGCCATGCAAGCGGGCTGGGAGCTGCTCCTGTCCCACCGGGATCATCCAGACAGCGGCGAGGGCCCAAGGGCGTTCGCGGAGAAGCGAGAGGCGAAGTGGCAATGAGAGATGCAGACTCCCAACTAGACGTGGGTGACGATCTCGAGGCGATGGTGGCCGCGGCCGATCGGTACATCCGCGCGCAGCTGCCGGCACGATGGGTCGACGCAGTGGACCGGGGTGACCTCGAAGACCTGCTCGCGGTTCGCGGGACGCTGGAACCGAACGACGTCTGGGCCCGGGTCGCCGCCGGCGGGTACGTCGTGCCGACCTGGTCGATCGAGCACGGCGGACTCGGGCTTTCTGCCAAAGCGGGCGCCGCGATCTCCCGCACCCTCGGCCGGTACCGGATGCCTCCGTTCCAGAACTCGGTGGGCGTTGACCTGGTGGGACCAGCCCTCCTGACGTGGGGCACCGAGGAGCAGCAGCAGCGGTTCCTCCCGCCGATCGCCGCATACGAGGAGATCTGGTGCCAGCTGTTCTCCGAGCCCGGCGCCGGTTCTGACCTCGCGGGATTGGCGACGCGCGCGAGCCAGGACGGGGACGGGTGGGTGGTACGCGGGCAGAAGCTCTGGACCAGTTTGGGCGACATCGCCGCGTTCGGGATCCTCCTTGCCCGCACGGACCCCGAGGTGCCGAAGCACCGTGGGATCACCGCGTTCTTGCTGCCGATGGATGTCGCGGGCGTCACGATCCGGCCCGTCCGCCAGCTCACCGGGGACGCGGAGTTCTCCGAAGTTTTCTTCGACGACGTCGTCATCGACGACTCGATGCGGCTCGGCCCGGTCGGCGAGGGGTGGCGGGTTGCCACGTCGGTGCTCATGAACGAGCGCAGGTCGGTGTCCGGGAGTGGCGCCGCCATGCCGGGCACGGTCACGGGGCGTTCGGTCGCGGCGCTCATCGCCCGGCATGCGCCCGTGACCGATCCGACACTTCGGCAGCGGCTGGCGCAGGCCTTCATCGATGGCCGGGTCGCGACAATCACGAACCAGCGCGCAGCTGCTCGCGGGCGGGCTGGTCAACCAGTAGGGCCGGAAGGGTCGATCTCCAAGCTCTTCTTCAGCGAGCACACACAGCGATTGCAGAACCTGGCCGTCGACCTCGAGGGTTGTGCGTCCCAGGCGTGGCCGGAGGATGACCGGTGGCTGAAGGGCACCGCCTGGGCGTTGCTTCGAGTTCGGTCCAAGACCATCGCCGGCGGCACCTCCGAGGTGCAGCGCAACATCCTCGGTGAACGCATCCTCGGGCTGCCCAAGGAAGCCGAGGTCGACCGCGACGTCCCGTGGTCGCAGGTGCTCCGCTCGTGACCGACCAGCCAAGCAGCTTGGTGGACATCGTCCTACGTCGTGCCGGCAGGAACCCCTCCGCCCCGCTGCTGCTCACCATCGGCGCCGATGGTGAGAGCGACGGCGTTATCACGTACGGCGAGGTCCTTGATCGGGCCACCAAGCTCGCCGCAGTGTTGGGCGCCGCGGACGTTGGGCCAGGGGACCGTGTCGGCTGCTACCTGTCGAACTCGCCGAGCTGGGTGGTTGCCTCGCTGGCCGTGTGGCTGCGGGGGGCGACCGTGGGTGCGGTCGGGACGCTCGTGCCCGGCCCGGAGGCCTCGGCACTGTTCGCGCTCGCCGAGGCGAAGGTCGTCGTGGCCGCCGTCGACGCCCCGGACCTGACGGCCGGTGCATCGATCGTGCACGTCGGCGATGACGGTGTCGTCGTGGGCCACGCCGACGAGGGGGCGCCCGCAGGCGACTTGACGGTGCCGGACCCGGAGGGCATGGCCGTAGTGATCTTCACCTCAGGCACCACCGGCCGCCCGAAGGGCGTCACGCACACCCACGGCGACATCGTCGCCGCCGCTCGCCGCGTCGCTGCCGCCTACGCCCGCACGAGCGACTACCGGCCCGATCCTGCGCCGGCGCACCTGCCTCCTGGAGTCGTCTTCAACCCTTACGGTCACATGGCCGGCTACAGCCGCCTCGCGTTCCGCATGTGGATCGGTCGTCCGACCGTCATCCTCCCGAGGTTCACGGTGCCGGCGGCTCGGGCTCTCCTCGCTTGCTTCCGGATGGACACGCTGCAGCTGACGCCCACGATGATCTACATGCTCGCCACGGCCGAGGAGGACATTGACCTCGGCGCGGTCAAGTACGTGACCTCCGGTACGGCGCCGCTGTCGATCGACACGCGGGAGCGGTTTGAGCAGCGGTTCGGTGTCCCGGTCATGCAGGCCTACGGGATGACCGAGGTCGGCGCAGTTGCCCAAGAGCGCTACGACGACGTCGTGGCGGGGCGGCGTGGGCCGGGCTCCGTCGGCCGGTTGGCCGAGGGCGTGGAGGTGCGAATCCGCCACATGGATGACGACCGGCCGGCAGGGGAGGGCGAGATCCTCGTCCGCACAGACGAGGCCTCGGCACAGTTCCTAGGTGGCGCCGCGGTTCCTATCGACGAGGACGGGTGGTTCGCCACCGGTGATGTCGGTCGCCTGGACGACGGGATCCTGTACATCACCGGTCGGGCGCAGGAGAAGATCATTGTCGGTGGGTTCAACGTGTACCCGGCCGAGGTCGAGGACGTGGCGCGGCGCTCGGTTCTGGTGCATGACGCCGTCGTCGTCGGCCTGGCCGACGAGCGCCTCGGTGAGCGGCCGGTGGCGGGGATCGTCTGGGCCGGCGAATCGGACGAGCCCGCGCTCCTTGAGGAGTTGCGTGAGCAGCTGGCCCCGTACAAGGTCCCTCGCGCGACCTTCCCCATCGTCGTCGTGCCGCTCACCCCGCGCGATAAGGTCGACCGGCGACGGGCCGCTGAGCTCGCAGTCGCAGCTCTCGACCGGCGCGATGGCGACACGTCGTGACGGGTCGTGGCTGGATCGACGGACGTGACCCCGCGGCGTCTCTGCTGTTGGCACACACTACCTCGTCCCCGCCACGGCCAGCTCGCTCTCCTCGACCGGGCACCGCTACTGCTCGCCAGCGGCCGCCCGCCTGTATATCACTCGATCGTGCGTCGCCGGCAACCGCCGTTTCCCTCAAGAAGTGCGGGTTGAACGAGATTGAGATCGACCACATGCGGCGCGACTACGAACTCGAGCAGGGCCTGACGGCGGAGATGATGGAACACCGGACTCGAAGGTCGCCTCGAGGCAAGCCAGACGGGCGCGCAGCCGGCCTACGTCGACATTGTCTCCGCTGATCGCAATCTATGGTGGCCGACCCCGGGTTCAATCGGAGCTGCGCGGATCAGACCGCGGGATACGCGTCAGCCATCACCCGCAATTGGTTCTTCAACAACTTGTCGAGCGTCCCGGTGGGGAACTCATCCACGAAGAACACCGCTCGGGGCACCTTGAAGTCGGCGAGTCTCTCGCGGCAGGTCTCGATGATCGTCGCCTCTAGACTCGCATCATTCTCGGCACCGGGGCCCTTGATGACGAACGCGACCACGACTTCGCTGAGGAACTCGTGGTGCTTGCCCACGACGGCGACGGCGGCGACGCCGGGAAGGCCGGTGATGGCTTCCTCGACTTCGCGGGCTGAGACGTTCTCGCCACCCACCTTGAGCAGGTCCTTGTCGCGCTCGCGGTAGTAGATATTGCCGCCTTCGCCTCGCACAACCATGTCACCAGTCTTGAACCAGTCGCCCTCGAAAGCCCTCTCGTTCGCCTCGGGGTTGGCGTAGTACTCCAGGAAGAGCTGCACACCGCGGACGCCGCGAACCCAGAGCTCGCCAGTCACCCCTTCAGGGCAGACTTCGCCGGTGTCCTTGTCGACGATCGCCACCTCGTATCCCGGCGACGGGTGGCCCATCGACCGTTCCGGCAGGTGCTCGGACGGCTTTCCGGAGATCGCATGCGTCACGGTCTCGGTCATCCCGTACGCCGCGTACACGGCGAGGCCGAACATCTGCTCGATGACCGGCATGATCAGTCCGAATACGCCGACGCGCAGCTTCGTCTCGGGTCGATCGGGCGCGCCGAGCGCGCCGAAGACGAACGGCATCAGTGAGATGTGTGTGACGCGATTGCGGGCGACTACATCCCAGAAGCGGCTGGTTGACCACTTCGCCATGAGCACCGTCGTCGCCCCTACACCGAGGGCGGAGAAGAACGACCAGCTCTGTGCGTTGACGTGAAACAACGGCAGGTAGATCAGGTAGCAGTCGTCGGTGCCGAGGTCGATGGTGCGAGGGCCTGCCCGGCTGGCCCAGACGGCGTTCGCGTGCGTGTGCACTACCGCCTTAGGCCTCGCGGTGGTGCCGGAGGTGAACATGATCCCGAAGGGCAACATCGGTTCGATCGGGCGCCCCGGCCACGAGTCGATGTCGCCGTACAACGCGGCGAACGGATCGGCGTCATCGCGCGCCGAACCCGCCCCGATAGTGACCACCCACTTCAGGGCGTCTCCGCATGCGGCGATGTGCGACGCGTAGTGCGCCTGGGTGATCGCCCCCACGCACCCGGTGTGCTCGACGCACCAGGCGACCTCCGACGGCACTGAGCGCGTATTTGTGGTGACCGCGACAGCCCCGACGGTGGCGGTCGCCAGCCAAGCCAGCAGCATCTCTGGAGAATTCTCGGCGTGGATCAACACGCGGTCGCCGCGGGCGACACCGAGCGCAACAAGCCCAGCCGCGAGCCGGCGCGTCGCTACGTGCAGCTCGGCGAAGGTCCACGACTGCGCCGGTCCGTCAGCGGGCTCCCAGATCAACCCGAGGTGCGACGGCTTCGCGTCGGCCCAACGGCGAAGCAGCCACGGGATGTCCTCTCCCGCAGTCTGAAGGCCATTGCCACCATCCATCGGTCCTCCTCGTTCGCATGCCGCCACATCTCCGCGCCGGGTCTGATGCTCGTGGCGCCGCACCTCCAGGCTGACGGTTTTACACTTTATCCTCATGCGCTCGGTCGGCCCGACCGACCGGACCAGGCGCGTCGGTCGAGTCTCCTCCCAAACAAGCCAGCTCAGACGAGGACGTGATGTGCAAGATCAGATCGACATCATCGACGGTGTTGTCTGGGGCCGCAACCAGACCGAGGGCCCGCGGCCTTCGAGAGAACGCCCCGGTCGCGACCCCCGGCACGGCCTGTGGGGCGTCTCGACGTAGAACCTCGTGAAGCGGGGTGTCCAGTCAGCCGCTCCTGTACAGAAGCGCCGGCGCCATCCGCCCGGATCAGGGCCCAATTCCGATGAAGATCGACATGGGACGATCCCGACCACCGACAGCGGTGGAAGCTCGTCACCGAGGGCTTTACTCCGCGGTGGATCCGGGACCAAGAAGACGCGCTCCGACGGACAACTCCGACGCTGATTGACGCCGTCGCCGAGCGCGGAGAATGCGATCCCCTGTAGGACATCGCTGCTTGGCTTCCACTGATCACCGTCGGTGACATCCTCGGGGTCCTCCCGCCCGACCGTGACCAGCTGCTTGAGTGGAGCGACGACATGGTCCGCGGCCTCGGCGGCGCTGAAGAGAGTTCCTCGTCAAAGCGATGACGGCTTTCGTCGGCCACGCGGGAGTACGCCACCAAGATCATTGAGGCGCGCCAGGCGTCATGGTCGATCCACCTGAGATGGGTGGGTCTGTCATGCCGTCGTTTGGCCTCAGTTTATAGGGTGATTGTTCGGGATCGGTGGTTGGCGAACTCAGCTGCAAACGTCGGATCGCGCTGAGAGGATCGCTTGTAGGCGCTCCTGGACCTCGCTTAGGAAGTGGTCGTCGGTGAAGACGTAGCTGCGGCGCCGACGGATGGCATCGACCACGTTTCCGGCTACAGCGGAAGGCTCGACTGTGCCGATCGGGTTCATCGCGGTTCTGATCANNCTCGAACTCGGCGCGCAGCACGTCGGAAAGCCCGAGAACTCCGTGCTTGGCCACGGTGTAAGGCCCGACCTGGCTCATGGGCAGGACGGCCGCCATCGACGCGATGTTGACTACGTGGCCTTCCTGGCCTGAGGCGAGAATCAGAGGGACGAAGGTACGGATACCGTGGATCACTCCCCAAAGATCGATATCGAGGACTCTGTGCCACTCCTCCAGCGTGATCTCCCACGAGTTGCCCATCATGACCACACCGGCGTTGTTCACGGCCACGTGGAGAGTTCCGAAGCGTTCGATGGCAGCCCGACCGACGCGGTCGACGGCGTCGGAATCGCGGACATCGACGGGGACTGCATGGATATCGGCGCCCTGGTTGCGCAGCCGGGCAGCCTGGGCCCCAAGGTGGACCTCGTCGACGTCGGCCATGACCACTCGCATGCCCTCGCCGACGAACGCTTCAACAATCGCTAGGCCGATTCCGTTGGCGGCGCCGGTCACGACCGCGGTCTGGCCTGCGAGCTGATCCATCGTCAGCGGATCGTACTCGGAGTCGCTCGCCCAACGCTCGCCGGCGCCACCGGCGAGCTGCTTATGGTCGGCAGCGGCGCTCGTTACTTGTAGCGAAGTAGCATCTCGCCTGGTAGGTAACGCTTTGGAAGGAGGATAAGGGACTTGGTCCGCTCGACGAGTGCGACTTTCCCTTACTGATCGTGGTTGCCGGCGGTTTCCATCCCGATCTTGGCCGTGTGGCCCGCTTTCTGCCGCGTGCTGCGGTCGGTCCGCGGACGTTGAGACCGGTTCGGATGCTCATGGGCTTAGTGACCGCGGTGCCAGCCAAGAATGTGGTGGTGGAGTCTGTCGGTCCGATCTCGCTACGGGTGCACCGACCGGTGTCGAGCGATGGGCGTTTGCCGGCACTGCTTTGGATCCATGGCGGCGGCTACGTGATGGGCAAGGCCGCCCTCGACGACGCCGTGTGCCGCCACTTTGCGGAGAAACTCGGGATAGTCGTTGCCGCGGTCGACTACCGCCTCGCGCCCGAACATCACTTTCCCGTCCCGCTACATGACTGTTACGACGCTCTCGCCTGGCTCGCCCGACAACGATACGTTGACCCGAATCGCCTAGCTGTCGGCGGCGCGAGTGCTGGTGGCGGACTTGCCGCTGCGGTGGCCTTGCTGGCGCATGAGCGCGGGGACGTGCCGATCGCTTTTCAGTTGTTGATATACCCGATGCTCGACGACCGGACAGCAGCCCGTAACGACCTCGACGAGACCAGGTTCAGGCTGTGGAACCAGAACGCAAACCGTTTCGGGTGGCAGGCCTACACCGGTCACCTACCCGGATCGGTCGAGGTCAGCGGGCTCGCCGCCCCGGCGCGCTACCAAGACCTATCCGGGCTGGCGCCGGCATGGATCGGGGTAGGAACATTGGACCTCTTCTACGAAGAAGATGTCGCCTACGCCAGCCGACTGAAAGACGCCGGCGTCGAGTGCGAACTGGACATAGTAGATGGCGCCTTCCACGGTTTCGACAACATCCGACCGAAGGCCAGAGTGTCGCAAGCCTTTCGCTGCGCCCAAGTCGCAGCACTTGCCGCAGCCCTAGGCTGCCCCGCTGGGGCAACCTAGGTCATGCCGATCGTTCAAATACGGCTGCAGTTTCCAAAGCTACTCGAAGAAATATTTCAATCCGACGTTGAGGCGAGCGTTCCAGAACAAGCTCGGCGTGGGGTGTCGAGCAGGCCACCGTCTCAGAACACGCGCGAGCCGATCTTGGTTCCGTCGGAGCGCCCCAAAGTGCCGTTCATGGGCAGCGGCTGACGGGCTCCGCGGACGGCGAAAGCCGGGGGAGTGGGACTCGGCCTGACCCGGTGGATGAGCGTACGACGTAGAGCGGCTCCTCGTCGATCCTGACGTGTCGCACATCAGGATCATGCGTAGACGCAGAGTGAGATTTACGTCATGGAGGGAGCTAGAAGAGTAGGAGGAGCGGCTTGTGGAAAACCCATCCGACCACTCTTCGAGGTGAGGTGCTGTGGTGTGTTTTTGTGGTGCTGGAAAATTAAAAATAGGCTCTGACCAGCACTTATGTCGCGTCGATCATGAAGTTTGGGAAGTCTGCGCACCGGTTTCACGGCACGGCGATGACCAGCACTTTCGCGGAAACGGGCCGGTCGTGGCCGGTTTGGCTTGTTGTACCGAGCGGCAGGGAGTTGCACCGACAGGCACGCTTTTGTGGTGCAAATGTGGTGCACGAGACATTGAGGGGAGACTCGAACCACGCTCTGTTGGGAGTCATGATCGGGGGAGGAGTTCGTCGGTGGTCCGCTGGGCTGGGTAGCTTGGATCGCCTTGGTGCCTGGCCGATGCTTATTCGGGATCCTTCAGGGCTAGACGCCGATTCAAGCGTGCGGTGATCCGGGCCCGTTGAAGGACGGCGTCGATGTCGGTGGATTGCACGCCGGGTCTGCTCCCGCGTCGGTTGATGGTGATCCTTCGGGTCTTGGCTAGCCCCCGGAACCCGCTGGGGGAGAGACCTAATCGATCGGCCGCTTGTTGGATGGTGAGCCACTCTCCCAGCCTGTCGGGCGGGAGAGGAACGGTCATAGCTGTTGACGGAGCCAGTCTTGGGCCTCGTCCGCGACGGACGGCTGAAACGGACCGAGACGGTCGACTAGGTTGGCGCGTTGATGGCGTCGGCTGGCCGCGTCGATCAGAAGCAGTGCGCCGCCCCAAGTCAGGAGCCCAACTGTCGCCTGAAGCCACAGCACGCCACTAAACGATACTGCCCTGCCCGACATGGCTGGTGACGGTCGGCGGGCCGCCATAACCCTCATGGTCGGCGCGGCTGGGCCGTTCACTCGTCCCGTCATCTCCTCACGAAAGACCTGGTCAATGACCCGACCCGAAGGTGGCACCCTTCAGGTGCAGGAAGGTCATCGAGTCGGCTTTAAGTCTCAGGGTGAGGGTTGGGTAGGGCGGCCTCGAATCGGGAGATCTCGAGTAGGTCGGTAACCAGACGGGAGAACGATTGGACCTGTTCTTGGAGGATGTCGACGGCCGCGCACGCTTCTGGTGGGAGGCTGGCGCGGCGGCGCTGGACGACTGATACGGCCGAAGCGAAAGCGGCGGGGGGACCTCGGAGATCGTGGCTGACATCAGAAGCGAATCGCTCTTCCCGGCGCGCCCGTTCGGCGAGCTCGTCGACCATGTGGTTGAAGGAGGTGACCAACGGTCGTAAGTCGGAGTCGGAGATCACGGAGGGCAGTCGGACGTCGCTGTGGCCGGCGCCGATCTCTTCGGCGACTTGCGATACGGTCCGCAACGGCCGCAGGATGCGCCTGCTCACCAGCGTCCCTGTCAGCGCGCCGACGATGGCGGCGACTGCGGCACCTACGGATAACACCGAGGCGAGGACGTTGAGGGTGGGGTCGACGTCGTTGAGGGGTTCAAGGACGTAGAGACGTGCCGATGACTCGGCGATTGGAACGCCGATGGCCAGGAGGGGTCCATCCGGTCTGTTGACGGTCTGTCGTGCTGCGCGATCGGAGGCTACCGCCTGCTGCAAAGAGCTGGGGATCTGTGACTGGCCGACACCGACCGTGCTCGAGTACCACTGCCCGTTTTGTTCCATGAGAGCATCGCTGGTCGCGGTGACCTGGAGCCCCGAAAGCAGCGCGTCGTAGTCGGCCTCGCCCGAGCTGAGCCGGCTGCGGATCGGACGGGCGGAAGTGTAGTCCTGGCGTAGGGTCGCGTTGTCGCGGTCGTTGACTATCCAGTTGCGGACCGAGATGTACGTGAACAGTGACAGGACACCGGCGAGGAGCATAGCGACGATCCCGAAGGCCACAGTTGCTCGAAGCCGAAGGGACAACGCCGACCAACCCTTCTGTCCCGTCACGGTCCCGACCGTCGACTTCGAAGAGTTTACTCCCGACGCCGGAGGCGCCAGGCTGCAGGCAGCGCCGAGGTGTCTCTATCCGTCGCAGTCAACCCCGTGAGCGCCGGTCGGGGGGCGTCGATCCCGATTGGCACACTGTCCGCCGTGACCGAACCCGGTCCCGATTCGCGCCGGGTGGCGGGACTGACTACAGAGGAGGTCGCGCATTCCCATCTGGCGACGAGCCTCCGCTCCGACTTCCGATTCGACTCTTTTGCACTGCTCATGAGGGTACTTGGACCGCGGTCTCGGCGCCGGGTCTCACCTCCAATTCTCTCGTGACCAGGCAAACGCGCCGCCGACCTAAGCGCGGTAAAGATCGGAGGACGGTCTGCGTCACACCCTTATTTCCCCCACTCTCAACCGCAGGTCAAAGTCACTTTCCCCTCCGAGACCGCTAAAGAACCAGGGCTCTTCCAGGCAGCCGAGGTGCTCAGCCGGCGGACGACTGGTCGTCGTCGAGCACAACGGCGTATGAGCCGATACCCAAGAGGGACCCGGCTGGGAGGCGCCGATCGCCGATGACCAGGTCCTTCAGCGCTCCACTACCGGCGTCGAAGGTGACGTCATCGACTTTGCCCAGCTCGTTGCCCCGCTCGCTAAGCACTCGCTTGCCGACGAGTTCGAGCTTTCCCTCGGCGGTGTCTCGCTCCCGGTCATCTCCTGGTGGTCGGAGGCTGTCCCCGTCGGCGACCATAACAGCGTCAGGACCGAATCCGCTCACCTGCGCCCATTCCACCAACCGCACGTTCTTGCCCCGCCCGATGAAAACGGCGGCGACTCTCCTCTGCTCGGCATCGACGAGAAAGTGGCTCACGTCGCCCAGATGCTTCGCAGTCGCCCGGCTGATCACCTTGCGCCCACTGCAGTCCCGGAACGATTCGTTCACGTCAGCCCCAATCGGTTCCGGAATTCGTCCACGGACGCCCCAAGGCCGACGAGATCGTCATGCACGAACTCCTCGGTGATATTAGGGACGACGAGCGCAACTCCCGAAACGGAAAGCTGCGCCGGCAGCGGAATGTAGCCGCGCCCGCCGCCGGTTTTGTCGATCTGGTAGCCGACCACCTCACCACTGCTGCCCACCAGTAGGACCAAATCAGCGACAGCACCCAGACTCGCTCCTCCTTCGGTCAATACGTCGTTACCCACCACGTATCGCTCGGTGTCGGGATGCCCCACATCGTCGGAAGCATCCTCGGCAGCGACAAGGCTGGAGTCATCGAGAACCATCACAGCGTGCTCGCCTATGGCATGGATCGCTTCGGCCGGAAGGACCTCTCGACTCCGCCCGGCCAAAAAACCGCGCTTGTTGAGGGTCAGGCCCACCAAGCGACCAGCTTCGGGGCTGTAGATCACATCGCGCACCTCGGCTACATCCTCTCCGCCCCGGACCGTTACCACTGGGAGCCCCCGGATCTGCGAAGCGGTCATGAGCAGCCTCATCGCTTGCCCTTCGTGGCGATCACTCCTCCGCCCCGTCGCCACCGGCGAAACCTGACGAACAGCACCGCCGCCACCACCACGACGATCACCACCGCGATCAGCCAGCCAATCACACCCATCCCAGCTGATGCTACCCATCACCACCCGCCTCCACGGCCGAAGCGGAGCAGAAGCACCACGGGCGGAAACCCCAGAGCGAGGGCGAGGCTCAGAATGTCGCCTCCCGAGCCGTTCCGTGCCATATGCGTCGGCGGTGGAGAAACGGCTCTTGGAGAAGAAATCCAGATCCAGCATGGGGTAGCGGCTACGAGCCTCCCCGACCACGAACGAGCCAAGAACGATCAGGCTGACGGACCCGACTTCGAGTACCGGCGCCGACGCCCAACCCGGGTCGGGGTTTAGATGATGGCCACGGCAACAGACCCCAACCCGGCAATCAACCAGGGCCGCTCCCGACCTGATCGGACCGCTAGGCCGCCGGGTTCTCCAAGTCGGGCACCACCACAACGGCTGCGACGAAGACGGCGACCAACGATCGGGACGTTGACCAGAAACACCGAACCTCTCCAGAAGTTGGCCAGCAGCACACCAGCGGCGATGGGGCCAATCGAGATGACGGTGCCATCCTCCGCGCCAACGCGCGATGGCTCGTGCCCCTTCGGTCGGGTCGCGGAACGCGTCGCTGAGGATTGACAAGACGAGGGAATCGTTAGCGCCGAGCCCGCCCCATCACAGCGCGCAAGTCGATCAACAGGTCCACCGAGTCGGAGAGTAAAGGCCAACCACCGAGGGCGGCCCGGTTGGCCAGGTTCGCGTCAACTAGCACCCGGTCCGTTGGTTAGACCCACCAGGACAGTCCCGCGCGGCCCACACGGCTTTACGACGGCACCTACGCGGTGTCGGTTGATGGTTGGAGCGTGAGAGAATGGTGTGGAGGCAAGCATTGTCAATGGCGTCGGAGAGTCGTCGATGACTTCGGGTGCGTGCTCATGGACCGGTCGCCGTTCCAGGGGTGTATGGTGATGGGTGACACGACAAGTGCCCTGACGTGTCGAGCCACCTTTAGCTGGCTCGCGAGCGATGCTCCGGACCCTGGTAGCGCCATCTTCGCAGCGCTGATGCCAGGAGAATGCCATGACTCGCACCGACTCCCCATCCTTACCCATCCCTCGTCACAGTCTGTTGCCGTACACGGGATGCGGCGCTGATCCCGCAGCCGTCCGGCTTCAAGGCGAATACGACTGTCCACGGCGGGCTGGGTGCAGGAGACCTTGTCTCGGGCGATGAATCACGACGATCCTGACCTTGTCACCGACCTGAGCGGAGTTGAGCTCACGAATGCCAACCGCCGGGGACCTTGAATCGTGGCGGGAGAACGGCGGCTACGAATTCTGGCCCGACTCGCCGGCGAGACGACACCAGGGACGGAGACCAGACGGCTCTGTGAGGTCTGTGCCGACGTCACCGCCATGAGCGGCGCCGGGATCATGCTCATGTCTGGTGACGTCCCTCGCGGCTCGGTGTGTACCACCAACAAGGTGAGTGACGTCATCGAGCAACTTCAGTTCGGGCTCGGGGAGGGACCCTGCGTGGACGCCTACCACCAGGACCGGCCCGTGCTCGAGCCCGACCTGGACGAACCGTCCACGCCGCGATGGCCTGCCTTCGCCGGCCCGGCGGTGGAGGCGGGCGTGCGGGCCATTTTCGGCTTCCCTCTGCACGTCGGGGCGGTCCGTCTCGGGGCGCTCAACCTGTATCGCGATCGGCCGGGGCCGCTCAGCGATGACCAGCACGCCGACGCGCTGGTCATGGCCGACGTCGCCGCCCAGGCATTGCTGCTGCTTCAAGCCGAGGCGCCACCTGGGGAGCTAGCCGCCGAGCTGGAGTCCGGCGCCGACTTCCACTTTGCGGTTCACCAGGCTTCGGGGATGGTCGCGGCCCAACTCGACGTCAGCGTCGGGGAGGCCCTCATCCGGCTGCGGGCCCACGCCTTCGGCAACGACCGGGCCCTCGCCGGCGTCAGCGAAGATGTAGTGGCCAGGAGGCTGCGCTTCGATGACCGAAGCGGTTAGAAAGACCCATCACCATAAGGGGCCTCCCATCGCGAAGTTCATCCAGCCAGCCAGGCGGAGGCGTACCATTTGGGGAGTGGCCCTGTTTTTGGGGCCGGCCCAGGCCTAGCCCGCGGCGACTTGGAGATCCAATGCCCAGAGAAGCACTGCTTGCCCGAACGTTCGTGGAACTCGCCGACACCCTCGTCGATGACTTCGACGTAGTCGAACTGCTCACCCGGCTTGCCGACCGGTGCGTGGAATTATTCGACATCGCCACCGCCGGGATCATGCTCGTCGCACCCGACAGCGATCTGCGGGTGATGGCCTCCTCCAGCGAAGCCATGCGCGTGCTGGAACTGTTCGAGCTACAAGCCCACGAAGGCCCATGCCTTGACTGTCACCGCAGCGGGCGACCGGTCCTGAACCAGGACCTGGCCGCCATGAACGGCCGCTGGCCGCGCTTCGCGGCCAGAGCGCTCGCGGCCGGCTTCCACTCGGTGCACGCGTTACCCCTGCGGCTGCGCGGCACCGTCATCGGCGCCCTCAACCTGTTCCAACTCGATCCGGGCGAGATGCGACAAGCCGATGTCGACGCCGCCCAGGCATTGGCCGACGTCGCCACCATCGCCATCCTCTCCCACCGCGCCTCGCTCGAGGCCCAGACTCTAAACGAACAACTGAACACCGCACTCAACAGCCGCATCATCATCGAGCAGGCCAAAGGAGTGATCGCCGAGCGAGCCGGCCTCAACATGGAACAGTCGTTCAGCGTCTTGCGCGGCTACGCCCGCACCCACAACCTCCGACTCCAAGCAGTCGCCCACGACGTCATCGACGGTTCTCTAGCCCCAGCCGCTCTCGACCGCCCCCCGCCCGCGAGACCGTCCTAAACGGGCAACGCGGCGAACCGTCGCGCCGACCGGTTCGCGCATTTGCTCGCTCCGTCCGTGGACCCAGGCCAGACAATCACGAGGCAGCGAGGCGGGCTTCCAGAAACCCACCCGCTTCCTACATCACTCTCCGAGGTTCAATCTGCAAGAGACCCCGGCATGGTTCTCCGGGTGCCACGAAGAACCGATGGACCCCGGCTACGAAAGCGACAGCGGCAGCTCGACCAGCTGCAGACTGATCCTCGAAGTCGAGAACGTCCGAGCCCGTTACTCCGAGAGTCTCGACGAGCTCATCGAGAAGTGGGCGGCTCATCGCCCCGCGGTCAACGTCGACTCCGGCGCCGACCGACCAGCCTCCGGCCCGGCGGCCAACACCCCGCGGCCAGCTGGCGTCGATCGCACCCCACGCACGGACCGATGGAGGCGCCCCTCTTCGTGTCGTCTTCGCCTGGCAATCCCCAATGACTACGGGCTTGATGCCATATCGGGAGCAGCATCCACATCGTCAGGACCATACCGGGACGGGTATCAACGGCGATCCTCCCTTGCCGGAACAACGGGACCCCACATCAGCCCGCGAGCCGCTTGCTCAGCTTGCTTGGCCCGTGGCTTCGGCCCGCTGTCGTGGTAACGTGTGGTCGACACGGGTTGCGTACCCGCACCGTGTTGGATTTTGCCACCAGCACCGGCACCCTCCCGGGGGCGTTGCTCCAGACCTTGGTAGCGCATCAAGCGAATGCGTTCACCGAGTCAGGGAGGTTGGCCAATGGCCCACCCAACGCTTCACCAGTCCGCGATGAGCCCTACAGGGCACATCGGTAGTGCTTGTCGTCATCTTGTCCTCGTTCCCGCCGCGACCATAGAGGGCTTCGCCTCGTGTGAGCTGGGCGGAGGAAGCATCCGATGAAGAACCCCGTCGAAGTTCTCGGGAGTCCGTCCGAGCGGACCAACCCCGGCGTATGGGAGTGGCTGAAGCAGTCGAAAGTGGCGGCGGTCGTGTGGCTGGCCATGAGGGTTTGGCTTGGAATCATGTGGATCCAAGCCGGCTGGGCGAAGTTGTGGGGCGCCGAGAACTCGGCATTCCTGCACCACGACGGAAGCGGGGTCGCCGGGTTCGCCGCCCATGGCAAGCCTGCGTACACGTGGTGGGGGAGTTTCCTGCACAGCTTCGTGGTGCCGAACTCCGGCTGGATCGGCATCCTGGTCGCCGTGGCTGAGTTCGCTATCGGTATCGCCCTGGTGGCCGGAATCTTCACTCGGGTGGCCGCCCTCGGGAGTCTCGCCCTGCTATTCACCTACGTGATGTCAGGAACGGCAAGCGTGTGTGCGTTCTACGCACTGTTCGCGATCGTGATCCTCACCATGTGGAGGACATCCAGCTGGATCGGATTCGACGGTGTGCTGGCCAACTACCGCCACCGTCATCCGGTCGCCCAGCACCACATCCGCGGGCGAGGGAACCGAACCCCCGCCGCGACTGTCGACCTCACGCACGTACCGCCTCGCGACGACACAGCAGACTCGAAGGTCGTTTCCGTCCCCTGAGGCCTCGCCGGCCCTTCGCCGACACATCAACAGCAAGAGAGCGTGTTCCCATGAAAGCTGCAGTAGTCCACGATTTTCGTAAACCGTTGAGCATCGATGACATACCGAAGCCGGAGCCACGTTCAGGCGAGGTCGTCGTAAAGGTCGAGACGTGCGGGGTGTGTCACACCGACATCCACGCCGCGCATGGAGACTGGCCGATCAAGCCGACCCCCCCGTTCGTCCCCGGACATGAGGCGGTCGGATTGATCGAGCGGATCGGCTCAGAGGTGAAAGGCCTGCGCGAAGGAGACCGGGTGGCCGTCCCGTGGCTGGGCTGGGCGTGCGGGGCATGTGAGTTCTGCTCGTCGGGACGCGAAACGCTCTGCCCGAACCAGCAGATGACCGGCTACACAGTCGATGGCGGTTACGCCGAATACGTCCGGGCCCACGCTTCTTTCGTCGGTCGGGTACCCGAAGGCGTCGACCCCCTCGACGCCGCCCCTCTTAGCTGCGCCGGGGTCACCACCTACAAGGCCGTCAAGGTCTCCGGAGCGCGATCGTCAGACCTGGTCGCCATCTACGGGATCGGCGGACTGGGCCATCTGGCCTTGCAGTATGCCCGCATCGCCGGCGCTTCTGTCGCGGCGGTCGATCTGGTGGACAGCAAACTGGCCCTGGCCCGAGACCTGGGCGCCGAGCACACCGTCAACTCGGCCATCGACGACCCGGTCGAAGCCATCCAGGCTTTGGGCGGGGCCGACGTCGCCATCGCGGTGGCCGTATCGCCGGTGGCGTTCGAACAGGCCTTCCGCAGCCTCAAACGGGGCGGCACGCTGGTATTCGTCGCCCTGCCGGCCGACAACACCATGCAACTGCCCATCTTCGAAACCGTGCTACATGGGATCACCGTGGTCGGATCGATCGTCGGGACCAGAGTAGACCTGGCCGATACCTTCCAACTTCACGCCGAGGGCCGCACCCGCGTCGTGCGCGAGACCCGCCAACTCGAGCAGGTCAATGACGCCTTCGAGCAGATCGAGAAAGGCGCAGTCGACGCCCGCCTGGTATTCGATCTCCGATAACCCAACACCAGAATGTCGAACCAGCCCAACGAAAGCCGGAAGCATGGACACACCCAGAGACATCACCTTGACCAGCGAGGAACTGCGGATCCTGGCCGTCCTCGAAGGCCAAGCCGGCTGCGATGACCCCAACCTCGAACTGTCCCTGACAACCGGATCGCGCGCCGCTCGGCTTCATTCCCGTCGAGTAGTCGACATCGCGGCGGTGCTGCTTTTCGTGGCCGGCGTTGCCCTCATGCTCGCGACTTTCGCCGAGTGGCCCATCGTCGGCGTCGCCGGCGTTGTCGTCCAGGCGATCGCCCTGTGGGTCACGTTTTCCCGCTGGACCCCTCGCGTCGGTCTCGGTCTTCGACGTTGGGCCGACATCCAGTGGACGCAGTCCGATTNNTTCGGTCGGCGATGAGGGTGAGCGATCGCTGCAGACGAGCTGGCGCTTTCCGCGTGGACGGCTCGGGACTGTGGCAGGAACGGCCAGTCTTCGGGCTGGAACCGCCAATATTCCTGCGGGAAACGTTATCTCAGCCGTCCCGGCGCGGCGTATCGCTCACCGGCGCCGTTGCCAGTCTGCCCTACCAACAACTTGGAGGCTGAAACCATGACGACGACCCCGCTTTCGCCTGATCTGCTGGCCAAGATGGATGCCTATTGGCGGGCCGCGAACTATTTGTCGGTCGGCCAGATCTATCTG
>PMHU01000183.1 GCA_003156795.1 Acidimicrobiaceae bacterium
GGGAATTGGGGTGTTCGCACCTTGGTCGTCTCGGTCGCGCTGCCTGAGTTGGCATCGCGGTGGGCTGCTAGTCGGTGGTCGGGCCGAGGGTGGGGCGTCGTAGGGGTGAGAGGTGTCGTAGGGGTGAACCATTGACTCTCGTCGGCAGAGACCGACGTTGTCGACGGCCGAGTCGGCCTCGCCTGCTGCGCCTGACGACCCGTCGCCGAACCAGCGGCCGGTGAGTCGGTAGGAACTTTGCGGCCAGCCGACCACCAANNGGAGCCGGGATCAGGCTCCGCCTCCGTTCCATTCACGACGACCTCTCCCCCCGGGCGCCGAGCGTCCTCCGATGTCGCAGTTCCCTGATGCTGGCGACGACGTCCACGCCGAGCATGGAGTCGATGTCCTCCTCGCTCCTTGCCGTCTTGTCAAGCGCGGTGAGCGCACTCAAGGCGAGGAGGCTGATGATGACTCCGGCCAAAAGACCGGCGACCCCGATAAGAATGTCGTGCTTCTTGCTGCTCAACGCTACTGGGGGACTCGGGGGATCGACGACGTGGAAGCTCGTTGATATCAGGTCGGGTTGGTCGGCGAGCTCCGCCTGCGCGAGGGCGTTGCTGTCGCTGGTGTAGTTCGCTTCGGCCGAGGCGGCCGTCTGGGTCAGTTGGCTGTAGGTCGGATCGGTCGTTAGGTTTACTTTCGGATTGCTCAGTACGTACGCTTTGACGGCGGTATTGGCTTTGTTCAACGCTGTCAGGTCTCTCTCAACTTCAGGCTGGTAGTAAGTGGCTGACGCGTGTCCTCGGTCATTTAGGGCGTTGGAATTCCAGGACTGATATTGGTTTGCGACTGCGTCCAGTGTGCCTACCACGTAACTTGGATTCGCAGCGGTCATCGTCACCTGCACGATCTGAGGGCCGGCCACGGTCTCAGTAAACGCTTTCGCCAGAACTCCGTCGATGGCGTACAAATTTGGACGGCTGCCGGGCTTAGAAAGATCGGCTGCCAACGGGCTTGCTAGCCCGACGTCGCTTCGGAACGCATCGGTGGCGAGAAACTCTTGCAACTCCGCGAGTCCCCCTGACGCCGGCGTCGGGCCGTTTCCGGTATTGAGGAGCGACGACGGCTGAGAAACTGGGCTGTCGAACCACAGGCTCATCGAGGACTCGTACTTGTGGGGTCTAGATATGGCGAAGGCACTACTGATCACAACAGCAATCACCACGGGAAGGATCAGCGCCAGCCTGTGTCGCGCAAATGTCTCTGAGTAACGTCGCACGACGTCTCAGAGTATGGGGTCGTCCCCTTTGATACACGGCGGGCGCATCCTTCTTTTCTTGTGTTTCCGACCACGGGTCCCCACCGTCGGGGACGGTCGCAAAGGGGCGCTATGCCCTCCCGGTGGGTCCGCGCTCCGGTGACAGTGTCCCGGGTACTACGGTTCGAACGGGCGTTCGAAGCGGGTACCGAGGCGGCCCTCTGTGGCGACCAGTCGCCCGAGCATTGGCTCCGACCCCGCATCGACGGCAACGGGCGCGACTGGAAGGTCGCGTTTCCGTGTTGCGGGGATCCCCGTGTAGAGCCCGTCACGTTCGCAGTCGGTAGTGACGACGGCGCCCGCACCGACGACGCATCCCCTGCGGATGGTGACGCCGGGAAGGATGATCGCGCCCGCTCCGATCCAGCACCCGTCCTCTATGACGATCGGAGCGAACTTCGCGTACCCGGCGCCGGCTCGATGCTCCGACGGCCCGATCTCGTGGGACGAGGTCAGCAGCATCGCGTTGGGGCCTATCGCCACTCTGGTTCCAATCTCGATGTGTGCTCGCGCATCGAAGACCACACCCGAGCTGACGAAGCTGAAGTCGCCTATCGATACGTCGCAACCGCCGACGAATCGCACATGGTGCCAAATGCCGCATCTTCCGCAAGAGACGCCGCCGACTCGCAACAGTCGATGCCGGATCCGGTTGGGAATGACCGGGCTGGCCGCAACCGAGTTCATCCAGCTGAGGCGGAGCGGTCCTGCCAAACGGCGAACCTCTACCTCGTCAAGCGTGTTCTTGAGAGCCGACGGGCGATCTGTATCCGCCATTCGTACCTCTCGTCCGTTCCGGCGGGCTCTCTGAGGTGAGAATCAACGAGAGGGGCTCAGCGTGGACGGCATTGGATGGGGTTACTCCTGGTGTCATCTTGCTCCTTATCACAGCCTCGAAGATCCTCCGAGCAGCGTCGACTACCTGCTGAGGAACGCGATCAAAGGGTCGAACCGGGCTGATCAGTCGCTTACGCAACGACGTTACCTGCGGCTCTCTCGAACGGCACTTGATTGGAACACGCCTTGACGGAGCACGAAATCCGACTGCTGATACGAACTCGATGCAATTGGGTGCGAAACTGTGTTCTCCCGCCAACGGGTCGTTGCTTGAGTCAGCGGGGGATCATGACCTTCGACACCGGTCAGGCCGTGGCGTCGGCGGCGCCCGTCTCTGCGTGCCGAAACGCTTGGACGGGACCGACCTCGCTTGTCTTTTTGTCCACGGGGCGGCGTCGAGGCTCGGAGTCCGGTTCCTTCGCGGGCGCAAAGCAAGACAAGACGTGATCGGTCACGAGATCTACGACAGCACGGCGTTGCGAATCCAGAACGATCCCGTGGTCCAGTCCGGGGACGTACGCGTAGAGGAAACGTCCCGTTTCGGCGAGCTCAGCGATCACCCGATCGCTCAAGTCCGCACGGATCATGGCGTTGTCGCCTTCCCCGGTCACCAGGAGAACATCGGTGGAATTCTGGACCAGCAGGCGGCACCACGTGCGAGGACGGCTCATTCGATGCAGGAGAAAGGCCAGCCTGGCGCGCAGGTGGAAGTCGAGCTCCATCAGGGCCTGCATGACCCTGTACGTGCGACGCTGATTGCGAATCCGACGCTTGAGCTTCTCCAAGGCGCTTTCCGAGCCTTCGAGGGTGAACGCCTTCCTTGGGTCCTTGGTTGCCCGGTCGGAGTTCAGCACGATTCGGCGCCTGGGGTCGGTAGGCCGGCCCGATTCCTGCTCAGGCGGGACGAAGCTGAATCCCGGGTTGAGGAGCACCACGCCGGCCGGGCGGAGAGACAGCGCGCTCTCGATCGCCTGGTAGGCGGAGGAGCACAATCCGACCAGGATCAGTGGCCTGCGCCCGTCCTGGGACGCTTCGCGGAAGATGTCGATCATGTCGTCGAAGGCTTCGGGGGCGCAGCACTGCAACCAGGGCTGCGCGTCGTGACGGACAGGGCTGTCTCCAAGTCCGCTCAGATCGACCCTCAACCCGTCGATTCCTGAAGATGCCCATCGCCTCGCGAGCTCGACCCATAGCCGGTTGGGACCCATGTGGTGCTCGTCCGACGAGTTGAGAAAGACTGCCAGCGGGCGGTCCGACCGCTCGGGACCGACTTCAGTGAACATCCCGAACAGCCCGGCTGAGGGAAGAGAGACGGCGCGCTCGGTTATGGGCCGCCCGGCCGCGTCCTGCCCCACGACGGCGTGGTCGCGGCCTTCAGGTACCTGTACAGGAGCTGAGGGTTCCTCGTGTTCCTGCGACACCCACTCCGTCACGGTCTCGATATCCCGGTAAGGGACGTCCTCGTAGGGGGGCTCGACATCCATCAGGCGAGGCTGCTCAGGACACGGACGGTAATCGACGGCTTCCTTGCCCAGGCGATCGGTCAGGTTCCGGTGGCCGTTGCGGTTCGGACGGGAGAGAACGAGCACGTTTCTTGCCACCGCGTGGTCCAGGCGCTCGAGGTTGAGCTCGTGGAACTCGGCCACCCCGCAGGCTGGGTACACGAAGCCGGGTGTCTCGACAGATCCGTCCTCGCGTCGGCCTGGGATCCCGAACTTCAACGAGGTGATGGCCGTCTGCTGTCGGAGGAACGACCTTCCTGACGCGGCAGGATCCCAAAGCACGAGCCGTTCTATGCCGCCGTCGACGGCAGCCGCGTGTGCCGCGATAGTCGCCCCGATGGTCATGCCGATCAAGGTCAGGCTCTCTGCCCCCGAGCTGCGTGCGAAGTGGATCGCTGACGCGGTGCTCGCCAGCCAGGCGTCGTGCCGTTCGATATCACTGCCGAGCCCGGCCGAATCGCCTGTCCCGTGATAGTCGAAACGCAGCACGGCGACGCCGCGATCGGCCAGTCTCTCCGCGAGAACCCGGTAGGTGAAGTACGCCTTGGCGTGGTCCCGGCCAACTGGAGGGCAGAGGACGGCCGCACCGCCAGCCCGGGCGTCGGCGGGGGCGTGCCACCATCCGAAGAGAGGACGGTCGGGCACGCCGAACCAGACCGGGCGCGCATTCGTGGCCAAACTAATCTTCCCCATTACCCCTCCCTACATTGAGCAGGGAGGAGGGTCGCGGATACCAACGAGATCCCGAATTGAACATCGGGTGCATTGCGAGCCTCAAAGTGCCACATACGCGGCAATAGGCGTAGTCCGTTGGAAATGCGCATACCGGTCGTCATTTCTTACGAAGAACCACCCAGGCATGGCATTGATACATACCCCCTTACCGACAGTGGGCGAAGCGGCCGCTTCAGGTGTAAACCTTTCGCGTTTTTCGCACCAGAGCGAACCTTTCGGACCGATCCATCGTAGTTTTCGTCCCCGGCTCCAGAGCCGCTGTGAGGAACAGCTACTGGACTTCAAAGCTAAAGGCTTTCCTGCCGGAGTCCGAGTGTACAGGTGGTGGTATCCGACGACGATCCGGGGTACAGAAGGAACCGGCTGGACGTGGTCCGCCGGTTCCTTCTTCGCGCCCCGGTGAAGTGACCGACCGCCATTGTTGTACTCGAGTCTACTGACGGTCCATCTAATCGGTCTGGCGATCGGTCTCGGCGGGGCAACGCTCGGGGATCTGCTGGTGCTCCGAAGCTTGGTGCGGAGAGAGCCGCACCCGACGGCTCTGCTCCACGACCTCAGCCTGGCGATCTGGATCGGCCTGGCGATACTCACGGCCAGCGGTCTCGCACTGTTCGCGGATGACCCCGGGCCGTTGCTGCGCAATAACGGCTTCATCGCAAAGCTGGTCGTGGTCGGAGTGCTGATGTTGAACGGGCTCCTCCTACACCGACAGCTGCCGGTCTTCAAGCTGTCGGGCGGGACGCTGTTGGCCGGTGCCATCAGCAGCGTTTCCTGGTATGGAGCCCTGGTGCTCGCCATGTTCAAGACGACGCTCCACCTCGAGCTGGCCGACTACCTCGGACTCTACGTGGCGGCGGTGATCGTGGTATGGACCGGATACATCCAGCTTCAGAACTACCTGCTACGAAAGGACTCGGCCCCCTCCGTCACGCCGACCAGGGTGCCCGTAGCCTGATTTCGTCAGCCGAAAACGTCCTCCGGGTCGATCCCGGCCTGCAGCGCGAGGCGCCGCAGCTGCTCGAGGGCCCGAGCACGGGTCGGCCCGATGCTGCCTATGGGCATGTCGAGCGACTCGCTGATCTCCTTGTACCTGAGGGGCGAGTCCGCGTTCAACAGCCGCAGCAGCAGCTGCGATCTCACCGGGAGCTGCCGGACGAGGTCGGCTATCACGTCGGCACGATCCCGCACGGCGACGTTGTGCTCCGGGGAGTCGTAGGACTGTGGGTCGGCAAGGAAATCCACGTCGTCGCTGCTCGGGACCTGCCGCCCACTCAGCCGGAGCACCCGGAGCGACTCTCGCCGAGCGGTAGTGGCCAGCCATGCGCCCACGCGTTCTGGTTGCTCGATCCGGGTGAGGTTCTCGACCAGCCTCATCCACGTGGTCTGCGATACGTCAGCCGCATCCGCCGCGTTGAGGCGGTGACCGCGAGCCACAGCCCACACAGTCGGCGCGAACCGAGCCACCAGCGCGTTCCACGCATCGCGGCTTCCATTCGCAGCGGCCTCGACGAGGACCGCGGTGGTGGGCTCGCCGGTCGCGTGAAATCGAGGATCGGCCTCCCGAGGGTCGTCGACCGCCGCCGTCATCGGGCTGGTCTTAGCCACGTCGACGGCGGTCATCGTCCCTCACCCCGCTCGGCGGAGGTTCCGAGCAAGCTGCCCGGATCTGCCTTGTACCCGCGAACTACCAACTTCTCAGGCCCCTTCTCCATGCCCTCGGGTTCTCCTGTGCTCTGTAAATCCACTGCCCAGTGGAAGTCATGGCCGATCAAACGGCCTGTATCAAAGTGGCATACCGTGGGCCGCGTATCAAGCCCTTCTGATGGAAAAACACAGGATTGAAACACTTCGCTCCGCGGTCGGCGGCAATGGGGCCGGTACGCGCCGGACGGGCGCCATGTATCTTTTGTGGTGCGACGCCCCTCGGAATGTGGTGGATCAGCGAACACTGCCGCCGCCCCCAGGAAGTCGCCGGACGGGGCTCTGCCTGGGGCGTGGGTTCATCGTGCAGGTAGCCGCGGGGGGTGGGCGGCACCACAAACACGATTGATTCACCAACGGTGTGGTGGTCGAAGCCCTTGGTCTGGGGGCTGGTGGAGCTTGGAGGTGAGGAATCACGGAATTGTCGTGCCGTTGTGAATATGTTGGATTGGCAAGGGGGCGGGCCGCGCAGACCCCCTGAGACACTCGAGGAGGAGGGTGAGAGTTCACCGACAGGTCGTGACCATCGAGCCAGGGGGGAGCAACGATCCCGAGGACGAGATTCCGTTCGGCAGTCCACCCGACGGGGTATTCGAAGACGCATTGGCCGCATTCGATGGCCTCCATCCGCGGGAGGTGGCCGTGCTCGTGTTCGACTCGCTGGTCGATGGAACCGACACCCCGGGCAGCCACTGGCTCAGGTTCGAGCACGCTCGCCTATCTCTCGAAGTGGACGTGTCGTTCATCCCGGCTAGCTCTACGCTCGCGGCCCGCACGAGCAGGCAGGATGTGACCGCGGCCTTGTTACACAGGAGGGGCGCTGACGTGGCGCTCGTATCCCGGGCCGACCAGGACGGCAGGTTCGTGTTCGACGCGATTGGTCACGGTTTGGTGAGACTGTCGATCGAGGCGGAGGATGGGCCGGTGATCTGGTCCGACTGGTTCAGGATCTGAGAGGGCGCAGGCGACGAAGATTCCTTCGTAGACCCCTGGACGACCGCTTCTTGTTCGATGCAGACACCTGTAAATCGGCGGGCCCACGAACCGTTCATCTGCATTTCGGGGCGGTTAAACCACGAGCAGCAAAACCGGGACAAAGGGTGTCGTGGGTTGCCAATCAGAGCGTTTCGCGTCTAGTTTGTGGGCGCCGTTGCTCTGGGGCAGGTAACCGTCGTTTCCAATTTGGATGGGGCTCACAAATGTCATCGCTCATAGGACCGTCATCGTTTTCACGACGCCGCCGCAAATCGCTGGGCCTCTGTCTGGCTGTTGCACTCGGCTTGGCGGGGACGGGACTCGTCGCTGCACCCCGCGCATTGGCGCAGACCGCCAAAGCGGCAGGCGCGCAGACCCCCTCGGGTTCGGAGTTCGACTCGCCCTCCGGGCTGGCCTTCGGTGCCGGCAACCTGTGGGTTACCAACCTCGACGGCAACTCCGTGACGGAGATCGATCCCTCATCTGGAGCCTGGTTAAACACCTTCAGCGGGTCCAGCTACGACTTCGATCAGCCCACGGCGATCCTGAGCGTCGGGGCTGACCTGTTCGTGACCAACGCGGGCGGCTCGGTTACCGAGCTGCAGGCCAGTAACGGGTCGGCGGTGCGGGTGATCTCGGGCTCCCAGTTCGACTTCTCAGACCCTGTGGCCATCGCGGCGTCGGGTGCCACGGTCATAGTCCTCAGCGCCGGCGATCCGAGCGCCGATCCAGCGGTCCGGGCGTCCATCACGGAGATCGACGCCATCACGGGCGACCTCGTGCTTACGGAATCGGCTTCCAAGTACGGGTTCGATGATCCCATGGCTTTGACGGTCACGGGCGGGGACCTGTTCGTAGCCAACAACGGTAACAACTCGGTCACCGAGGCGAACATTGCGACCGGCACCCTGGTTCGCATCCTCACCACTTCGATCGGTAGCCCGGATGGGATCGCAGCCGGGGACGGTCACGTCTGGGTGGTCGACAGCCAGGACCCGCAATGCTGTTCTTCCGACGGCGCCGTCACCGAGATCGAGGCGACGACAGGAGCGGTGCTCGGCGTATTCGACAACGGCACCTACGGCTTCAACGATCCCGGCGTGGCGATCGAGCCCGGCTCCAGCGTCTTCATCGCCAGTCCGTACGGGAGCAGCCCGATGATCACCAAGGTGTCTCCGAAGAAGGTGGCCAAGACCGGGAATGCGACCTGGTACGTGTGCAACACGAACGGTCCGTACTACTTCAGCAACGTGTCGGCCCTTGCCGTGTCGGATAAGGACCTGTGGGTGGCCAGCGCCACCGGGGCCAACAATCCAAATTCCGCAGCCGCGACTGGGTCCCTGACGGAGCTCAGCACCAAGAACGCGGCGCTGATCACGACCCTGCCGTCCTAGGGGTCCACCACGAGGGCGGTCAGACGGCGGGGGCGGCTCGAGACGGCTCGCCCCAGCCGGCCCGTGGTCGACCCGCTCGGGCCCAGGGCATGAACCTGCTGGGGTGCCACTGCCACGCCCTCAGACCGATCGCCGCATAGACGATCCCGATGATGGTCAAATGGTTCGGGAACAGGGCCATGATGGCGATCGGCACGTTCAACAGCGCCCCGGCGACGAAGCAGAGAAGGATCCCGGTGACGAACTGGGCGACCACAGGGAGGCCGTGCCAGAGCGCCATGGTCCTCGACTGATGGGCGGCGATCTCGTCGCCCGCTACTCTCGCCGCGGTCGAGTCGGGGGCCGGCGAGGCAGGCGCCGCGGGTGCCGTGAGTGCGGCGGGTACGGCAGCAGGGACGGGACTCGCCCCTTCTGTAAGCTCCGGCTGGTCCAACCGGATCTCCTGGATGGCGCCTTTGAGTCCTGACCTCTCCGGACCCGGCTCGACCCCAAAGAGAACCGCCAGCATCTCCCGGACCTGCGCGGAGGCGACTCGCAGTCGCATCGACGGCATTCCGGAAGTGACCGAGGACTGCAGGGTCAATACCATCTGACGGGTGAGGTCTAGGCCTGCCCACACCTGTTCGTCTGCCGGGAGCTCGCTGTCCTCATAGGACCCGTACAACCGGTGGATCTCCCGACACAGCGCCAAGGTGAACGCAACGTCGTCCTCCTCGACCAGCGTGAAGCCGTCGTCTTCTACGACAGAGACACCGGGGTCGATGGTCGAAACGGGACAGTTCGTCACAGACGGGTTTCTCCAGCTCAGGGACCTACGGGGCAGCCTCAGTCCGCCCGGACCCCTTCCTGGGAGATGTATCGGACGGTTTGGCGACTGACTTGAGAGACCGGGGCCCCCAAAGGATTGGCCTCACACCCCCATTTCGCGACCAGTCGGATAGACGGTGCTTGAGTTCGAGACCCGTCGACCCGATATACCTCGATGAACGGCCTGGCTACATGAACGGCTGAGGCTCGACACATCGAGGAAGAACGATATGACTGCGGATCGCCGGCAAGCGGGAGGGATCCTTGCCGCGGCCGGTGAACCTCTTGGTGTGGCGTTTACGGCTTTCCACGACAAATATCCTCCTACCGGAGCCACGGGATGGCTGGGGTAGTCCGATGTCGGTGACGACGAGGATCTCAAGCGGGCCCACGCTCGACGATTATCAAGCCGAGAACGCCCCGGCCATGCGCATCGCGATGATCGGCCAGAGGGGTATCCCAGCGACTTTCGGCGGCATCGAGCGGGCGGTTGAGGAGTTGGGCGCCCAGCTTGCGAGCCGAGGGCACGAAGTAGTCGTTTACTGCCGCTCTGGATACGTCGAGGGTCCGCCCGTCGTCCATCGGGGCATGACCTTGCGAGACCTGCCGACCGTCAACTCGAAGCACCTCGAGGCCTTCGTGCACACCGGCCTCGCCACCGCCGACGCCATGCGGCAGGGATTCGACATCCTGCACTTCCATGCGCTCGGCCCGGGACTGTTCGCACCCATGGCTCGTCTGGATAGGCGGACTCGCGTGGTGCAGACCATCCACGGTCTCGACGACCAGCGAGCCAAATGGGGCTCGTGTGCTCAGCGCATATTGCGGGTGGGCGCGTGGACGAGCGCACGAGTTCCCCACGCCACCATCGTGGTGTCGCGGGACTTGCAGCGTCACTACCTCGAACGTTGGCGGCGGGCCACCCACGCCATCCCGAACGGCGTTTCCCGGGGGGTCCAAGCGTCCTCCTACGAGGAGATTCAGCGTCGCTTCGGGCTGGAGCCGGGAAGCTACGTCCTCTTTGTCGGCCGAGTAATCCCCGAAAAGGCCGTGGACTTGCTGGTCACCGCCTTCGGGAATCTGGACACCGATCTCCGTCTGGTGATCGCCGGAGGGTCCAGCCACACTGATGCCTACGCAGCCCGAGTGAAAGATCTGGCTGACGCCGATCCGAGGATTCTGTTGACTGGCTTCGTCTACGACGAGACGCTGGCCCAGCTGTACAGTCACGCGGCGGCCTTCGTCCTCCCTTCCGAACTCGAGGGACTGCCGCTGTCTCTTCTGGAGGCGGCATCGTATGGCGTGCCCGTGGTTGCCAGCGATATCCCGCCGCACTTGGAAATTCTCGGAGGGGAAGCACCAGGGGGGCGATTGTTTGAAGTGGGCTCGGCCGGGGGCCTCACGGACGCGCTCGAGCGGTCACTCGGAGGTGGGACAGCGGAGCGAGATTNNCCATCGCGGAACAGACAGTCGATCTGTATCGAGACGTGTTGTCCCAGTGAGGTCGCGGCCGCGACCTCCTACCCGAGGCTGGTGAGGAGCGCCCCGGGCTGACCGGCCTCGGCAACGCCCGAAGCCCGATCTGGCGACATGAGGTATTCGAAGATCGCTTGACCGGCTACCTGCTGGGGCCCACTGGTCAGGAGCCCGTGATCGAGGTGCGGAACGGTGACAAACCTGAGTAGACCGGTCCGCTCGAGCTCGCGTGTGATCCATCCGCCGCGCCAGTCGAAGTTTTGCGCATCGGCGGGACCGCAAAGGAGGAACACCCGAGTGCCGCCGGCAGCGATGGCGCGCAACCCATGCGCCGGTGAGCGCTGCAGCCGCGTTAGATGGAGCACGTGCCACACCAGCTCCGGCAGGTAGGCCCGTATGCGACGAAAGCCGCGTCTTTTCATCCATTCCAACCACCGACGTCGGGGTGACGAAAGACCGCGATGTTGGGTCGAGCTGGGCCGTGCAGTCGAGGGCGGCGGCCCATCGAGAACCGGATTGACGGCGCACACCTCGCCGCCACCCAGTAAGCGGGCAGCCTCGAGACTGTTGTACCCGCCCGAGCAGGAACCGACGAGAACGAAGTTGGTGGGATCCTCGCGGGCAACCCAGCGCACGACCTCAACCGCGTCCTCGATCGCCTCTGGTTGGTAATTGACGAAGCGAGGTTGTCCAGGCCGGGCCGGGCTGTCGCCGAGCCCGCTCAGGTCGACCCGGATCGTGCGTCGGCCCGACGCAGCAAGCTTCCGAGACAAAGTGACCCACAATCGGCCCGGCCCGATGCAAGGCTCGAAAGACGTGTTGAGGAAAACCACGGTGGGCTGGACCTCGGTGTCGCCCGCGACCGGCGCAACCACGAAACCGAACAACTCCAGCGGACCGATTCGTACCGGCGTTTCGACGACCGCCGGGTGACCCGGGGAATTTACGAGCAGCTGGTCGTGATGCGGAGGAACCGACACTTCCTTGCGGTCCATCGGCAGTGCCGCCGCCAGCCACCGCGTGATCTCGGTCATGGTCTCATCGGGCGTTTCCAGATTGAATAGGAGGTTCTCAGTGCCGGCGGCAGTGGTCCAGTCCCCGCCCAACCTTCCTTCGAGCGACGCACGCGCCCGATCACTTAGCCCCGGTTTGGCCAGCACCAAGAGCCGGGAGGCCGAGATGGACTCGATTGTCATCAGATCCATGTTCTCGATGTCCTCGCGTGCTGGAGACGGGTAGCAGTATCCGGAAACGCTGGCTTCCCGGTCGCCGGCAGCGGTCCCAGGCTCGCCCGGGGAGTATGGACCCAGCGCCAAGATTCGAATCGCCTTCTGCTCGCGGAGGAAGGCTCGGCCTGAGAGGCAGGGGTCCCATAACACGAGGGCCTCCACCTCGGGGCCACCCGGCTCGGGACCCGCCGCCTCCTGCGTCGCGAGCGCAGTGGCGGCGACGGTGGCGCCCAGCCGGAAACCCACAGCTGCGACCGACTCGACCCCCGTAGCGCGGAGGAATGCCAGCGCCGAGCTGAAACCGCTTCTCAGGACGTCCTCAGGCCAGTTCTCCTGCAGACCGCCGGCTGAATGCCCGCTGCCGGGATGGTCAAAACGCAGCACGGCGAACCCGTCGGCCTCAAGAGTTTCGGCCATCAACCGGAAGGCCCGGTGGGACCAGGCCGATTCCATTCCTAGCGCCGGGCACAGCACCACCCCGGCCCGCGCCGTGTTGTCCGCCGGAAGGTGGAGCCACCCAAATTGCGAATGCTCGCCAAACCAGACCGCAACTGCACTCATCGCCGCTGCCGCCCCCTTGAACACATGTCCCCTAAGGACTCACCACGAAACAACTTCACGCAATTCCCAGACACAACGGCTGCTCATGGATAAGGACATGTTCCAAGTTGTTTGGTGGCGAGCCTGAGGTCGACGGTGTTCGGCCAGAGACCGATCGCTCAAACAAGGTAGTCGGCCCGAATGACCTTTTGCCAGCCCTCAAAGGACCTTTCGCTTGGTCCGCCTGGGCCGCGGGGCGCCGTCGAGAAATACACGAAATCTCTCATTGCCGAAACCCCCCTTGACGACAAAGACCAAGGAGCCCATCCCCGCGACGCGGGGGCACCTCAGCCTTGACGCGTCGTAGAATTCAAACAGGAGGGTGATCGGGTGGCGGTACTGAGGGCGCTGACACACCGAGACCGCTAGCATTTCAAGGGGTACTTTGCCCCCCTATCGACTGGCCCGACTGACGATGTACCGAAAAGGTCGAGAGTTTTGATGCCCTGGTTGCAGAACCTCAATCTCACCCGGCGGCGCGTGGCTGCTCTCGTGGTCCTGACCGTCCTCGCGGTCGGCGGCGGTGCTGCCTACGGGCTCGTTTTGCCGACGACCTATTCGGCTACTGGCACCGTGTTCGTAGCCCGAGTGGAGCCAACCGATTCTGGGGGCTCGGTGTCGACGGCGATCGCCTATTTCGAAACCGTCCTGAAGCTTCCGGGCACCATTGACCGAGTATCGAGTGAGACCAAAGTCTCACGGCACGCACTTTCAAGCGGGCTAAAGGTCTCGCAAGTCACTCTTAGTCCCGCCGCGACGGTGTCCTTCACGAGTACGTCGCCCACTGTGGCAAGCGCGACGGTCGCCGCCGCCGCGACGTTGGCGCTCCAGACCCTCGCGTCGCAGCAGGTCGATGCGGCCACGGACCAGCTCACAGCCGCCCAAAGCGCTGTCAACGCGGCGCAAGCCAGCATCACGTCCTTCAACACGGCGCTTGGTGTCTCTGACTTCGGTACGGAATACCAGAACGAGGAGCAGAACCAACTCAACTTGGAGGACGCATTGGCCGCGGCCAGCCCGGGTCAGGTCGGGCCGATTCAGGCCGCCATCCGGGCCCAGGATCGGCAGCTGGGGCGATTGGCTGCGGCCGAACCTCGGTGGCAGTCGCTAGACAACGTGCTCACAGAGGCCCAGAGCCAGTATGAGACCGCCGGTGAGGCGCTCACGACCGCTCAAGGGTACGTTGCGGCCGCGTCGTCGCCGACCGTACTGACTCCGCCACAGGTGACCCGACAGAGCCGGATTACATCGGTGATCCGGCTGGGCCTGCTGTCCGGGGTAGTGATGGCGATCCTGGGTCTCGGGTTCTTCGTGGGCACGGGAGTCCTTTCTCGGCGTGAGCCGGACACGATTCGAGGACAGCAGAGGCCATCCACCGATGACCGGTCTGCGACACCCGTGCCGGTGGAGCGCAATCTCGAGCCCGAAGCCGAACGCGGGGTTGCCCCGAGGCGGACCGGCCGAAGGGCCTTGAGCCGTGCCGAAAGGTCGCCTTTGCCGGCCGCGACGGGCGGCTCGACCGCATGGGGAGGCCCAGGTGCAAGAGGCGACTCCCCAATTCGGTTGAATCCGACCCCTCGTGCCCAACCGGCTCGCACTGGCACAGGGAGCGATTTGTCCAACAGGTCCGCCGCCCGTCGGGAGGGGTCCAAGCCCGGCGGTAGCGCGCTGGATCCGTCGATGTCGTCCCGCCTCAGTCGCGACGAGGGTGAGGTAGCCCGACGGCGGGCGGGCGACGGCCGGGAACGGCGGCGCGGCGACCAGCCCGAGGGTGATTAGGAGCCCGAGCCGAAGCTAGTTGAGCGGTTCCGACTGGGCTCAGATGACTGGGCTCAGAGCGAGGGATCTCAGTAGGCGCCGTGCCGCTGAAAGACCCGGCCAGGCGTCTGCCAGAGGATCCGTAGGTCCCACCAGAGGGACCACGATGCCGCATAGGAGTAGTCCAGCCGGCATAGCTCTTCGAAGGGCAAGTCGTTTCGGCCAGAGACTTGCCAAAGTCCGGTCATCCCCGGTCGCACGTCGAATCGCTTGACCGCCCACCGGGCGATTTCGGCTGATTCGAGGGGGATAAAGGGGCGGGGTCCCACCAAGCTCATTTCGCCTATCAGCACGTTGATCAGCTGCGGGAGTTCGTCGAGGCTGGTTTGGCGAAGGAACCGGCCGACGGCGGTGACTCGGGGATCCTTGTGGATTTTGAACATCGGCCCGGCGAGGTCACTGTCGAGCGCCGCTTTTTCCTCTTCGGCGCCGACGCGCATGGTGCGGAACTTGTGGATACGGAAGGTCTTGCCTCCCCTCCCGATGCGCTGCTGGGAGAACAGGATCGGCCCCGGACTGGTGGCCTTTATGGCCGTCGTGATGGCGACGAGGACCGGGAACAGCAGCACCAGTCCCAGCCCCGAGACGAGGATATCGAGCGTCCGTTTGGCGAAGCGATCGGCGGGGCCAAGGGAGGCCGGGGCCACGTCAATTATGGGGAGACCGAGGAGGTCATCGACGTTGGAGCGGATGCTGAGGAGGTCGAACAAGCGCGGGACGATCGAAATCCGGACGTCGGATGGCATGGCGCGCAGCAGCGACGCGAGCGTGGCCCCTGTCGCCGGGCTGAAAGCCACAACGACGTGGTCGACGTCGAAAGCGCTAACTACTGAGGGGATGTCCTCCAACCCGCCGAGCCGAGGAGCCCCGAGCGGTAGCTCGTTGCCGGACTCTTCGCTGTCCTGCATGTTGTCATCAACCCAGCCGACCAGGCTTACTTCGTCTACCCGAGACAACCTGGCGACCACCCCGCTGGCGACCACCCCGCTGCCGACGACGAGGACCTTGGATTGGGATGTCGAAGAGCGCCACATAGTGGTCCACCGGGCCAGGGCCCGGGCTTGGGGGACGATAAGCAGGGCTAGCAGGCCGCTGAAGACAGACACCGTCCGATCGACGTTGGGCAGGCCCAACCATCTGTGAAGCCCGCCGGCGACGAAGAGGGTTGCGAGGCTACTCAAGATGAGGCTGTGGACTAGCTGGCCGAAGTCGGGAAACGACGATCCCAGCAGCCGGCGACGGCCGCGGCGGTACAGCCCGTAGGCACCCATGATCGTCAGGAACACGGGCGCGTAGCACGCCGATTCCAGTGCGGCGGCAGTACTTCCGCGACCGTTGAGGGCCAAGTCGATCAACTGGCCCCCCATGAGGGCGACGGATACACCCAGCATGTCGCCAATGATCAGGGCCAGCAACATCGAACGCTTGCCCTCACGACCCTTTCGCGCGTCGGGCCTCAACCGTTCGATGATCGTACGGAAGTCGTGCTCGAGCAGCTGACCGGACTGCTTTGCCCCGATCCCGCTGCGAGAGATAGCACGCTCCCGCAACGGAATTGTCACGATGCCACCATTCGAATTTGCCCCAACATTTGATGTGCCCCTTCGCCGAGTGCCCTGGTGCCGAAATGTCCGATTCGCCGTAACCGCCGACCGCGGAGAAAGCGCCCCGACCAGCGGTAGGCGAATGATAGCGAGCCAAACGGGGCTTTTGGGACTCGATTCTTGCATTCGCCCCAACGTTCACCCAACGGACGAGCCTTTGGCGCGTCTGATAACTTCTGATGTTAAACCATGCGCCGGGCCGGCAGGCCGTCCCTGGTTGGCGTGGGTGGCGCCTAGGTCAGCTAGCCCGTCCTTTGGCGTCGCGGCGTGCTGCGCCTTCCCGCACCAGTGGGATGAGCCGCTTGCCATAGTCAATAGCGTCGACCAACGGATCGAATCCCTTGAGCAGGAGCGCCCCGATCCCGAGGTCGTAGTAGCGGAGCATGGCCTCGGCGACCTGTTCAGGCGTACCGACGAGCGCGGTCGAGTTTCCAGCGGCGCCGGTCAGGTTGGCGACTTTCATCCACAGGCGCTCGTCGTACACGTCGCGGTCGGCAGACATTTCGATCAGCCGCTTGCGGCCGACGGAAGTCGTACCGCCGGTGTCACGATCGACCGAGTACGTGGCGTTGCCCGCCCCACCCAGACCGGAGTATGTGTCCTTGTGGCCGGCCATGCGCTCCTTGGCCCGCCCGATCCGCTCCGCCGTCGTCTCCGCAATCCATTCGGCCTTGTCCCATGCCTCCTGTTCGGTGTCAGCGACGATGGGTCGAAGCGAGATGCTATAGCGCAGGGTCCGGCCGACTCGAGCGGCGGCCTCGTCGATGACTTGCTTTCGGGCCGCGACGGCCTCGCGTGGCTCCCCCCAGAAAGCGTAGACGTCCGCCTGGGTCGCACCGACCTCGATGGCCGGCGGAGATGCCCCGGCAAAGAACAGGGGGATCCCGCCTGGCGTGGCGGGCTTGACCGAGCTGAAGGCGCCCTCGTAGCGAAAGAACTCGCCTTCGAAGTCGAACGGCGAGTCCTCCGACCAGAGCCGTCGCATGATTGCCATCGTCTCGCCGGTTCGACGGTATCGGGCGTCGTGGGGGACGAAGTCGCCTTCCCGCCGCTGGTCGGCCTCGTCGCCGCCGGTGATGAAGTGGATCGCGATCCTCCCCCCGCCCGTCAGATGGTCGAGGGTGGCCGCGCTGCGAGCCACCAGAACGGGCTGAACAAATCCCGGACGGTGCGCCACCATCACTTTTAGTCGCTTCGTGCATTGCAGCACGGTGGCCGCCACCGCCCACCCTTCAGGCGCGACGGCTCCGTAGCCAATCAGCACCCGATCGAAGTCGCCTTCGTCATGCGCCTTCGAAATGTCGACTAGGTAGGAGGGATCGATCACGGGGCCGTCCATCCAGTCCACGACCGGCCCGTCTACCAGCGGACCCTTGATCTCAGACGCGTCCCTCGTACCGACCATCCCGATGATCTCTACCGGCACCGCTCGTATTCCTCCACCTAATCGCCTCTCGAGTTGAACAACCTTGCTCGTAACGTTCGCCAAACGGACGGGACACCCCTGGGAGAAGATCCAGGTGGACGCTAACATCTGGCCGGTGCTCAGTGGCGCAGATGCTTCTCCATCCAATCGAATGCGACCGCTAGTGGCTGTGGGCTATGGACCACGCTGCGTGCCCGTCATGCAGCTTGCCGAGGCCGCGGCCGGGCTATGTGACCTGCTCTGGATGATCGACTCGTCCCTACCGGAGATGTCTCAAATGGCCGATCTGCTGAATCGATTCGGATCGGTAATCGACATCGGCGGCCGTAGCGTCGAGGAATTGAGCGAGGAGCTGGACGCCTACCGGCCGGACGCAATTTCGACCTACTTGGATGCCGGAATGGTCCGCTACGCCGAAGTCGCGGGGGTGTTGGGTCTGCCCTTCCACAGCGCAGCGACGGCCGAGGCGCTCGTCGACAAGGCCAGGCAGCGGTCGGTCCTGTCCGGTGCCGCGCTTCCCATGCCGGCTTGCCGCGTGATCCAGCCCGGGCTGAGCGAGGACGATCTGGTGTCGATCGAGGCGGAGGTGGGCTGGCCGGCGATCGTCAAGCCCCGCGCCGCCCAGGGCAGCCGGTACACGTTCTTGGCCCGGGACCCGGCCGAGCTACGTCGGCTGTTGGACGCACTCGGCCCGGGGCGGCCGGACATGGTGTTGGAAGGCTATCTGGCCGACGATCCGGCTCGTTCAGGTGGACCCTACGCCGATTACGTCTCGGTCGAGAGCCTGGTGGCGGGTGGTGTTCTGAGCCACCTGGCCCTGACCGGCCGGTTCCCGCTAGCCGAGAACTTCCGAGAGACGGGCTTCTTCATTCCAGCCGCATTGGATGACTCCGAGCAGGAGTCCGTCCTTCGCCTGGCCACATCTGCCATCGAGGCCCTCGACGTCCGCAGCGGCTGCCTCCATACCGAGATCAAGTTCACCCCCGACGGATTGCGGATCATCGAGGTCAACGGTCGAGTCGGCGGCGGCGTTCCGGAGATGCTCGACCGGGCTGCCGGCATACCGCTTCTCGAGCTGACCCTGCGGGTGGCTCTTGGGGAGGAGATACGGATCGACGGACCCGTTGCAACCGAACGAATCGGCTATCGCTTCTTCCTCCAGCCTCCCGCCGTGTCCGCGACGGTCGCGGCGATCGAAGGCATCGATCGGGTGAGCGATCACCCTGGCGTGGATACGATCAGCGTGCACCAGGGCCCCGGATCCGACCTCGACTGGCGGGACGGCTCGCGTAGCCACATCATCGCTGTCGTGGGGTCGGCGACCAACTACGGAGAGCTTCAGGCAGTTGACCGGCTGCTTCACCAAGAGGTGACGGTCACGTATGCCGACGTGAGGCACTGATGACGCTGCGGCTGGCCCGAACGGGGAAAGCCGATTCGGGGGCGCCGCAGGGTTCGGATGCGGGTCCCGCCGGCTGGGCGTGCGCCTTCGTCAACAACATGCCTGACGGGGCGTTCGTCGCGACCGAGCACCAGTTCCTGGAGCTGCTCGACGAAGCAGCCGGATCTGAAGCGATCGACGTTCGCCGCTTCGCCATGTCGGGAGTGCCCAGGGGAGAGCGAACTTCGACCCGTATCGCCGAGCAGTACTCGCCTCTGGAGGAGCTCTGGGGTGATCCGCCGGACCTGTTGATCGTCACCGGATCGGAGCCGTTGGCGCCGGCCATCGAAGATGAGCCGTACTGGGACGACCTGGCCCGACTGCTCTCGTGGGCCAGCGCTCGGGTCTCATCGATGCTGCTCTCCTGCCTGTCGGCTCACGCCGCGTTGCTGGTCTTCGACGGCTTGTCCCGGACCCGGCTGCCGGCCAAATGCACCGGAGTGTTTCCCCAAGACACCGACCCCGGGCATCCACTCGCGGCTGGCCTGGTGTCACCGATCGTCCTCCCGCACTCTCGTCTCAACGCCGTTCCGACCGAGGCCGTGCGCGCCGCGGGTTATGCCGTGGCGTTGCAGGCCGAAGTCACCGGCTGGGGTGTGATCAGCAAGGCCGTAGACCGCTCGAACGTGGTGCTGGTCCAAGGCCATCCCGAGTACGGACCTTCGAGCCTTCTTGCGGAGTACTACAGGGACGCCAAGAGGTACGTGTACCGCGAACGTGACGACGTTCCCCGGCTGCCGATCGACTGCGCCGCAGGAGATGACTGGGCTCAGCTCCAGCACATGCAGCAACGATTTGTCGAAGGGGACCGGGACCCGGCGCTGGTCGATTCCTTCTCTTTGCACGAGGCCGGCGCCCGGGCCAACTGGCCTTGGCGAGCGGCGGCGACCAGGCTGTACACCAACTGGTTGGCCGGCGTCCCGAAGAGGAGCGACTGAAAGCATGCGTGACGAGACCATCGCCATCCACGGCGGCTACACCCCCGATTCGACCCGTGCCGTGGCCGTGCCGATCTACCAGACCGTGGCTTGCGACTTCGTGGACGCGGAGCACGCCGGCGCCATTCTCGATCTCGAAATACCGGGATTCCACTACAACCGGATCAACAACCCCACTTGCGATGTCCTCGAAAAGCGCATGGCTGCCCTGGAAGGCGGGACGGCCGCACTGGTCCTGGCGTCGGGCATGGCGGCGGTGAGCTTCGCTGTCCTGAACGTGGCGAGGGCCGGGTCGAATCTCGTCGTCGCACCTCAGCTGTACGGAGCCACCTACACCTACTTTGCGCACGTGCTGCCCACCATCGGGATCGAAGGGAGGTTCGCGGCCGACGACGAGGCCGAATCGATCAGGCCACTGATCGACGAGCACACGTGCGCCGTGTTCTGCGAGACGATCGGCAACCCAGCGGGCAATGTGGTCGACCTGGAGGCCGTCGCCGCGGTGGCGCATGAGGCCGGCGTTCCGCTAATCGTCGACAACACCGTCGCCACCCCTCTAGTTCTCAAGCCGTTCGAATATGGCGCAGACGTGGTCGTCCACTCGCTGACCAAGTACGTCGGTGGCCACGGCACCACGCTCGGCGGCGCCATCGTGGACGGTGGGCGGTTCCCCTGGGCCGACAACGCCGAGCGGTTTCCAATGTTCAACCAGCCCGAGCCGGCTTTTCACGATGTCGTCTTCGCCCGGGACTTCCCGGACCGGGCGTTCGCGGTGCGCGCCCGTTCTGTGCCCATGCGCAACATGGGCGCCACGCTGTCCCCCTTTAACGCCTTTCTCTTGCTCCAGGGGCTGGAGACTTTGGCGGTGAGGTTGGAGCGCCATGAGTCCAACGCTCGGGCGATCGCCGCCTACCTGGCGGCAGACCCTCGCGTCGACTGGGTGAGCTTTGCGGGCTTTCCCGATCACCCGCACCACCATTTGGTGGAGCGCTACCTCAAGGGCCGGGTGCCGGCCATCATCACCTTCGGTGTTGTCGGCGGCCGGGCCGCCGGCCTTGCGTTCTTCGATTCGGTCGAGCTCTTCGAGCGACTCCTCAACCTCGGCGATGCCAAGTCTCTGGTTATCCACCCCGCGTCGACGACCCACCGCCAACTCAGCGACCTCGAGCTCACAGCGGCCGGGATCCGCCCGGAGACCATACGGTTGTCGATCGGGCTCGAGCACGTGGACGACCTGATTGACGACATCGACCAGGCCCTGGCCAAAGCGACGGGCTGAGACCGGGAGCGAACCCCAAACCTCAGCTTATAAACGACTCTACGCAAGCCTGCGCGTCCACGACCGCTCGCAGGCGACTGCGCGGCGACGGTAGGTAGTGGGTGAAGTAACGCACGCCCTCCGTCAGCACGCCGAGCAATGACAGGTTCGGCTGGAGCCGACCCTCGGCATCGTAGGGGTGGAATGCCTCGTTGATGGCGACGCTTCCCACCGCCGTATTCCCGTAGCTCAGCTGGGTCAGTCGCCCTTTTGCGTACAACCGGTTGAGCAGGGGCGACACCGACCGTGAGAGCGACGGTAAGTCGAGATGACCGCGCACGATGCCGTGGACCGTCGCCGCCGACAGCTGGTCGAGCTGGGTGGAACGCAATGCCACCCGGCCGTCAGCGGCCGATACTTCGGGATTGGGACCGAACGGGATGCGGACGACGCCGGCGTCGAGCAGCCCGAGTAGCTGTTGTGATCGAAGGGGCGGGGGCCCGGCCTCCAGCCGGTTGATCCGCCCCCGCACGTTCGACTGAAAGTCGATGTAGGACTCGAGTGACAGGCCACCGAACTCGAGCACCGACCGCAGCTGATCGCGCAGGATACGCATCACTTCCTGCGCCGCTTTCACCGGGCTGCCGCCCTCGGTGAGCGCCTCGTCCAGGTCGGCCTCGACCATTTCGTAGACCTGCGCCTGGTAGTCGCGGGCAGACACATAGTGATTTCCGGCGCCGGCGAAAATGTGACTGGCGGGATCGAACCGGCCGTAGCGAGCCTCGAGCTCCTCGACGGCCTGGTCAAACCGCCCTTCCATCCGAGCGGACTGCAGTCGATCACGGGCATCTACCGACTCTTGCGTCCCCCCCTTCAGGAGGGCAGCGTGGGTGTGATACCGGGCCTTCATCTCGTCCAGAAGCAGCGGAAGGAGGTCGCTTCGGAAGTCCACCTGATGACGAACCGGCGAACCTCCCGGGTTGGTCAGAGCCGCAAACACCTCCGGCGTGCAGACCACTGGTTGGTAGTCGCCGGTCGGATCCACGCCATGCGCCGACTTGGCGCAGTACGGGACGCCTGACCGCGAGTAGAGGTAGATGATCGGCTCCCGGCCGCTGCGCACGTAGTGCTTGCGGTCGCCCACGTCATCGAACGTTCCCCCCCGGCCGACAGTGAGCGCCGTCAGCAAGTCGAATGCCACGAGACCCATGCCGGCGATCGCTATCGGCGCCCCGGGCGGCAAGGAACTGTCGAAGTACTCGACCGGATATGGGCGGAGGTAACGCACGCTGGTCGAGTCGCCGATCATCTCCTCGTTGAGGGTGTGACCCGAGGTCAGCACGACATGGTCAACCACCAGCGTCTCGCCGTTATCGAGCAGCACGGCTTCCCGACCGCCTAGTTGAGCAGAGATGTCCGATGCCGCCGCCTCGTGGCGCACTATCTGCAAGTTGGACGGCGCATCGGCTACGAGGGTCTGGTAGAACCAGCGCAGGTACTCACCCATAAGCCGGCGGGGCAGGTAGTCCGTCGGCAGGATCGAGGACCCTTTGCTGTCGATCCGGCACTCGTAGCCCACCCAACGGTAACCCCGACCGACCGCCCATTCGTACAGACCTACGGCATACGGAGGTTCCTCGTCGTGGTCGGCGGAGGCGTAGAGAGACAGTTGTCCACAAGCGTTGTTGAGCACCAGATAGTCGGGTTGGCCCGAGGAGTAGACGCCTCCGCCCAGCTGGCCCGGTTCGACCACGTGGACGCGAATGTCCGAGCCAGAGCGACGGGCACAGCGGACGGTGCGCTCCAGAACGCAGAGTCCCCAGGAGCCGAGGCCGACGATAGCGAACTCGATCACAGGATCAGCCCCTTCCGCGAGCGCACAGAAGCGGCCCTGGTTCGCCATCGCGGAGGTGGGAGGAAATGAGAATTGGAACAGCCATGCTTGCAGCAACCCCTCGATCGGCAATGACGCTCGGGTAGGGTAAGTCCTCGGCCTGGAGCGGGACAACAACCGTGTCCCCGCCAACAACCTGTCCCGATAGACTCTATTGCGGTGCGGAAGGGCCTATCGTCCCACGGACGGCCCTGTGCCAATCGGCGAAAATGGAGAAGCGGGACGATGGTCGAGAATTCAGGCAGTATCAAGTTGGGAAGTCTCGCCGTACACCGACTCGGTTTCGGGACGATGCAGCTCACGGGCCCCGGTGTCTGGGGCCCGCCTCAGGACCGCGAAGGCGCTCGCCAGGTCCTCCGTCGGGCCGTCGAGCTCGGAGTCCAACTCATCGACACCGCTGACTCCTACGGGCCCGACGTGGCCGAGGAACTCGTGCGAGAAGCCCTCCACCCTTACCCCGACGGGATCAGGATCGCCACCAAGGCCGGTTTTACCCGTCCCGGGCCGGGCCAGTGGGTCGAGTGCGGTCGACCCGATTACCTCCGCGCCCAGTGCGAAGGAAGCTTGAAGCGCCTAGGGCTGGAACGCATCGATCTCTTCCAGCTCCACCGAATCGACCCTCAAGTGCCCGCCGCTGACCAGTTCGGCGCGCTGAAGCAGCTGCGCGATGAGGGGAAGGTGGCCGAGGTCGGTCTGTCCGAGGTAAGCGTCGAGCAGATGGAGGCGGCATTGGCGGTCGTGCCCGTGGTCAGCGTCCAAAACCACTTCAACATTGCCAACCGGGGCGCTGAGGACGTCGTCAGCTATTGCGAGGAGCACCAGATCGGCTTCATCCCATGGTTCCCACTGGCTAGCGGGAAGCTTTCCCGCACTGGGGGGCCGATCGATCAGGTCGCCGGACAACTCGACGCGACCGTCTCGCAGGTATGCCTGGCCTGGCTGCTCCGCCGGTCTCCGGTGATGCTCCCGATCCCGGGTACTTCGTCGCTCGACCATCTGCAAGAGAACTGCGCCGCGGCCGACATCCGACTTTCCGATGCCCAGTTCCAGGAACTGACCGACGCCCGCAAATCCGTGCGGCGGTGGGCGCTCGCAGGCTGACAGCGTGGATGACTGCTGACCTGGTAATCCGTGGCGGCACCGTCGTCGACGGCACCGGCGGACCAGCGCGCCGCCTCGACGTGGCCATCGAAGGCGACCGGATCGTGGCCGTCGGCGAGGACGTCGGGAGGGGCCGCCGGGAGCTGGAAGCGGACGGCCTGCTCGTAACCCCTGGCTTCGTCGATCCCCATACCCACTACGACGGACAAGCGACTTGGGATCCCGTCCTCGCACCGTCCGCGTACCACGGAGTTACGTCGGTCGTGATGGGAAACTGCGGAGTCGGCTTCGCCCCAGTCGCCCCCGACCGCCACGACTGGCTTATCGCCATGATGGAAGGCGTCGAAGACATTCCGGGCACGGCGTTGCACGAAGGACTTCAGTGGGACTGGGAGTCGTTCCCCGAGTACCTAGGCGCCTTGGATCGTCGACCCCGGGTCATGGACGTCGGCACCCACGTGCCCCACGCCGCTCTCCGAGCCTTCGTCATGGGCGAGCGTGGGTCCGACCCTGCGATTCACCCCGACCAGCGCGAGCTGGACGAGATGGCGAGGCTGCTCGCCGAGGGGCTGGATGCGGGGGCCGTCGGAGTGTCGACGTCACGCACGGAGAATCACCGCACCAGCGCAGGAGACAACCTCGGCACGTTACGGGCCCGGGAACCGGAGCTGCTCGCCCTGGCATCGGTGCTTCGAGAACGAAACGCGGGCGTCTTTCAGTTCCTCTCGGACGCCTACCGCACGACCGATGACGATTTCGCCAAGTCCGAGTTCGAACTGATCGCTCGGTTCGCCCGGACCAGCCGGCGCCCTGTCAGCTATACCGTCCAGCAGGACCGGGCGGCTCCGGAGCGGTGGCGGGACCTCATGGCGTTGGCCGAAACGCTGCAGGCGGAGGGTCTTGACGTGAAGGCCCAGGTTGCTCCGCGCCCGATCGGCGTGCTGCTCGGTTTGCAGGCATCGGCGAACGTTTTCACTCCGTCGCGGGCTTACGGCAAGATCGCCGGACTTCCTTTGCGGGAGCGGGTCGAAGCGCTTCGAGAACCCAACCTCCGGCGGCGCATTCTGGAAGGTCACGCCCATCTGACGTCGGGGCCCGACGCATTCGCGGGGTTCGCATTCTTCGGGCGGTTCGACGAGATGTATGTCTTGGACGACCCGGTCGACTACAACCTCAACAGCAGCCGGTCGCTGGCTGCCGCGGCCCGCAGACTAAACGTAGATCCTCGCGAGTACGCCTACGACGTGCAGTTGCAGCGAGGCGGCGACCAACTGATTTACGTTCCCCTCTTCAACTTCGTCCATGGCAACCTCGACGCTATACGCGAGATGATCACGTCGCCGGTATCCATGTTCGGCCTGTCCGATGCCGGAGCCCATTGCGGTCAGATCTGCGACGGCAGCATGACCACCAGCTATTTGTCACTCTGGTCACGGGACCGAAGGGATGAGGACGGTCTGCCTGTGGAAGCCGTGGTCCATCAGATCACCCGGCGTCCAGCGGTACACGTCGGCTGGCTCGACCGGGGTGTCATCGCTCCCGGCTACCTTGCCGACCTCAACGTCCTCGATCTCGACGGCCTCGCTTGCGCCCCCCCGGAGATCGTTGCCGACCTCCCGGCCGGAGGGCGCCGCCTCCTTCAGTCGGCCAAAGGATATCGCTGGACCGTCAAGCGGGGCGCGGTGACTTTCGAGGACGGGGTGCACACCGGGGAGCTGCCCGGGGTGCTGGTGCGCGGCGCCCAACTCGGTCGATCGTGAGCCCCCCTTCTGTCGTTCTCAGGTCAATCCTGGACCAAGCAAGCACCCAACGGGACCGGCCGGCCGTCAAGGACCTCGGTCGGGACCTGACCTACGGGGCGTTGCGCGACGAGGCCGGACTCGTCGCCGGCTCGTTGGCCGCCAGGGGAGTGCAGAGAGGCGACCGTGTCGCCCTGCACCTGCCCAATTCAGTCGATTTCGTGGTGGCGGCTCTGGCCTGCCTGTGGGCCGGAGCCACATTCGTCCCGCTGGCCGTGACAGACCCGGACGCCCGGCTGGCGGTGATCCTCGACGATTGCGACCCGACGTGTGTGGTGACGTCCGAAAGCCACCCGGATAGGAGTGCCTCGACGGAGTTCGGCCGGTTTGCCTGGGTGCCGATTGCAGAGCTGCGATCTCTCAAAGGGGAGCTGCCCGAACCGGACTGCGATCCCGGACGCGTGGCCTATTCGATCTACACGTCGGGCACGACCGGGACTCCGAAGGGCGTGATGATCGGTAACGCTGCGTTCGCGGCAGCCGTCCAAGCGACAGCATCGGCCCTCGACCTTCGCAGCGACACCCGGACGCTGTGCGTCTCTCCGTTTCATTTCGACGGGTCGTTTGGGACCCTTTTCCCGACGCTGTTCTCGGGAGGGGCGGTGGTGCTCCGGCCCCGCGAGGCGCTGCTGTACCCCCGAACGTTTTTCAACGCGGTGATCCAGGAAGGCATCACGCACACCGGCTTCTCTCCCAGTTATCTGAGGCTGTTGCTGTCGAGCCCACAAGTCAACAAGCTGGCAGGTACGGCGCTCGACTCGGTCGCACTCGGCGGCGAGGCCAGCTCTGCCGCTGACATCCGGGCCTTTTGGGAGGCCGCACCTCAAGTGCGCGTATTCAACCGGTACGGCCCAACCGAGACCACTATCGCCGTGACGCATGTCGAGGTCACCCCCAACCTGATCACCGACGGGACCGTGCCCATCGGGCAGCCGCACCCCGGCGTGAGGTTCTACCTCGTTGACGACCAGGGGGAAATTGTCGAGAAGGGCGGCCTCGTGGGTGAGCTGTACATCGGAGGGGCGCAGCTCATGGACGGCTACTGGGGTGAGCCCGGGCTCACCGCCGAAGTGCTTCGTGGCGACGTCGTGCCCGGAGAGACGGTCTACCGCACCGGCGACCTGGTGTACCGAGACGGTGGCGGCGACTACGTGTACGTCGACCGGGCCGACCGGGTCGTGAAGCGGAGCGGGGTGCGGATCTCGCTCATCGAGATGGGCGAGTCATTTCGGGCCCTGGCGGGGGTGTCGTCAGCCGTGTGCGTGACTTTCGACGACGACGGGCAGGTCGGCATCGTCGCGTTCGTCGTCGCCAATCCAGGCGTGACCCCGCTCGACCTTCAGCGAGCCGCCCGCCAAGTTCTCCCTGACACGATGCTGCCCAACCGGATCCAGCTGGTCGACTCGCTGCCGCTCACCAAGGCCAGCAAGCTGGACGAGCGGCGGCTGTTGACGGAAGCCGGCCTTCGGGAGTTTTCTCCTGCTGGCCCGGCCGGCAGGGCTTCGGCGTCCCGGCGGTCACCCTGAGAGCCGCGCCGAAACCACTTGGGCGGCTCCTGGGTTTTACCCCCAGCGAAGCTTAAGATCCGGCCGTCGGTCGCCCAAGTAGCTTCGGCGAGGGCTCTGAGGGGTGTGGCCGGAGACGAATCTTCAGCAGCCGTAGCGCGTAAACGGCGGCTGAAATGGCGAAGAACAGCCCGGTGACCAGGAGCCAGTGCCCGAAATAGCCTGACTCGCTAGTACCGCTGAGACTGGCATAGTCGGCCGCCGAA
>PMHU01000125.1 GCA_003156795.1 Acidimicrobiaceae bacterium
CACTACCTGGCCCGGATGATCGAGGCCGGCGAGGACCCGCGGTTCATCGCGAGGCGGCTCATCGTGCATGCCAGCGAGGACGTCGGCATGGCCGACCCCACAGCCCTCCTCATTGCGGACGCCGCCGCCCGGGCGGTGGAGTTCGTCGGTCTGCCGGAGGCCCAGCTCAATCTGGCCCAAGCGGTCATCCATCTGGCCAGCGCCCCCAAATCCAATAGCGTCATCACCTCCTTGAGCGCGGCGCAGGCCGACGTCGCTGACCAGCCGGCCGGGCAGGTCCCGGCCCATTTGCGAGACGCCCACTACCGGGGGGCGGCCCGGTTGGGTCACGGGAAGGGCTATCAATACCCGCACGACGACGATCGCGGCTGGGTGAAGCAGGAGTACCGGCCGCAACACTTGGAGGGGCGTCCTTACTACGAGCCGTCGAGTCACGGCGATGAACCCGACCGCGTGGCCCGTTGGCTCCGCGATCGGGGCTATGGCGGCGGGTAGGCTGACTGCCCTTGATCGCCACGATTACCGCGTCCGGGGCTGTCGCCATTGGCGTCGCCGCTATGTCGACCGTCGTGGTGGCGGTCCTCGTGGGCGCGGCCGTGTCCTTGAGGCGGAGTGCGCTGGAGCTGCAGGCGCTCGCGGACGAGCTCGCCGACCACGCTTCGTTGGTGCTGGGCGACGCCGAGGACACCATTGCCCGGGCGAGGGGAGAACTGCAGAGGGTCGATGACCTGGTCGGTTCGGCCGAGGCCATAACCGAGACTGTGGGGTCGGCCAGCCGGCTGGCCCACGCCGCCCTGGCGACTCCCCTGATCAAGGTGATGGCGATCGGCGCCGGGACCGCCCGGGCCGGCAAGCGGATGCGTAAGGCGGGCTGATGATCAAGAGGGTCAGGTGGATGGGGGCGGGTCTGGCCGTCGGGGTCGGCGGGTCTTTGTGGGCGCAGCGCAAAGTGAAGTCGGTGCTGGCGAGGTACACCCCCGCCGGGCTAGGCGGCGGTGCGGTCAACCGGGTCAAGGTGCTTCCGGGCGAGGTCAAGGCCGCCCTTCGCGAGGGGCGCAGCGCCATGCACGAGCGGGAAGCGGAGCTGCGGGCCGATTCGCCGGTGCGGGGTAGGCAGCCGCCCGGCAGGCCCTAATCTGTTGGTCAGCATGGACGCCAACGCGCTTCGCCGCGCCTTCACGCAGTATTTCGTCGACGAGGGGCACGTCGCGGTGGCGTCGGCGGGGCTGATCCCGCATCACCCCCGGGCTCCGCTGTTTACCAACGCCGGGATGAACCAGTTCATCCCGTACTTCCTCGGCGAGGAGCGGCCACCGTACCCGCGGGCGACGAGCATTCAGAAGTGCGTGAGGATCCGGGGCAAGCACGATGACATCGACCTCATCGGACGGACGACCCGACACCTGACCTTCTTCGAGATGTTGGGCAACTTCAGTTTTGGCGACTACTTCAAGGAGCGCGCCATCCCCCTGGCGTGGGAGCTGCTGACCCATACGTTCAAGATGGACGGCGATCGGCTTTGGGTGAGCGTCTACCGAGACGACGATGACGCCGCGGACATCTGGCGGGACGGCATCGGAGTGCCGTCAGGGCGGATCCAGCGGATGGACGACGACAACTTCTGGGAGATGGGTGAGACCGGCCCGTGCGGGCCTTGCTCCGAGATCTACTACGACCGAGGACCTGACTGGGGTCCCGACGGAGGCCCGGCCGGCGGCGGGGGCGAGGAGCGCTTCGTCGAGATCTGGAACTTGGTGTTCATGCAATACGACCGCCAGCCCGACGCCAGCCTCGTGCCGCTGCCTAGGCCGAACATCGACACCGGCGCCGGCCTCGAACGCATCCTCATGGTCCTCCAAGACGTGCCGTCGGTTTGGGAGACCGATGTCATACGACCGATCATCGCCGAAGCCGAGCGCCTCACGGGGCGTGCCTATGGCGACGACGCCGAAGTCGACGTGTCGCTGCGCATACTGGCCGACCATTCCAGGTCCATGACGTTCCTCATCGCGGACGGGGTGTTCCCGAGCAACGAGGATCGTGGCTACGTCCTCCGGCGCCTGATCCGCCGGGCCGTGCGCCAGGCCTACGCCTTAGGTGTGGAACGGCCGGTGACCCCGGCGTTGGTCGCGGCGTCGGTCGGTGCTATGGGGGAGTCCTACCCCGAACTGGCTCGTAACGCCGACTTCGTCACGGGCGTGGCTGAGCGGGAAGAGGCGCGCTTTCGGGCCACTTTGCGTTCTGGGCTGGCGATGTTGGAGACAGAGCTGGCGGGTCAAGGGAAGACCGTGTCGGGCGATGTCGCGTTTCGTCTGCACGACACCCACGGATTTCCGGTCGAGCTGACCCGGGAAATCGCGGCGGAGCGGGGGGCCGCGGTCGACGACGCTGGGTTCGGGGAAGCGATGCGGCGCCAGCGCGAGCAGTCGAAGTCGGGGGGAAAGGCTCGACCCTCGAGCTCGGCCGACCTCCTCGAAAGTTACCGGACGGTGCTGAAGGACCACGGGCCGACCCGCTTCGTCGGCTACACCGACAACGCCGCAACCGCGACCGTGGTCGCCGTCCTAGAGACCGGAGAAGCCCAGGTCGAGATCTTTCTCGACGTCACCCCTTTCTACGCCGAGGGCGGAGGCCAGGTCGGCGACACCGGGCTGATTGAGACCGATACGGGCCGGGCCCGGGTGGTCGACACGACGTACGCCTTACCGGGCCTCACCCGCCACACGGCGACCATCGAAGAGGGTGAGATGCGGGACGGGCAGACGGCGACGGCTGCCATCGACGCGGCGCGACGGGACGCCATCCGCCGCAACCACACGGGGACCCACCTCCTGCACTGGGCCCTGAGAGCTGTACTCGGCGACCACGTGAAGCAACAGGGGTCGTTGGTGGCCCCGGACCGGCTTCGCTTCGATTTCACCCACTACAGCCCGGTGACCCCGGATGAGGTCCATCGCATCGAAGACCTCGTCAACGCTCGGGTGCTGGCCGACGAGGCCGTCGACGTGGCGGTCATGAGCAAGCACGACGCCGACGAGGTCGGCGCCATCGCCTTCTTCGCGGACAAATACGGCGACGAGGTTCGGGTCGTGCGGGCCGGCTCCGACTCCATCGAGTTGTGCGGAGGCACCCACGTGGCTCGGTTGGGCCAGATCGGTCCGGTGGAGGTCGTGTCGGAAGGGTCGATCGGTTCTAACTTGCGTCGCATCGAAGCCACCACCGGCACCGCAACGCTGGGCCGCCTTCGCGAAGCCGAGAGGCAGATCTCGGAAGTGGCGGCCCTGCTCAGGTCCCGCCCCGACGAGGTCGGGACCGCGGTGGAGCGGAAGCTGGCCGATTTTCGCGAACTCGAAGCGCGGCTGCGCGCATCCGAGCAGACGGGCTTGGTGGACACGGCCAGGTCGCTCGCCGAGGGGGCCGTCGACGGGCATCTGGTGGCGCGAGTGGACGGTTTCGTACCCGACCAACTCCGCGAGTTGGCCGTGCTCGTCCGCCAAGCCGGGGGGTTGCAGACGGTGGTTCTTGGTGGGAGCCCTGACGGGGCCAAGGCGTCTCTGGTCGCTCTCGTCGCCAAGGGGGGCGCGCCCACCGCTCCGGAGTTGATATCCG
>PMHU01000234.1 GCA_003156795.1 Acidimicrobiaceae bacterium
CCGGGGTAGGTGACCAGCCGGGCGCCGGGGATGGCGGCCGCGGTGGCCCGGCCGCCCTTGGGCCGGATCAGCGGGTCCTGCTCACCGTGGATGACAAGGGTGGGCGTGCGCAGCCCGGCCAGTTCCGGGCGGCGGTCTCCGGAGGCGATGACGGCGGCCCGCTGGCGCAAGCCATCCTCCGGCGTGCCCGGGCAGCGCTCGTAAGACCTCCGGCCGATGTCGCGCACGGCCCGCTCGTCGAGGGGATAGGCCGGGGAGCCGATGGCGCGCTTCATGGCGACCGCCTCGTCTGCGGCCTCATCCGGGGTGGTCACGGGCAGGCCGGCGATCCGCGCCAGCGCCCGCATGGTGGCCACCGTGGGCATGGTCGCGATCCGGGCTGAAGGCGTCGACATGATCGAGGTGAGCGAGCGAACCCGGGACGGATGGTCCAGAGCGAGCGTCTGGGCGACCATTCCGCCCATGGAGGCCCCGACGACGTGAGCGGACGGCCAGCCAAGTGCGTCCATCACGGCGAGAGCGTCTCGAGCCATGTCGTCTAGTCGATAGGGCGCCACCGAGCGGCGGAGCATCGTCCTGAGCCACCCGGGCGCCCGCGCACCCGTCAGGTGCGTGGACCGGCCCGAGTCGCGGTTGTCGAATCTCGTGACTTGTAAGCCACGGTCGACCAGCGCGTCGCAGAGGTCCTCGGGCCAGACAAGCATTTGCGCTCCTGTACCGCTGATGAGGAGCAGCGGTGATCCGTCGGGGCGGCCGAACGTCTCGTAGACGATCTCGACGTCTCTGTTGTGTGCGGTGTTCATGACCCTCGCTCTCCCGACGGGTTACCCTATTTGTAGAATCCCACTTCAGTGAACTGAGATTCGTCGAATATTGTTTCATCAAGATTCGGAGTTGTCAAGGAGCGGCGCGTGTCCACAGGAGCACCGACCGGGGGTGGCCGAAGGGCGAGGGCGGCACAGACTGAGGTGTTGCTGAAGGAGGCGGCCCGCCGGGTCTTCGCCCGCAAGGGCTACCTCGAAGCGAAGATCACCGACATCACGACAGAAGCGGGCCGATCTGTCGGCTCGTTCTATAGGCACTTTTCTGACAAGGAGGAGATACTCAAGGCCCTCCTGGCCGACTTCACAGCCGAGGCCGGCGACGAGCTGGCCGTTCACGAGGCGGGTGATGATCTGTCGCAGGAACCGGCGCTTCGGGCTCGGGTGGCGGTGTACTGGCACACCTATCGGGCCCACCTGCCTGAAATCCGGGCGCTGGGTCAGGCCGCGCTAGTAAACCCCGGGTTCGCCGAGCAGTTGGCGCAAATCCGGCACGTCGAGCTGCAGACCATGCGGGAGCACTTCGAGCGCCTCCGGGCCGCGGGGATCGAGTTACCCGGCGATCCGGCCGTGTTGGCGTCGGCCTTCAACGCGTTGCTCGAAGGTTTCTGTGAGGTGTGGATCGCCGGGAGCGGGGAGCCCATCGGCCGCGCTCTCCCAGACGACGAGGCCATAGACACCATCACCGGGCTGCTCCACCACGGCCTGACCGGCTCCGGACACAATGGCGATCGACACGCACACCAAGCCCATCGCTTGTGACCGACCGCCACCCGTCTGTGACCGGGACCGGGCCCGAAGTATCAAGCAGGCCAGCCACCCCCGGGTTTGTCATTGTCCCCGGTGCTGACAAGCTTGGGGTTACCGGCTGAGTGCTCTTGATGGGTCATCGGTGCTTCGGTATTGCGCCGACCGAATCCCCCGGGGAGTTGCGCGTCCTAAGTGCTTGAGCCGTAGACTCGTCGCGGGCGACGGAGCCCCGCCGGGCCTGAGTTCGGTGTCGGTAGCTTTGCCGGGCGGCCGCCTGGAACGCGTGGAGTCAGGGGACCCTGACAGCCTCGAGCTCCAGTTGTCCCCTCAGCGGGTCCCGGTTGTGAGGACAACTAACTTCGACTCTATGGACAGGGATCTACCGCTCGGTGCCGAGCTGCGCGCCAGTTGCCTTGAAGGCGTGGATGCTTTCTTCGGTCTGGAGTCGGACTGGCGGGACCTGGCCCGGCGCGCCCGTACCGGCATCCCGTTCTTGAGCTGGGAATGGGTTTCGGAATGGGCCCGTCTGTTCTGGGACGACCAGCTGATCACCGTCGTGGTCCATCACGGATCGAGGCCGGTCGCCATTGCCCCGTTCTGCCGTGGCCCGTCTTTACCGGCGCCCGGGGTGCGGTCCGAGAATCTCCAGCTGCTTGGTCCCCGGTGGGGTTGGAATTTGTTGGAGATGGGTTCCCTGCTGATCGACCAAGCCCATGCTTCGGATGCTCTCGCGGCAACCGTCGAGTACCTCTGGCAGAGAACCGAGTGGGATTGGATCGAGGTCATGGCTTTCGGCGATGACATTGACGCGTGGCAGCAAGCTCTGCGTCGGGCCCGGGTCAATGTCCGCACGTCGGTCGAGAGCGTTTCTGAAGTTCCGGTCATGCGGCTTGACGAAAGCTGGGAGGCGCTACGCTCCAGATTGCGGCGCAACGTCAAAGAGAGCATTCGACGCTCCTATAACGCCCCTCGGCGAGATGGTGTCGAATACTCCTACCGGGAACATCGCACAGTTACCGGCCTCGAAGCGGTCCTCGACGACTTCTTCCGTTTGCACCGCGCCCGAGCCGAAGCTTCCAGCGGTCCCTCACATGCCGACCATTTCGTCCGCCCCTCGGCGCAGCTCTTCCTCAGGAGGGTGTCACGGCGAATGGCAGAAGCCGGGCTACTCAGCATCAGCGTTTGCGAGGCCCGTGGGTCTGCTGTGGCCGTGCACGTCAACTTTGAGATGGATGGTTGGCTGTACCTCTACTACTCCGGATTCGATCCCGGATGGTCCCACTACAGCGTGATGACCTACACCAAAACACGAGCCATCAAGTCAGCGATAGACCGGCACCTAGAGAGTGTCAACTTCTCCCCTGGGGTGGATCAGGCAAAGAGGCGGTGGGATGTGACGATGATGCCGATGCAGCGCTTCTCGATAGTGCTCCACCGTCGACCGTCCCGAGCGCGGTTTGCCCTGTACCGCCTGCTCCGAAAAGCATCGTTATGGTTGCGCCCGGCGCGTTGGACGAACGCCCTCCCGGAGCTTCTCTCTAGATACCGACGACTTTCCGGAGTACCTCACCGAGGAGTTCGACCCGTCCTTCGATGTGGCCGTTGGCGGGGGAGTTGACGGTGAAGCCGTCTACGCCGTCGATCATCCGGTTGGTGAAGGTCTCTCCTACCTCGTCGGGGTCGCCGAGGACAATGAGGGAGCGGATCTGGTTGGCTTCGGTTTCGCTCAGCGACGCCATGTCGATCCCCCTGCTGGTCAGAAAGGCGTCGGCTTCGGCGATGGCCTGTTCGTGGGTCGGGGCTATGCAGCAGTTGGCCTGGAGGCTAACCACCACTTCGGAGCGATCCCGTCCGACTGATTCGCAGTGCCCAGCCAGGGCGTCGAGCTTGCGGTTGATCTCGTTCGGCTGGCAGATGATGTTCGACTCGTCCCCATAGAGAGCCACCAGCCGAAGAGTCTTCTTCTCCCCTCCGCCGCCGATCATGATGGGGATCTTCGAACGCGGAGCGGGCGAGTTGATGGCGTCGTCGACCCGGTACCAGCGGCCATCGAAGCTGGGACGGCTGCCGGCGAGCATCCCCCGAATGATCTGAAGAGACTCCTCCAGTTTGGAGAAGCGATCGGTGAACGTCCCGAACTCGAAGCCGAGGCTGTCGTGCTCGAGCTCGAACCAGCCGGCGCCAATGCCGAGTTGGGCCCGGCCACTGGAGACGTGATCGAGCGTCGTCACCTCCTTGGCCAGTAGGGCGGGGTTGCGGTAGGTGTTGCCGGTGACCAGCGCGGAGAGCCGGACCTGTTCGGTGTGCTGGGCCAATGCCGACAGTAGGGTGTAGCACTCGAACATTTCGTTCTCGGGGGGCCCGAGCATCGGTAGCTGGTAGAAGTGGTCCATGACCAGCACCGTGTCGAAGCCTGAGGCTTCGGCCGCCCGGGCTTGTCGCACGACCGTGGGGAAAAGGTCCGCCGGGCTGACGCCGGGGTAGGTGAAGTTCGGGATCTGGTAACCGAGACGAGTCATTCCCTCACACTATGACCCAAGGCCGAGCCTTGTCGGAGAGGCACCTCCACGTCGAGAGAACGCCCCACCAGGTGCGCACCGAAGACCGGCTTCCCGTGCCCCGACAGTCGCTCTGGCATGAAACACGGGCGGGCGGAAGGGAGCGAGGCGATACCTAGAGGCGCCACCCTGTCCTCACTTGGGGCTCACCTGACTCCATCCTGGAGGTCGTCATGGGGTCGGCGTCCCGGGCTTGTGGCAGGTGATGTCCTGAGCTCGAGATGGTCGTAGATACTTGCTGGTCGGTCATTAGGTGTGTTGACCTACAGGAGGTTGCATGATCGAGCTTTTGACGATCGGTTTTGTCGCCGGGGTTGTGTGTGGGATCTCGCCGTGCATCCTCCCGGTGCTGCCGGTGATCCTGGTAGCCGGAGCCTCTGCTACCAGCGGTGCTCGTCCGGGGACGGCGCTCACCACGACGAGCGGTGGGGCCACGTCACATCGAGCGCTTGAGACCGAGGCGGTCGACGGCCCTGAGATGAACCGATGGCGGAGGCAGGCTCGGCCGGTGTGGGTGGTCGCCGGTTTGGTGGTCAGTTTCAGCGTCGTGGTCCTGGCGGGTTCGGAGATAATTTCGGCCCTCGGCTTGCCCCAAGAGTTCTTGCGTGATGCCGGAATCATCCTGCTAGTCGTGGTCGGAGTGAGTTTCCTCTTTCCTCCGTTGTCGGTCCTGCTCGAGCGTCCCTTCGCCCGAGTCAGCGCTCGGCAGCCGAATGGCGACGCCGGCGCGTTCGTCGTTGGGCTGGCTCTTGGTTTGGTCTTCGTGCCGTGTGCCGGCCCAATTCTCAGTGCCATCACCGTTGCCGGCGCCAAACACGAGGTCGGTTGGACGGCGGTGTTTCTCACTGCCGCTTTCGGCCTAGGGGTGGCCGTGCCGTTGTTGGTAGTAGCTGTGGCCGGCAGTCAACTGGCCCAAAGGGCCTCCGCGCTGCGGCGCCACGCAAGCCGAGTCCGACAGGTCAGCGGCGTGATCGTCCTGATCATGGCGCTCACCATCGGACTGAACTCCTTTTCTAGCCTGCAAAAGGACCTGCCTGGATACACCACTGTCGGCCAGACCGGCGGCCAGGTCCGCAGGCAGCTCGCCGCAGTCGAGGGCGAAAACGAGGGCCGGAAGCCTGGTGTAGCCGATCTGGCCAAGTGCAGTTCCACGGCGACGAGTCTCATCAACTGCGGCCCCGCCCCAAATTTCACGGGTATAACCGCGTGGTTGAACACCCCGGGCGGACAAGCCCTGAGCTTGGCCCAGCTCAGGGGCAAGGTGGTCCTCGTGGACTTCTGGACCTACTCGTGTATCAACTGTCAGCGCACGTTGCCCCACGTCGAAGCCTGGTACCGGGACTACGCCCAGGACGGATTCGTGATCGTCGGCGTGCACACCCCGGAGTTCAACTTCGAACACGTGGTGTCCAACGTGAGAAGCCAATCAGCCGCTCTCGGGGTCAAATACCCTGTAGCCGTAGACGACGACTACAAGACCTGGGATGCCTACGATAACGAGTACTGGCCCGCCGACTATCTGATCGACGCCCAAGGCGACGTTCGCCATGTCAGCTTCGGCGAGGGAGGTTACTCCGACACCGAGAGCCTGATCCGCCAGCTACTGGTTGCGGCCCATCCTGGCATCGTCCTTCCGTCGGCAACCGACGTTCCTAATCGGACCCCTGCCGGCGAGTTGAGTCCAGAGACCTACGTGGGCTACGACCAAGCTCAGTACCTCCTCAACTCCAATGTGACCGAAGGCGCGCCCGCCGTCTACCAGTTCCCTTCGTCGTTGCCGGTCGGAGGGCTGGCCCTGGCCGGGACCTGGGACGAGGGGGCCGAAGAGGCCACCGCCGGACCGAACGCCCAAATGGAGCTGGGGTTCGTCGCCGAGGACGTGTATCTAGTGATGGGCGGGTCGGGGAGCGTACAGGTCTCGATCAACGGGGAGTCCACCAAGACGATCGACGTCGCAGGCGTGCCGAAGCTCTACACCTTGTTCGAAGCGACTTCTACGACCACCGCTCAGTTGACGCTGACCGTCTCCCCGGGAGTCCAGGCCTACGACTTCACCTTCGGTTGACCGGAGTACTCGGATGTCGAAGGCTCTCGGGTAGCTCGCCGATCTTCCCCTGACGTCCCGGCCGGCGACCTGGTGCAACTACGCGGAACCGTTCGAGGACGTCGGCCGCGCGAGTCACCCACCGACTTCTCATCCCGCTTGTCGGGGTCGACCTATCCAGGTCATACGAAAAAGGAGGAAAAAAATCTATGTAAACGATCGATGCTAGTGATTTAATGGACTTGTAGGAGGCAAGTTCAATCATTGGGGCGGGTTCAATCATGGGGCGAGCGGAGCAAGTGATAGCCATAGTCGGTGGTGGGGCATCCGGAGCGTTGACCGCGCTCCAGATCAGGGAGAGCGCGCCAGGACTGGTGCGCGTCGTCGTGATCGAACCCCGCTCGCGTCTGGGAGGTGGCGTTGCCTACAGCACGGGCGACTCACATCATCTTCTGAACGTGAGGGCGGAGCGCCTCAGCGCGTGGTGCGACGAGCCCACCCACTTCGCAAAGTGGGCCTCCGGGCGAGGACTCTCCGTCGCTTCGGGGTTCCTGCCGCGGTCGGCCTACGGTGCTTATCTTTCCTCGCTCACGGAGGACGTAGAGCACATTCGAGCGAATGTGGTTGACGTCTCCCCGTCGGGAGGCAAGGTCCGCCTCGGATTGTCAACCGGGGCTCGGTTCAGCGCGGATCGGGTTGTCCTCGCCCCGGGTGCTTCGCCGACAACTTGGCCTGAACGCGCTGAGTACGGAGACCGGCGCTTCATACGTGATCCGTGGACGCTTGGAGCGTTCCGGGGAATCCGGGAGGGCCTACCCGTCCTCCTCGTCGGTTCGGGTCTGACGGCAGTCGACGTCTCCTTGAGTCTGCACTCCGCTGGGCACGGTCCGATAGTTGCGGTCTCGCGGCACGGTCTGCTGCCGGCCGCGCACCACGAGCAGGCCGTGAAGCATTCTGAAGTGCATCCGCCGTTTGACCTGGGGTCGATCAGCGAGATGTTGGCATGGGCCCGATCTCGAGCGGAGGAGCTCGGCGGGTGGGTACCACTCTTTGACGCGCTGAGACCGCACTTCGATGGTCTCTGGCAGTCTCTCCCGGCCTCCGAGCAGGAGCGCTTCCTGCGGCTCGTGTACCGGCACTTCGAGGTGANNACGGGTCGCCGTCGTGCGTCAGCATCGGTCCCACATTGAGGTCCAGGTAGGTCGCCATACCCTTCGCGTGGGGGCCGTGGTGAATTGCACCGGTGCAAGTCGCGACATCCGAGAGACGACCCATCCGCTGATTCGGTCCCTGTTGGCCCAGCGCATCGTCAAAGCCGGGCCGCACGCCCTCGGGATCGATTCCGACCGGAGGGGCTGCCTTCCGGGGACAGACTCCAAGCTGTGGCTCGTCGGACCTCTCCGAAGAGGTGTCGCCTGGGAGACCACCGCTATCCCCGAGATACGCGACCAGGCCCGAACCGTGGCGGAATGCTCGTCGGAGCTCTTGGACAGGGTCGGTGCGTTATGACGATCAGGAGTGGTGCTCCTACCACCACGGAGAACGCACCCAGACCTGTGGAAGATCGGCTATGGCGCGACGGCGAGCCGATTTTCGAGAGNNCAGTGTCTCCGGGACGGCCAGTGAGGGATTGCCATCCGAAGAACCTGAGGACCGCAGAAGCGGAGTGCTACTCCTCGCAACTCCGTCTTGCGACGTGTGGCTCCTCAAGTGGCCGCCTGGCACTCGGGTGGGCCCGCACGATCACGGAGAGTCGGTCGGAGTGTTCGCCGTCATCAAAGGCACGCTCACCGAACTCCGCTGGAACGGGCCGATCCCCGAACAACGCACCGTCCGGGCCGGCGAGGCCGTCCTGGTCGATAGGGGAGTGATCCACGACGTGCTTGCCAGCGACACCACCGCCTACAGCATCCACGTCTACTCTCCACCTCTGGTGACGATGTCGTTCTACACAGCCACGCCCGCTGGTACCGGCGAATTTGCTCAAACCGACGACCTCCCCTTGCCAGAAGGTACATGGCGTGCCTCCGAGGAGGCCTCTCAATGACGACGAAAGGATCTGCTGTCGATGTCGCTCTGGCGGCAGCCCGCCAACGCATAGCACCACGCGTAGCCCCGGCCGCGTTGCAACAAGAGCGGGCGAGCGGAGCACTCATCGTCGACATACGGCCTCATGAGCTTCGCCACCGAGACGGGCTCCTCGATGGGGCGGTGGTAATCGATCGCAACGTCCTCGAGTGGCGCCTCGACCCGACCAGCGACCACCGGCTCGGCACTGTGGACGATCCGACAAGGAGGATCGTCATCGTGTGCGACGAGGGCTACGCATCCAGCTTTGCTGCCGCCAGCCTCGCCGACCTCGGGCTTACCAATGTGACCGACCTTTCCGGAGGGTTCCAAGCCGTCCGAATCCAACCGGGGACCACCCGTCCGGGCGATCCAGCTCCAGGCTGAGCTGTCGGACCCGCGCCGGGTCCGGTGGGCGCCGCTCCGCCCAGAGCGCGATCCCAGCGCTAGCCCAGCGGCCAAACGCAGATCGCTTCTTGATTTACCGGTGTCAACTACCCGATCTTGAATTCCTAGTTAACTACTAGATATAGTGATTTCATAGCTAATGGGGCGAAGGACGGGGCGCGCGCGGACGACAATGTCTAACTGCTCTCCGGGCCAGTGAAATTTAATGAAGGGAGCGCACAGAATGAGGTCGATAGCCCGATTTGGACGGGGGCCAGGATTCGCGGGGAGGGCCGGTGCAGTAGCTGCGATTGGAGCCCTCGTTGCGGGAGTCCTGGGAGCCTCACCGGCCTCAGCCTCCGGGCCTACGGCGAGCACGCTCCAGGTCTCTCCGACTTCGGTCACGCTGCCGGCAACCGTGAGCGCCAGCCGGGCAACCACCTTCACTTGGACCTTCACTTCGGGCAACACCGCCTCGGGGGCCCAGCTCGTCATCCCGTTGCCCTCAGGTTTCTCTGCACCGCTGTTGGCGAACCAGGCGGCCACGGCCGGCGCCGGGTGCGCCAGCGCGTCGGTCAAGTCGGTCAAGAAGCAGAAGATCAAGGTGAGCTTCTCTTGTAGCGCCCACGGAATTTTCACTCTTACCAGTTCCAACGAGGTCGTCCCATCGACCGCAGGCGTCTACCAGGTGGTGGCTACGACCACCGCGGCGCCGATTATCTCGCCGCCCACCATCACCGTCTCGCCCGGTCCTGTGGCGAATCTGGCGTTGACGGGCGTTCCGAGCGCAACGGACACGGATGTCGCCTTCGGATCCGTCGTGGTCTCGGCCGAGGACGCGTTCGGCAACGTGGTGCCGACGTTCTCGGGCACCGTCAAGTTCGGGACCACCGACACCGGCGCCACAGTCCCGGCGCCGTACACCTTCGTGCCGGCGACCGACCACGGAGTTCACAGCTTCGCCGGCGTGCTCTTCTACGCGCCCGGCTCCCAGACTCTCACGGTCGGGTGTCCCAGCTGCAACCCCCTCCCGAGCCAGGGTTCCAGCAACACCTCGGTGTCGGTGCCATCTGCGATCTCGGTGACGCCGGGTGCCGACAGCATCCCGGTGGGCGACACGCTCCAGTACGCCGCCACCGGTACCTACCCTGACGGCACGCACGTCATCAGCCCCTATGTGCAGTGGGCGGGCAACGGCCCTTCTACCGCCACCGTCTCGGGCAGCGGTTTGGCGAGCGCGTTGAACCCGGGGACCCTTAGCGTCTCCGCCGAACTCGCGGGCGTCACGGGGACGACGGGGCTCACGGTCACCGCGGCCGGCACCACGACTTCAGCGTCGTCCACTGGCTCGACCATATACGGCACGGCTGGATCCATCGACGTAACCGTGGCAGCCACTGCGCCCGGAGCCGGCACTCCCACAGGGACCGTCACGATAACCGACTCCGGGAACAATACGGTCGGTACCGGGACTCTTTCAGGTGGATCTGTGATCGTAAACCTTCCCGACAACCTTCCCGGAGGGAGCGACAACCTGACCGTCACCTACGGCGGGACCACCGACTACAGCACCAGCAACACGGCGGTCACACAAACGGTCGGCACATATACCCCGACTGTCACGGTGACTCCGGACCAGTCGTCGGTCACGGCAGGTACCACGGTCAACTTCATCGTCGACGTCTCGAGCGCCTGCGGTGACTGCAGCGACCCGAGCGGTTCCATCACCGACCTGGTCCTCACGGGTCAGAACACCGATACCGTGGTCGACCTCGGCTCGCAGAGCCTGAGCGGTGGCTCAACCACCTACGCTTGGGACACAACGGGCGCGACACCGGACACATACAATGCCGTGGCCACCTACCCGGGCGACAGCAACTACAGCGGCAGCGACAACAGCCAGTCGCCCGCCACCGTGACCGTCAACCCCGGTTCCTAACGGTCGCCGCCGGATCCGGGCGGAACCGGAAAAGACTTGGCTTCCACGCCGCCGCCTAGCGCCCTTCGGGGTGCCGGGCGGCGGCGGCGGCGGCAAGGCCGCTCGGGAAGCTGTGATCAGATCCTTGTGGAATCACTTAGGAACAGCCGGATACGGCTGTATGTCAGGCAGTGAGCTGGTTCTCGGCGTCGTCCTGACGGAATCGCGAGACCCAGTCGAGGGACAGGTCGTCGGCCTGGCGCTTCATCGGACCCGTGTGGCTGTCGGGTTCGCGCGGGTCGATGCCGAGGGCGTCGAGCACTCGGCCTAGGGTTGCCGCCCGGGTGTCGACGAAGTCCTCGTAGATGACGCGTATCGGTTCGCGGCCGGTGGCGTGGAACCAATCCTCCCAGCGGGCATCCCAAAGGTGCAGTTCGTTGACGAGATGTTTGAGCGCCGGGTAGTGATATTCGACGGACGGGTCATCCCGAGAGGACTCGTCCTCGTTGCGCCACTGCTGGGTCTGGATGGCCTTCCACAGAGAAACTGCCTGGGCCACCTTGTTGCGCCGGCGGACGAAGACGATGCGCAGTTGCGGGAAGATGATGTCGAGCGCCTGGCTGAACGTGATGTCGCCGAGCCCGGGCAGTTCCTTGACCCGGCTGCGGAAGTCGTCGAAATAATTCCACATCATCTTGGCGCCAAATACACCGTTGCGCGACGTCCCTCGCTGTAGCACATACGTGAACCAACCCTCGAAGTCTCCGGGTTGTTCGGGCCGGCCCGGTTCGGTCGGGGCGAGCCGCTCGGCGATGTCGGCCGGCACCGGGTCCGGGAAGTACTGCCTCGGTTGTCGGGGCAGCCCCGTCGTGCGGAGCGCCTCGAAGTATTCGTCGGGCACGCCCGCTACCTCGGACCCTTTGAGCAACTCACACAGTAGGGTGCTGCCACTGCGCTGGGTGGCACAAACGAGGTAGGAGATCCCTTCCACCCGCAGGTACGACTCACTCATGGTACTCCCACAATGTCTACCATATTAGTAGACAATCAACCCGGACGCGTAAAGTCGATCGCCATGGTCCTGCCCAACCTCTTATACATTCACTCGCACGACACCGGCCGTTACGTGCAGCCCTACGGCTATCCGGTACCGACACCAAACATCCAGCACTTGGCCGACCAGGGCGTTCTGTTTCGCCAGGCTTTCTGCGCCGCCCCGGTATGTTCGGGGTCCCGGGCTTCTCTTCTGACGGGGCAGTGCACCCATGCGACCGGCATGCTCGGCCTGGCCCACCGCGGCTACCGTCTCAAGTACCCCGAACGCCATATCGTGAACGTGCTGCGATCGGCGGGTTACTGGTCAGGTTTGATCGGCGAGCAGCACGTCTCCGCTGACCCGGGTGAGGTCGGCTACGACCACGTAGTCGACCTCGATAGCACCAAGGTGCGGGACGTCGCTCCGGCTGCTGCTCGGCTGATTGCGGAACGGGCTCAGGCCGACCAGCCATTCTTTATCTCCGTCGGATTCTTCGAGACGCACCGCGAATATTTCGAACCGTCCTCAGTACGCGACGCCCTGTATTCACGCCCGCCAGAGAATGTCGTCGATACCTCGAAGACCCGCCGCGACATGGCTTCGTTTAAGGCCAGCGCCCGGTCGCTCGATCAGGGTATTGGCACGGTCTTGAATGCGCTCGAGGAGAACGATCTGGTCGTCAACACTCTCGTGATAATGACGACCGACCACGGCCTTGCGTTTCCTGACGCCAAGGCGACCATGTACGACCGGGGTATCGGGGTGATGCTCCTGATGCGCGGTCCCGGCGGTTTCGAACGAGGCCGGGTCTTCGATCCGATCGTGAGCCACCTCGATATTTTTCCCACCATCTGCGATGTCGCCGGCATCGATCCACCGGCGTGGCTGGAAGGGGTGTCGCTTCTGCCGCTCGTGCGGGGCGACATCGACGAGTTGCACCAGGAGATCTTCGCCGAGGTCACCTACCACGCCGCCTACGAGCCCCAGCGAGCGGTGCGGACGGCGCGCTACAAGTACATGCGGCGATTCGACGAGAGCCATCCCGGCCGGGTCCCCGCCAACGTCGACGACAGTCCGACCAAGGACGTGATTCTCAGCTCCGGTTGGGCCGAGATCGATCCACCCCGGGAGTCGCTGTTCGATCTATGGCTCGATCCCAGCGAGGGCACCAACCGCATCGGCGACGCCGCGCTGGCCGGCGTACTCACCGATCTGAAGGGCCGGTTGCACGACTGGATGGTCCGGACCAAGGACCCATTGCTAGAAGGCCCGGTCGCCCCGGCCGAGGGCACTTGGTACAACACGGTCGACCAAATTTCACCGGCAGATCCGACTACGCCCCCGACCCCGCACAGCCTCACGCTCACCCGAAGGGCCCGCAACGGCGGCGACGCGGCGGGCGGCGGACTGCTGCCCACTGCTTAGACAGCGAGGAGGGCTTTGAGTCCCGGCCAGTAACCTTGCTCCTTTCTCAACCCGCTGACCATGACGGCCAGCGCCGTCAAGAGTCGTCCTACCTGGTCGAGCAGGAGGTGAACGCCCGTGCCGAGTCGCCCATCCATTCCGGCTCGGGCCGTGCTCCGCCGCCCTTCGCTGAGTCCCGCAGACGTATTCGTTGGATTCGTCATGCTCGCTCTGCTTTACGTCGCGGTCCGTCTCGGGCGCTCGATGACCGTGAACTTCACCCCTGGCCATTCGAGCGAACAGATCTCGACGGACCTCTCAAACCTGCCGTATTACGCGGCTCGGTCCCTCGTGCGCATGTTCATCGCACTGGGAGTTTCGACCATCTTCACCTTCATCTACGGAACGGCTGCGGCCCGGCTGCCCCGTGCGCAGAAGATCCTGGTGCCGATCCTAGACATCCTCCAGTCGATTCCGATACTGGTGTTTCTACCGTTCTCTCTGGCCATTTTTATCAACCTGTTCTCGGGCAGCCTGCTTGGGGTAGAAGCGGCGTCGATCTTTGTCATCTTCACCTCGCAGGCGTGGAACATGACCTTCAGCTTCTACCACTCGCTCATCTCGCAGCCGACCGAGTTGGACGAGGCGGCTCGCATGTACCGGCTGACCAAGTGGCAGCGCTTCTGGAAGCTCGACGTGCCGTCGTCAATGATCGGGCTGGTATGGAACGCCATGATGTCGATGGGCGGAGGATGGTTCTTCCTCACCGCTTCTGAGGCCGTCACGGTCTTCGTTCACGGCACGAGTACCCCGATTGAACTACCGGGCATCGGCAGTTTCATGGGCGCCGCAGTTGAGCAGGGGTCGTTTGGCAAGGTGATCATCGCCATCGTGGCCATGGTGATCATCGTCGTGGGAACGAACTTCCTCGTCTTCCGTCCTCTCGTGGCCTGGGCTGAGAAGTTCCGAATCGAGAACTCTGCATCATCGGACACCCCCCACAGCGTGGTCCTGAACGTCTTGCGTCGATCCAGCATTCCTGGGTTGCTCGGTCGTGTCTCGCACCCGATCGGTCGAGCCCTTGACCGGGTGACGCGTCCCTTCGGCCTCGCCGAATACCCCCTGGCCATCGACGCTCGGCGCAAGCGTCTTGGCGACGGCGCCTTTTGGCTGCTGATCTGCGGGGTCTCAGCTCTAGGCGCCTACGCCGGACTGTCCTACCTCTCGAGCCACGTCGGGTTCGCCCACTTTCCTTACCTCTTTGGTCTCGGTCTGGCGACGTTCGCCCGAGTCGTCATTCTCCTCACTGCGTCCACCCTGATTTGGGTGCCGATCGGCGTCAAGATCGGCATGGACCCGAAGTTGTCCCGCTACGCCCAACCCGTAGTCCAGATTCTGGCCAGCTTTCCGGCCATCCTGCTGTTTCCCCTCATCACGCTGGTCTTCATCAAGCTGCACGTCTCGCTCAGTGTCGGTGCCATCCTGCTGATGATGCTGGGTGCGCAGTGGTACATCCTCTTCAACGTCATTGCCGGGGCCAGCTCGATCCCCAACGATCTACGGGAGATGGGCTCGAACATGCAGCTGACCAGGCGCCTGCGGTGGCGGCGCATCATCTTGCCCGCCATCTTCCCCTACTACGTGACCGGCGGTATCACGGCCGCGGGAGGGGCTTGGAATGCTTCCATCGTGGCCGAGTTCGTTACGTGGCATCACACCACGCTGCACGCGGTCGGTCTAGGCAACTACATCGCCGTCCAATCGATAGAGGGAAAGTTTGCCTTTCTCCTCGCCGCCGGTCTGGTCATGAGCATCTTCGTCGTCGTGGTCAACCGGGTCTTCTGGCGCCGGTTGTACCGCCTGGCCGAAAGCAGGTATTCGATGTGACGTCCATCGCTCCTTCTGCCGAAGGGTCTCCAGCGGCTCACAACACCCCACCGATCATCGAGGTGTCACATGTGAACAAAACCTTCACCTCACCCGACGGAAGTCCACTAACTGTCCTCGAAGACATTTCGCTCTCTCTACACGAGGGCGAGATCGTGGCCCTTCTCGGACGCTCCGGATCAGGTAAGAGCACGCTGCTGCGCTGTATCGCCGGGCTCATTGCCCCCACCTCGGGGCAGGTCTCCTACCGGGGCACACCACTCAACGGGGCCAATCCCGGCGTGTCCATGGTGTTTCAGAGCTTTGCTCTGCTGCCCTGGCTGACAGTGTCGCAAAACGTCGAGCTCGGATTGGAGGCTCAGGGGGTGGGGGCGGCCGAGCGCAAGCAACGGGCTGAAGCGGCTATCGACCGCATTGGCCTCGATGGCTTCGAGTCCGCCTACCCGAAAGAACTCTCAGGCGGGATGCGCCAGCGGGTGGGTTTTGCCCGAGCCCTGGTGGTCGAACCCGATGCTCTCTTGATGGATGAGCCGTTTTCTGCCTTAGACGTGCTCACGGCCCAGAACCTGCGGGCCGAGCTCTTGCGACTTTGGTCGGAGCACGACTTTCCGACCAAAGCCATGCTCATCGTCACTCATAACATCGAAGAGGCAGTCATCTTGGCCGATCGCATCTTCGTCATCACTTCGAACCCGGGCCGTCTTCGCTCAGAGATCGCCTGTCCGTTCGCCCAACCAAGGAACCGCCACGACGACGCGTTCGGTGCGCTGGTCGACGAGATCTACGCCATCATGACGGGGAGCTCCACCGGGGCCGCGGCCGAAATCGTGACGGCAGTGTCACCCGGGGAAGGCACCCCAACCGAAGTGCCCTTGCCCGAGGCGACCGTCGGAGGGATGTCGGGATTGCTCGAGATCCTCGAAGCACGGGGAGGTCGAGAAGATCTACCCCGGTTGGCCCACGACCTCACCTTCGAAGTGGATGATCTACTTCCCCTGGTCGACGCGGCCCAATTGCTCGGACTCGCAGAGGTAGCCGACGCTGACATTGAAATAACCGAACAGGGGCGCGAGTTCGTCTCGGCCGACATCCTGGTTTCCAAAGAGATATTTGCCCGCCAGGCTGAAGCACGGGCGCCCCTGGTGCGAGCGATATGCCGGAGTCTCCGCTCGACCAAAGACGGGACGCTAGGCGAAGGCTTCTTCCTTGATCTCTTGCGGCGTGGCTTTTCCGAAGAGGAGGTGCGACGACAGCTGGATATCGCCATCCAATGGGGCCGCTACGGGGAACTCTTCGACTTCGAAGCGAGCACCGGACAGCTCACTCTCGAGCCTCCGACAGCACAGAGACCGCCAAAGTAGATGTACCACAAGCAACGACGCTCAACGCTTGAGAGAAAGCCTCCGCGAGGTGGCTCAAGGCAGGCCCAGGAGGCAGGTCGGCACACTAGAACGCCTGACGAACTTGTGTGGTATTGGTCGGGCGTCGGGGTTGCTTAGTTGGTCGGAGGTGGTAATCTCAGATCGAGCACCCGGAGGTTCCCCGGTCAGTCCCGGCCTACCGTTCGGCGTAGCTCGACATCCACGATTTCCCACGCCAAGACGGCGGGGGAGGGGGGATCATGACCATTGCCTTGGACAAGCGCGTCGATGACTTCATCGCGACAAAGCGGAAGCTCTTCATCGACGGCAAGTGGGTG
>PMHU01000273.1 GCA_003156795.1 Acidimicrobiaceae bacterium
CCGTCGGCCCCCTCGACCAGCATTGGCATCGCAGAATCGCTGAATGAGCCATCACCAAGCGAGCCGAAGGTGCCCTCGCCCCAGCAGGCCACTTGGCCCGAGTTGAGCAGAGCGCAATAGCCGTTGCCAAAGCCGACGATACTTTCGACGCCGGCGAGCGTGCCGGTCCCGCCGACACCTTCGACCATCTCCGGTACATCTGAATCGGTGAACGACCCGTCGCCGATCTCGCCATACTCGCCGTAGCCCCAGCAGTCGACACCGCCCGAGGTCAGAAGCGCGCAATAGCCCTCGCCGTCGCCTGCCAGCGCTGTAANNGCGCTGTGACCCCGCTAAGAGCGCCACTGCCACCGACACCCACCACCTCCTCCGGCACAGCTGAATCGGTGGTCGCCCCGTCGCCCAGGTTGCCGTAGGACCCATTAAAACCCCAGCAGTCAACCCCGCCCGAGGTCAATAACGCGCAGAAATTCTCGCCGCTGCTCGCCAAACTCGCGACTCCACCGAGCGTGCCGACGCCGCCCACACCCTCGACGGTGACAGGAACAGCGGAGCCCCCAGAAGCGTGACGATNNTTGCCAAGCTGACCGTTTGCGCCTCTTCCCCAACAATCCACCCCGCCCGCGGGGGTCACGGCGCAATACCCCGCACCAGCGCCTTGGCCGATCACGCTCGCCGCATCCATGACCTCCGCCGCTGCAGTCACAGGTGGTGACGCCGGACCCCACCCGCTGGTGTTGCGGGCCATCACCGTCACTGAGTACACCTGTCCGATCGACAAGCCGCTCACGACACAGGACGCCGCACCGCTGGTCTTGCACTTCGACTTCGTCATACCATCGCTCGCCACCACCTTGTAAGCGATGATCGGCGACCCGCCATTCGAGTCCGGAGCGAGCCACGACACCGAAAGCCCGCCCGACAATCCCCCAGCCTCCACCCACCGGGGTANNACACTCGCCGCTTCCGCCGCCGTCGGCCACACCACACTAGCCACTACCGAACCCGCGCCACCGACCAAACAAGCGGCCACGACCGGAATGACAGCCCAGACACGAACCCGACGCCCCCAACCACCGTTATCCCCCAAGAGCCGATTCACTATCAACCTCACCGCCAAAGTGACCCAGTCCTACAACGTCGCCTGGTTCATCGTAGGATGGGCAGAAGGCTCGAGCCGCCCACCATGCAGCCGTGCGACGACCAACATCGCCGCCTCCAAGTAAGTTAGCCGTCCCTAGCAACGGCAACGCTCCTGACCTTCAGGTCGCCAACGAAGTCCGGTCCCGCCGAGGACACGGCCGGAGCCCCAGTCTGCGACCACGAAAACCACGAGCACCGACAGGACGGCTCCCTGCCTTCGCGCTAAGCGACTAAGCGACGAGCTCCCCAATCACACCCACCCCGGCGCCGGCGCCGGCGCCAGCAGTCCCCATTGTCGCCCCCGTGATGGCAAACAGGGCCACAGCGACCACACCCGCCGTCAACGCCCGACGAGCCCTAAGGGCGTGCACCACGCCAGATTGTGCACGCACCCGGTTATGGCGCCGACCAAGGCACCGCGCCTGATTCGGCAATCCGCGTTTGCCTGCTCGCCACCTTGAGCCTCCCACGCCTCAGATAGGCGGAGCGTGCAGGTCGCCATTCCTGAGCGTGCGCTGCAGTCCCACACGCTTTGGTGATCTCGTCACGGTGGTAGCGGCCTAACTGAAGCGGATTGCGCCCAGATCGGCGTGACCTGGTAGCCGATCGAATCGCCCGGGACTAGGGGTGGGGAGGTTCTCGAAGCTGTGTCGGTTTAAAGGTTCTCGGTGGATGGTCCGATAAGGACCAGGTGCGGGAGCCGACACGGTGACGTTCGAGCCGCCCGGTTCGGCCTCGGGTGACGAGTCCGAGCCCCCGTCTGGGCCACCTCCGTCTGGGTCTTCCTGGTCTGGACCACCTCGTTCGTGGCCGGATCCATCTTGGCCTCCCCCTGGCCAAGGCGATCCGGCAGGTACAGGCGATCCGTACTCGTCTCAACTACCGGCCTCCTCGCCTCGGCGCCGGTCGTCGGGTTTCTGGGCGCCGGTCGGTGTCTGCGCTGGTTTGCTAGCGGTCGCGGTCGCGGTCGCCTCGGTCGTGGCGGTTGACGACCGCGACTCGACCGGCACTCTGAAATCGAGTGGTGTCGCTCCCATCACCGCGCCACCGGTCTCGACAACGCTGGCCGGCCCGGCTCCCCCAACCAATCTGCTTCCCCCATATGTCCCAGCACCGCTGAACATCAAGGCGAGTCCCGGGTCCTTGACGCCAGCCGTCGAACAGCGAGTCATACGGACCACTTGGACGACCTTCGCCACCGCGTTCGCCACCAACGACTTGTCTGGCATGCAGGCCACGTCCACCAAGGAGGTGCAAAGGGCGATCGCAGGAAACTTCGACTGTGGATGCGGGGCCTGGCCGACGGCCAATACCGCTATCAACTACTCGGCCCCGGCCCAGGACAGCTACCCCCTGTATTTCATGGCCGAGATGTCAGGGCGAGACTACGACGGCACCCCGCTTGTGAAAGAGGTCGCCTTCATGCAGGCGGCGCCGAACCAACCGTGGCTCGTGGCTTTCATCGGCGCCTACGTGAACAGCGGTCCCATCTTCGGTACCGCGAACAACCAGTTCGTCACCGCTTCGGGCGACACGATGTCGGACAACGTCATAAACGCTGGCAGTGAACTCGCCGACTACCTCGACCAAGCAGACCAGACCAACACCCAGCCTCCCACACCCCAATCGTGGTACACGACCGACGTGCTGACCGAGATAACGCAGGACACCCTGAGCGGTCATCGCACCCACCTGTCAGACGGATTCCAAGACGCCTACTCCCGCCGCGACATCGACCAGAGTGCGATGTTCGTTGTTCCCGGCGGAAAAGTCCAGTTCGCCACCATGGAAACCGCCATCGTCGTGATAGATCCGAACGGCCGCGGCATCGTCCAACCCCAAGACCGCAGCACATGGGGCAATCTCCTAGCACCCGGGACCTATCACCAGATCGTGCTCCACCTAACCGACCAAGAATGCTTCGGGGAAACCAGCACCGGCCAAATAACTCTGCAAACCAGCTTCGGTGGCGACTACTCCATGACAGGTTCATGAACACCGTTCACCGACTCCGAACAGACGGTTGTGATCGAAATTGTGCGACCTGTCGACTGTGCCTGCAGCCGAGTTGACCAGACGCCAATGACATCTACCGGTGGCTCTCACTTCAGCAGCCCCAGTCCACCGGGGTGGTATCTCGACCCGGGCGGAGGCGGCGGTCGGCGATGGTGGGACGGTCTCGCCTGGACGGAACACCTCGCGCCGCCGACGTCAACACCGGCCCACGCTAGCGGTCCCTCTCATCTCGACTTGGATTGCTCTCTCGACCGAGCAGTCGCAGAGGACCTAGCCAGCGGCATCCCTTGGGGAGCCGGGGAAGCCGCCTGGGCTTACGGCGCAGTAGTCCCGGCCCTCCTCCTAACCGCGGTGATCGCCGTGGCCCTGAATGGCGGAGCAGCAGTATTGATTGGAGAGCTTCTACTCGGAGCTGGAGTCTTCATGGCGGGCAGGCGCGTGGCACGAGAACGTGGAGGATGGTTCCATGCGTTCGGCTTCCAACTCCCCAAACGAAGTGATCTGAAACCAGGACTCCTATTCGCCTCCCTTCAACTCCTGGCGCGAATCCCAGTCGGGATCGTGTTCGTGATTCTCATCCCGAGCCTTCGAGCCAGCAGCGCCTCCAATCTCCCTTCTCGCAGCGGGTACTCGACCGCAGCTCTCATCGCCCTGACCCTGTGTGCCGTGGTCGTGTCAATGGTCAGTCTTTAGTC
>PMHU01000101.1 GCA_003156795.1 Acidimicrobiaceae bacterium
CGCGTGGCCAAGAAGGCTGTGGCTCGCAAGGCACCTGCTAAGAGGGCGACTGCGGCTAAGAAGGCTTAGGACGACCGAGCCCGCCCGCTCTCAGAGCGGGCGGGCGAAGCGCCTGCTTACAAGTCACTCATTATCTTGAACGCCTCGCCCGCATCCAGCCCCGCTGGCGCTCCGGCCTTGGCGTGGCGTTCCTTCATCCGAGTGCCGAAGTCCTCGACGGCGCGCGAATCGTGCTGGTCGGATTCGTCTATGTGCATGGTCGAGCGGAACTGGCTTCGGTGGGCGAGCAGGGCGTGAAGCTTGCGGTCCTCGAACCCGGAGATGTCCTCGACGTGATCTGGCTCGTCGGCTTCCCATAGCAAGAGGGTCCCGGGTCGATGCGGCCTTTCGCTCTGCTCGGGAAAGAAATGAGGATCTCGTGCCGCCACGATCCCGTCAGTGGTGAGGAATCCGGCATTCCTGTGATCGGGATGAAGCCTGTATCTGCGCCAAGGGTCGTGACCGAGCACGACTTCCGGTCGGACGCGCCTAATCCAGTAGGCGACCTCTCGTCGTTGGAGCAGTCCTGCCTCCAACTCGCCGTCTGTCCATCCGAGGAAGGTTACGGCCCCCTCGCCTCCCAAGCGGCGTGAAGCTTCGCGCTGCTCGTCTCGGCGAAGAGAGACCAGGTGGGCCGGATCGACGTCTGGGTCCCACGATCCCTTCGAACCATCGGTGCACACCAGGTGATGTATGCGACATCCGCTTGCCGACCACTTGGCCAGCGTGCCGCCGCAACCAAACTCGATGTCGTCGGGGTGAGCGCCGATGGCCAGCGCGACCGATGGCACGGGCAGATCGCGACCGGGCACACCGGTCACGGATCCGTGAGCCACGGGGTCGGTCACTTAGGGCTCGCCACCAAACAACTTGACGCAACTCTTCAACGTAAGGGCTGGTCAGGGACGAGGACGTGCTCCCAGCTGTCTCGTTGCGAGTCCTTAGGCAGCGCCTCGGCTCCGACCAGATCTTCGGGGACGTCGACGTCCCAGGCCAACAGTGGCGAATGGACCACACGGGTGGCCGTGCCGAGCCGCCTGGCTTCTTGGAGGTGACGCGAGAACGATCCGGGGCCATAGGAGAACGCGAACCCGGCTGCGGACGGTACGGAGATCACGTTGGTCCCATCGCGCCTGCGGTCGGGCACGATCGTGATTCCCGGAAACCGGGTGACCCATCCCAAGTCCGTGGCCAGGGGTAGGTCGCCGGCGGCGACCACCACCAAGCCGACTCCTAACGATGCGAGCCGCGACACTCCCTCTTGAACGGCTCCGTTGAGACCGCGTCCGGGCTCCCATATCACCAGGGCACCCAGTTCGCGAGCCCAAGACGCAACCTCCCGGTCATCGCAGACGACGGCGACCGGCATGGCGCCCGCGGACTGCACGACGCGCGTGGCCATGGCCCGGGCCAACGACGCTCGGCTGGCCGCAGAAAGGGCCGGCGCCAAGCGCAGTTTGGCCTCGCTGAACGCCTTTACCGGGACCAGCAGGGCTTCGTGGCCTAGCCAGTTGCCCCCGGGCAGCCCTGGGAATTCTGCGTCTCGGGCCATCGGGTCGTCATCCTACGGCCGCCCAAGGGCTCGCTACGAAACAACTTGACGCAATTTCTTCGACAAAAGGGCTGGTCAACGACAACGACATGTTCCAAGTTTGTTTCGTGGCGAGCCCAAGAGGAAAAGCGTCCGACCCTCAGAGTGCCGGTCGCTTCGGAGAGCATTAGAACATCGGGCCCCCTGTAGGCTCGGCCCGGTGCGAGTGGCCTTTGGTGCTGACGAGCGGACCGCCATGGCGGAGTCCGTTGTCGGGTATCTGGAGAAGGTCGGCCACCAGGTCGAAATCGTGGCCTGGCCCGGTTGGTGGCCCGACGTGGGCCGGACCGTAGGTGAGGCGGTCGCGGCCGGACGAGCCGATCGCGGCGTGGTCTGTTGCTGGACCGGAACGGGAGTCTCGATCGCGGCCAACAAGGTCCATGGCGTGCGGGCGGCCCTATGCGTCGACGCGGAGACGGCCAGAGGGGCGCGGAAGTGGAATGACGCCAACGTTCTGGCCTTGAGCCTCCGTCTCACGAGCGAGCAAGTCGCCAGTGAGATCGTCGAAGCCTTCCTGTCGACCGATCCCGACCCAGGCGAGGCGGACGCGATAGCTCTCCTGCGTTGATGAGGCAACTGATCCCGGATCTGAGCTCCATCGACGGCCAGTCCGATCTCGAGACCGTGTACGCCCTGCCGGCATCTCGTCACGTGCGGGCGAACTTCATCTCATCGATCGACGGGGTCATTGAATTGAAGGGTCTCAGCCGGACCCTCAGCGGACCTGCCGACCGTGCCGCATTCATGTCCATGCGCGCCGTTGCCGACGTGGTGCTCGTGGGCGCCGGAACGGTCCGGGCTGAGCGCTACGGGCCGATCAAGCTCGATGACGCCGCGAGGGGACGCCGCGTCGAGAGGGGACTACAACCATTGCCGGGCCTGGCCATTGTCAGCGGCACCGGCGGCCTCGACCCTCGAGCTCCAATCTTCGCGGCGAGCCAAAGGCCGCTCGTGTTGACCACCGCTCTAGTGGCCACCGAGCGGCCGGACCTTGGTCAGGTCGCCGACGTGGTGGTGTGCGGGGACGACCGGGTGGACACGACCTTCATGCTCGACGCCCTCTCCGAGCGGGGATTGGTGCGGGTCCTGTGTGAGGGAGGACCGACTCTGTTGAAGTCCCTCCTCACGGATCACCTGGTCGACGAGCTGTGCCTGACGTTGTCGCCGGTCATCGCCGGAAGTGGGCATCGATCGCTCACGGGCGACCGCTCATTCGAGCCACCGCTGACATTCGATCTGGTCGGCCTTCTTGAAGCCGACGGGATGCTGTTGACCCGATACCGATCATTGGATCGAGAATGAAGCGCACCCCGACCCTCGCCGTGGAGAAGGCCATGTGGGACCAAGGACACCATGTGGTCGTGGGTATGGACGAGGTGGGCCGCGGCGCCTGGGCCGGACCGCTCATGGTAGGAGCAGCCGTGCTGCCGCAGAGTCGTCGGGTCTACGGAGTTCGGGACTCGAAAATGCTTCCGGAGCCCGAACGGGAACGACTATTCGGACGGGTGGCTGGATGGTGCGCCGCTTGGGCGGTAGGGGCCGCGTCGCAGGATGAATGCGACGAAGTCGGGATGGCCGAAGCCCAACGGAGGGCGGCTCGACGGGCTATCGAGGGGCTGGCGGTGACACCTGATCAAGTCCTGGTGGACGGCAACTGGGACTTCGTCGGCCTCGGATGCACGACTCGGATCGTCAAGGGCGACGCCAAGTGCCTCTCCATAGCGACCGCCTCGATCCTGGCCAAGGTCACGCGCGACCGACTCATGCGGCAGGAGTCAGACCAGTATCCCGGCTACGAGTTTGATAGCAACAAGGGATACCCGTGCCCCCGTCACAAGATGGCCTTGCACGCATACGGGCCCTCTGCGATCCACCGGCGCACGTGGATCTTCATGGAACACTTGTTTTGGGGGGTAGCGGGGGCTCGGGCCGCACCCCGACCTTGGATCGAAGCGGACGGAAATCCGGATCAAGGTGTCTTGTTTGCCGACGGGCCTTGAGAACCATCCAAGTTTGCCGTTCCGGTCCAGATGGCGAGGCGTCCGGCGATTGTGCCGACGACGACCGGTCCGGTGGCGGTAAACGCGGCCAGGTCGAGCTGGGCCGGACCCGATTCCTGCCAGGGCGACTCCTGCGTATCGACCGCCGTCCAGGCCGACCCCCCGTCTTGGGAAAGCCACAGCCCGCTCCCGGACCTACCAGTCACGGCGGGTTGCCCGGCGGCGACGGCGATCCATGTCGATCCGGAACTCGCCACGGAAGTCAGCGGCGACGCCGCGACCGTCCCCGGAATGTCGTCCTGGCGGGTCCACTGCGATCCGGTCTGTGAGTCCCACAGAACCGGCACCGAGGCTCCGGTCGAGCCGGTCGTCGCTCCGTAGGCCACCAACCCGTTGACGGTGGTCATGCAACCGGTCATTTCCTGGGAGCCGCCAGCGAGGATCGGCGGGTCGATCGCGGCCGGGCTCCAGTGCACGCCGTCGGCGGAAGCCCAGGACAGCGCGTCCGGCCCGCCTGGGAACTGGTAGCCGGAGCCGACCGCGACCACTCGACCGGTGGGCCCTGGGGTGACGCACAAGCCGCTCGGCGTCTGCGGGGTGACGCCGGGACGCGAATCGAGGGGTCCGTGATCGGTCCAATGGATGCCGTCGGTGCTGGTCCAGGAAACTCCCAGGTTCGCCGGGTTGGCCACGATGGCAGACGTCGCCCCGACGGGAGCGGCGCGGCCGACTGCGACCCATCGTCCCCGGAATCGGACCGCGGCCGAAGCTCCTGGCGGCAGCGCGGCGGGCCGGGAGAGCGCACCTTCGGTGGCCGAGATCCAGGTGCGCCCGTCGGTCGAAACGACGACCGCGGTCGCAGTGGCCGATCCGCCAAGAACTTGGGCCGGAGTCTCGACGTCGACGACGAGGGTCAAACGGCCACCGGTCGACGTGAGGCTCATCGGTCTGGCGACCGGTTGAACGGCTCCGAAAACCGCAGGGTTGATCGACGGCTCGCTCCATCCGCCGGGACCGTCGGTCAGAACGTTTGGCTGCCCCGGGTTGCTGTCGGCGATGACGGTCGTCGTGCCTGCTGTGCCCACGAGGCTGGCCTGCCAGTCCTCGGATGCGGCCGCTCCTGGCGGCAGTGGGACCTCGGTCCAGCCGACGCCGTTCTCCGATTGCCAAGCCCTTTGAGCCCCCGAGCCCCCTCCGACCGCCACCAGCAGGGTGGTTCCCGCCGGGGAAGCAGACGCGGACACGGTGCGGGCGACGGATCCGTCGACGTCGGCATCGGGGCGGGCGACCATGGGAAAGGCTTCCGACGGCTGACTCCAACTGGCTCCATCAGGTGAGATCCACGACGCCGGTGACCAGGCCCCGCCCGTCCTGATCCCGCCGACGGCCACCATGCCCGTCCCTAGCTGGGCCAACCCCATGATGGATCGGTCCCCGGGGCCACCGAACGCGGCCTGGGCCGACCCGACCCGGTGCCAGTTGATCCCGTCGCCTGACGCCCAGAGTGCGGCGTCAGTTTCTGTCCCGTTGGTCACAGATCCGGCCGCGTAGACGTTGTTGCCAACGGCCAGGACCGCGTTGACGCGGGGATCGACCGACGTGGCGATGAGGTCGTCGAAGTGGTTCGACGACGCCCAGTTCTGTCCGTTGGTGGAGGACCACATAGCGATCTGTCCGTCCGACGAACCGAGGGCGAACAGTCCTAGAGACCCGGCCGTCACCGCCAGGATGCTCGAGCCACCCGGTGTGCCGGGCACCGGAACCTCCGTGTAAGGCCCCCCTGGTGCAGGCGCGATCCACGCGGCCGCCTGTTCGGTGGCTCCCGAGCCGACGGCTCCGACGATGACGATGCTCGTGTGCCACTCGACCGCAGACGTGGCCGCGCTCGGGGTCTTCGGCGAGGTAAGCAGGGCCGCGCTCCAAGCGATCCCGTTGGTTGAGGTCCACACCGTCGCCGTTGGCGTTCCGTCGGCGGCTTCCCGTGTGCCGGCGATCGTCCATTCCGACGTTCCTTGGCCGGGCGGGAGGATTCCTGAGATCGTGGTGGTAGGCCCGCCACCGAGCGTCAAGGTCGCATCGAGGTCGCGGGCCCAGGTGTAGGGAGCGGTCGGACCGTCAGTCGCCAGGGAGGATGGGGTCGTCGACGGGGCCGGAAGCGTCGTCGGAACAGCCGACGGCGGGCTGCTGTGCCCGCCGCACGCGGCTAGTAACGCCGCGACGAGCGTGGCAGGGCCCAGGGTGCGAAGAAGCTGATGGCGCGGCGACACGGGCGGCTTCGTCAGCGGTTGCTCAAATGGAAGCCTCCGTCGTCACCGCGTCTCTTCCAAACCTGCCACCAGCGTCGGTCGGTTCTCTCAGCCTCGATCTCGGCCAGGATCTCCGGGCCTGCGGCGGTCACTATCGCGCTGGCCTCGGCGAGAATTGTGGCCACTTCTTCGGGCGGCTCATCGGGCTCGGACTCGACCGAGGGACGAGTCAGGGAGCCCACCACGAACGACGCGTCGATGATGTCGGATTGATAGCTGAGGCAGTCGTCCGGGCAGCGCCAAGGGGCTTCTGGAGCCAGGTTCAACACGCAGAAGCGCGCCACCTCGCCCGTGTCGTACGTGCGACTTTGAAAGTGGCGGCAGTCCTCGCGCATCGTCACGCCCCCAATGTTGGCACTTAAAGCCGTCCCGGCGCACAGCACCTGCCAGGAGATTGCGCTCGCCGGGTCGGTAGTTTGCTGAGCTAAGGGTCAGGGCCGGGTTCACTACACTTGCAGCCCATGACCGCCAAGCTGCAGACCACCTTGGGCAGCCAGCTTCGGTTGGTGACCCTGCGGCTGTCTCGACGTCTCCGCCAACAGAACGTGGGCGAAGTGAGCCCTTCGCAGCTGTCGGCCCTCTCGACTGTGGCCCAGCGCGGTGAGCTCACCCTGGGCGAGCTGGCGGCCATAGAGCGGATCGCTCCGCCGTCGATGACCCGAATCGCGGCCCGTCTCGAGGACCAAGGGTGGCTGGAGCGCCGAGTCGACGCTTCAGATCGCCGGGTCGCCAGGGTTGCCGTGAGCCCGGCCGGCGAGGCCCTGCTCGATGAGAACAGGACCAGGAGGGACGCCTTCTTGTCCAAGCGCCTGCAGGAGTTCACCGAAGAGGAACGGGCCGTGCTCAGGCGAGCCGTGCCGTTGCTCGAGCGGCTGGCCTCCGAAGACGTCTGACGGCGCGGGATCGCGCTTGGTGTTCGTTGTTGGCAAGGTCCGGGATCCGGCGTGCAGTCCGGTCCGGGAGAACGGACCGTCCTCCACGCCGCTCCCGGCCCCCTCCCTACGGCCTCAGAAAGGAAGGTCGCCCGTGGCGGTGCGGGTGCTGCCGTGATCGCGAAAGGCGGTGATGGCGTTGCGGGCGATGGTCATCTGGTGCACTTCGTCGGCGCCATCCGCGAAGCGGCTCCAGCGAGCCTGCTTCAACATGTCGGCCAGCGGGGTGTCGGTCGAGTAACCGAGAGCACCGTGGACCTGGATGGCCCGGTCTACGACGCGCCACAGCGTGTTGGCCACGAAGTGCTTGGCCATGGACACCTCGGTCTTAAACGACAGACCGTTCTCGAGCCGGTAGGCGGCGTGGAGCACCATCAGCTTCGCCTGGTACAGCTCCATGGTGGAATCGGCGATGAGCCACTGGATCCCCTGCTTTTCGGCGAGGAACGATCCGTGGGAGTAGCGGGTGAGAGAACGGTCGACCATCATGTCGAGGGCCGTCTCACACTGGGCGATCCAGCGCATGCAGTGGGCCAACCGAGCTGGCCCCAAGCGCGCTTGTCCGAGGAGGTGGCCCTGGCCGCGCCCTCCGAGCATGTTGGCGGCCGGTACGCGCAGGTCGGTGATTCGGATCTCGCAATGATTGTGACTGCCCGACATGGTCTCCACGTCCCGCACGATGTCCCACCCGTCCGAGGGCAAGTCGACGATGAAAGCGGTGTTGGCCGCTTGCGGCAGCTCGGGGTCGTCCTCGGTGCGCGCGATGAGAATGGCGAAGCCCGCGCCGCGAGCCCCACTTATGAACCACTTGTGGCCGTTGATCACCCACTCTTCGCCATCCCTAACGGCCGAGGTCTGAATGAGAGTCGGGTCGGATCCGGCTACTTCAGGTTCGGTCATGGCGAAGCAGGAGCGAGCCGTCCCATCGCACAGCGGGCGGAGATACTTCTCCTTCTGCTCGGGAGTACCCCAATGAAGGAGCGTGTGCTGGTTGCCTTCGTCGGGAGCCTGGCAGTTGAGCACGAACGGGCCGATACCAGCTCGGGCCGCTTCGGCGGAAACGGCCGCCATCGCCGTCGGTCCCAAACCCATGCCACCCCACTCGGGCGGCATGTGCGGCAACCAAAGGCCGCAATCCCGGGCCTGAGCCCGCAAGGCGACGATCGTTTCGATGGTCGCCCGCCGATCCTTGCGGGAATCGCCGGACACGTTGGCCCGGAGGTCGGCCTCGGCTGGGGAGATCACGGTGCTGACGAACTCTCGCACCCGGAGCCTCACGTCCTCGATCTCGGGGGCGAAGGTGAAGTCGATGGCCATGAACGAATCAGCTCTCTTTCGTCGGGCCCGACGATTGCCGAGCCAGCTGGATGAACGGTTCCAAACTCTCCGGGTTGGCGACCGACGACAGCGACAGCGCGTCGCCCGGCGCCTCGCCCGACAGGATCCGCTTCACCGGTACTTCGAGCTTCTTGCCCGACAGAGTTCGGGGAACGGCCGGGATCGATACGATGCGGTCGGGAACGTGCCGTGGCGACAGGTCACGGCGCAGCGCCTCCTTGACCCGTTCGACCGCATTGGCCGGGTCGGTGCTCGGTGCTTCGACGACGAACAGCCACAGTTCGCCCGGTCCGCCGAGGCTGTCTTCGACGTGCACGACCAAGCTGTCTGCCACTTCGTCGAGTCCTTCGACCACGGAGTAGAACTCGGCCGTTCCCATCCGAACCCCACCCCGATTGAGGGTGCCGTCGGACCGGCCCGTGATGATCACCGTCCCCCGGTCGGTGAGCCGAGCCCGGTCGCCGTGGGCCCACACGCCCGGGAACCGGTCGAAGTAGGCGGCCCGGTAGCGGCTGCCGTCGCCATCGCCCCAGAAGCCGACAGGCATCGAGGGCAGCGGGGCGCTCAGCACCAGCTCGCCTTCATCGCCAACCACCGACCGTCCGGCTGGGTCGAACACTTCGACTCGGGCGCCCAAGCATCGGCAAGAGATCTCTCCCGCCCACACCGGGTGAAGGGGGCTGCCTCCGACGAATCCGGTGCAAACATCGGTGCCTCCGGAAAACGACGAGAGCAGCACGTCCGCCGCCACCTCTTCGTACACCCACTCCGCGACCGATGCCGGAAGCGGCGACCCGGTCGCGCCGAGGGTCGTCAACGCCTTCAAGTCGTGATCTGCGGACGGATGGATCCCAGCTTTGGCGCACGCTACGAGGTACCCCGAGCCGACGCCGCCGCACGTCGTGGCCGACTCCGCCATGATGGCCCAAAGCCCATCGACTCGAGGCCAAGTGGGGTCGCCGTCGAAGAGCACGACCGTCGCTCCCACTAGCAGCCCTGATATGCAGAAGTTCCACATCATCCAGCCGGNNCCGGTCGTGGTGTACCAGAAGAACCTGTCTCCTGGCCCGAGGTCGAAGTGCCAGCCCAACGCCTTGGCGTGTTCGAACAGGATCCCCCCGTGACCGTGGACGATCGGCTTGGGCTTTCCGGTGGTACCCGACGAGAACAGGATGTACAGGGGATGGTCGAACTCCACCGCCGCGAACTCGATCGGCCCGACTTCACCAGTGAACTCGTCCCACCCGGTCCACCCGGACGGAACGGTCCCGTCAACGTCGAGATAGCCGAGCCAGACGGCGCCCGACAGCGACGTCAGGCCGGCCCGTACGGCCTCGGCCTCTCGGCGGCGGTCGATCTCNNCCCGCCGTAGCGATATCCGTCGATCGATATCAGCACCTTGGGGTCGACCTGGATCAGTCGATCCAGGACGCCCGCTACGCCCATCTCGGGGGCGCAGCAGGTCCACACTGCACCCAAGCTGGCGGTGGCGAGAAAGGCGGCCAGGGTCTCGGGGATGTTCGGCAGGTAGGCGGCCACCCGGTCGCCGGCAACCACGCCGGCCGCGGTCAGCCCCGAACGGATGCGCGCCACTTGGATCGAAAGGTCGGCCCAGCTGATGTCCCGCCGGGTCCGGGTTTGCGAACGGGCGACTATCGCCGGGGCGTCGGGCCCATCAGGTGGAGGCTTCAAGGCCAGCTCGGCGTAGTTGATCCGGCCGCCGCGAAACCACCGGGCGCCGGTCACCCGGGTCGCGTCTCGCTCCAAGGCGGCGGCGGGCGTTCGCCGCCAGGCGAGGTCGAACTCCTCGGCTACGGAGCTCCAGAAGTGGCCGGCCGTATCGGGCCCGACCGACCACGCCCAGGCCTCCTCGTAGGTGTGGAATCCGAAGCGGTCCAGATATCGGCGAAGGCGTGAGTCCGCTTGTCGGGCCTCGCTCGGGACCCAAAGGGGGACGGGCGGTGCATCATCGGGCCGCATCGTCCGCCATTCGATCAGTTCTGCTGGCGGCCGCTGGATTGCTATCTACTATGGAGATGGGACCTGTGACGTATGTCTCTTGCCAAGATAGTGAAAGTGGGCGCATAATGGTCTTGTTGCTCGGGACGAAATCCCCCCTTCGCCCCTCGAGCTTTACGAAGGACCGGCACCCCCCGCCGGTCCTTCGTCGCGTCCGGGCCGAAGTCGCGTCCGGACCGAGGTCCACGTCGGGGGCCTTCGTCGCGTCTGGGCCGAGGTCCACGTTCGGGTCGAGGCGGTCCGGCCCTCCCTCCCGGGGGCCCGCGGCCGGCCTCGCCCCGAACGCCCCCTCGCGGGATAATCATATGTGTCAAATGGCACACCGGCAAGGCGTGCATCCACAAGCCGACTTCAGCAGGAACTCCCAGTCGCTTGCTCGGTATCCTCAGCGTATGGCCACGCCGCTCGCTGCCTTCTCACTGCGCCTCCGAGCGCGGATACGCAACCAGCCGGGAGTCCTCGCGCAGCTGGCCACAGCTGTGGGAGCAGCAGGCGGAAGCCTGGTCGGAATAGAGATAGTCGGCACGGATGGGGCGACGGTGACCAGGGACGTGGTGGTCTTCTGCGGTTCGGAAGGACACGCCGCCTCCGTCGAGACGGCGGCGCGGGCCGTCGAAGGCATCGAGATCCTGGAAGTGGAGGACCGGACGTTCGCCGTCCACGAGTCGGGAAAGCTGACCATCGACGGCAAGCGGAGGCTCAACGACCGAGACGACCTCGCCATGGCGTACACGCCAGGGGTGGCGCGGGTCTGCCTGGCGATCGCCCACGAACCGCCGCTGGTGCACCGCTACACCATGAAGGCCAACACCGTCGCCGTGGTCACGGACGGGACGGCCGTCCTCGGTCTGGGTGACATAGGGCCAGAGGCCGCCCTGCCCGTCATGGAAGGCAAGGCGGTTCTCTTCAAGACCTTCGGCGGGGTCGACGCGGTTCCCGTCTGCCTCAAAGTGTCGTCAGCAGACGAACTGGTCGAGACGGTTCAGCGCATGGAGCCGATGTTCGGCGGCATCAACCTCGAGGACATAGCGGCGCCCCACTGCTTCGAGGTCGAGAAGCGGCTGGCCGACACTCTTTCCATCCCAGTGTTCCACGACGACCAGCACGGAACCGCAGTCGTGGTGCTGGCGGCACTCACGAACGCCAGCAAGCTGGTGGGCAAGAACCTCAGCGACTTGCGGGTGGTGCTCTCGGGCGCGGGTGCGGCTGGCGTGGCGATCACCAAGATCCTGATGACCGCCGGGGTCGAAGACGTCGTCGCCGCTGACCGGAAAGGCGCCATACACAAAGGTCGCGAAGCACTGGATCCGTCCAAGCAGTGGTTGGCCGATCACGCCAATCGGGGGAATCGTTCGGGTTCCTTGCAGGACGTGCTTCGCGGTTCTGACGTCTTCGTAGGCGTCAGCGGCCCGGGCTTGCTCGACCGGTCCGACTTGCAGACGATGGCGGATGGCAGCATCGTCTTCGCCCTGGCCAACCCGGTTCCCGAAGTCCTCCCAGAGGAAGCCGAGGGGGTGGTGGCGATCATGGCCACCGGTCGCAGCGACTACCCGAACCAGATCAACAACGTGCTCTGCTTCCCGGGGATATTCCGCGGCGCGCTGGACGCGGGCGCCACCAGAATCACCGAGAACATGAAGCTCGCAGCAGCGGTTGCCATCGCGGCTGCGGTTCCGCCCGATCGGCTGAGAGCGGACGAGATCGTCCCCAGCGTCTTCGTGCCGGGGGTCGGCGCCGCGGTAGCGGCGGCTGTCGCCGACGCGGCCCGTGCCGATGGAGTCACCCGGTGACGCCTCCGGCGTAGGTCAGCCGTACGAAGCCGAATCCGACATCACGCGTTCTGCTCAGGCGGGGTCCGGCCCCGCGGCTTCTGTTAGCCGAACGCTCAAGTTGGTCATGGCCCGGCGGAACATGCGGGGAAGGATCACATCGGCGAGGGAAGTAGCCCGGGCCAGGATGGGCCGGGGATCGATGGCAAACGTCCATTGCACGACCGAGTGATGGCCATGGGAGGAAACCCGGTACTCCTCCGCCATGGCATAGGCCAGCGGTGCGGTCGAGCGCGTCACTCGGAACGCCCACCGGTCGGGCTCGTCCCAAGCGAGGATCGTCTCGGTGTAGCGGATCTGCGCCATTGATACTTCTCGGACGGATCCAACTCCGTGGGGTGGATCGGACAGGTAGCGGCCGGCCCGGTTGAACCCGGGAAACCAGGTTCCCCAACCTGCGGGGTCGGTGGCGATGGCGGCGAAGATCGCTTCGGCCGGCCGGTGTACCACTTCGGTTGACACATGGCGATAGGGAGCGGTGTCCAGGAAGTCGATACCGACTGGTCGAAGGTCCCAAGGCACGGGCGCCCAATGTAGGTGGGTTTGCCAATACGAACATATGTTCGTTACTTTAGTGGGGTGGAAGCTTCGGTGGCCTCCTTGCATATCGCGGCGGCCAAGGGGCGGCCGGTCGCGACGGCCGACACCCGGCTGATAGGGGTGCCTGGTGCCATGGCCGGTCTTTTTCCAGATGGTGGGATACGACGGGGGAGCACTGTGGTCATCGGGCCTTCTTCGGGTGGGTCCNNGCAGTAGGTCTGCCTTCTCTGGGGCTGGCGGCGGCGGCGGAGCTAGGGGTGAGGTTGGAGCGGCTGGCCCTCGTTCCTTACCCGGGCGATCAGTGGACGGTGGCCGCGGCGGCTCTGCTCGACGGGGTGGATCTGCTGCTCCTAGGACCGCCGGCCCGGGCCGGGGCCGGCGACGCCCGTCGGTTGGCGGCCCGGGCTCGGGAGCGGGGTGTGGTGATGGTGGTGCTCGACGGGGGTGGCCCTGCGGGTGCGTTCGGATGGCCCGAATCACCGGACTTCAGATTNNGTTCGGCCTGGGACGGATTGGGGGTCGGATACGGGCATCTCCGGGCCCGGCGGGTGGAAGTGGCGTTGTCCGGCCGGCGGGCTGCGGTCCGGGAGCGGCGCCAGCTCCTTTGGTTGCCAGGCCCCGGGGGCGAAATGGCGCCGGCTGATGAGGCGGTGCCGGCGGGCGAGGCGGTGCCGGCTGACGAGGGGGTGCCGGTGAGTAAAGCGGCGGCGCTGGTGGGTTGAGTGGCTCCCGTGCGGGTCCTGGTGGCCTCGTTGCCGGACTGGTCGGTGGTCGCTGCGGGTTGCTCACCGGACGTCCCAGCCGCGGTGGTTACCGCCAACCTCGTGGTGGCGGTAACCACCGCAGGCC
>PMHU01000115.1 GCA_003156795.1 Acidimicrobiaceae bacterium
CACACCTACATTCTCCCTGCCGAATCGGTTCGGGCCTGGCCGCCCTCAGCGATATAGCTGAGAGGCGCGAGAGTGAATGTTCCGCGCACGCCGACGGACGGTCATGGAGTTCTCAAGGTTGGACATGCCATCGCCGAAAAATCGGTGGTGTCTGGTCAGGTCGTTTCGGTTCGCGGGATCACCGGGGGCTTGTTCATTTTCGTGGCCTGCGCGGGTTTAGCTGCCTGCGGTGGCGGCCCTGCACTGCGGGTAACGCGAACATCGTCAACGCACTCACCGTCGCCGGCATCTCTGAGCGGATATGTCGATTGCCCCCCACCGTCCATGGCGGAGGCCGCCGCCGGCTCGAGCTTAACTGGGCCGGCGATCTCCTATGGGGCTAGCAATGAAAAGATATGCCGGTACTCGCAAGGCCCGATCTCACAGGTACAAGTCGACATCGTCGAGCCGGCCACCATGGCCGACTTCGAAGGGGAGAGAAGCGCAGCGGCCAGCGGGGGGACGGTCGTCTCAGTGCCGCACCTAGGACGCGACGCGTTCGTGACCCCAGGGGACGGAAGCGTGGAAGTCTTCAATGGTGATGCAATGGTCTTCGTTTCCGACTTTGACCTATCGACGGCCCAGGTCGAGGCCGTCGCGCAAGACACGCTCAACACCCCGGCTCCGCCACGGCCGTCAGCTCCCAGCGGAATAGGAGCCGCGGTTAGCGCAGTCGTAGAGGGCGTCCCGGTTCCAGCGGTGGCCAAGCTGGAGTTACACAGCATGTCCTCCGGCCACTCCCCGCTGGGATCCAACTTCGGTGACCCCGAAGACTTCGCCCAGTACCTGGTCCCCTCGGTCCCGGTCAGCCAACTAGACGCCTGGTACAACTCGGTGCTGCCACCAGGAAACAGTTGGCGCTCCTTGAAAGCGTGCACGAAACCAATCGGCATTCCGACCCTTCCCGGCGAGGGCATTCGTCGATTGTGGCAAGAAGGCGATCAGGCAACCCTTGGAATACTGACTTCGTCCAGCCTCGATGGTGCGGTGATCACAATCAGCGAAGACCATATGACAGCCATTGACCAAGCTGCTTGCTGACGTCTCCGACCTCGACGTGCGGCCTTGTACTTCGAGCCATGAAACTGTCCGGTCTCCCAAATCGCGGACATCGCAACCGTCGGTAAGGGACCGTCCGACCCGTGCCGACGGAGTCGCACCTGGCCGGGCTACCCGGCCTGATCGGTGAGCCATAACGCCTCGCCTGGAACGGCAACGAGTCCAGAGCCCGATCGCCGGGACTGGCTCCAGCTAACAGCGAGCGCGTAGCGCCGAGTCGGGCGCGGCACCGACCGCCTCCTACTCTGTCGGAAGGCGGGGGAGACCGATCGTTATGTACCATTGTCCGCGATAGAGGCCCGGCCTGACGAGGTGTACCCGGTGACCCCTCTACCAGGGGAGTGCATGGCCACCGCTACCTGGTTCGGGGCGCCACGTGGAGTGAAGCAGTAACCTGTAGCCGGATGGGTTGGCCTGACGACCGAGGATGTATCCCGTGTACGGCAGCAGGTCGAGGCGAGATGACGACTCCAGAGCCCTTCCGAAGGGGGCGGCGGATTCGGGACCGAGTCGTCCCACCGTGAACTCGCCGATGTTAACGAGCACGGACGGCGGCGCGTCTTCAAGCTCGGGATCCCAACTGAGCCAGGCCGCGCCCCATACAGGCGGGTCGTCACGCTGGGAAGCTGGTGTCCCGTCTTTTCGAGTCCGACTCAACGCGACGACAACCCGCTCAAGAATCGCCGGCATCCCGGGCAGGACCTCAACAGGAACGTGGGCAGCGAGTGGGCCGACCGGGTAGCGGGCCTGTCCGGGCGGACGTAGCCACGAGGGCGTCGAGCGATCTTTCTGCTCGACGCTCTCCTTGATCAGCGTCAGCAACTTGGCTACAGCCGGGACGGCCGCAGCCAGTTTCCAGGGCGGGAGGGTGACCTTTTGCGTTGACTGCTCGGGAGTTGGTCCAGTCGGCCAATCCGGCAGATCCGAACCAGAGTCCATCCAGACGGCGAGGTTTCGAGCGAACTCGCCGTAAAGGGAGAGTGAGGTTGATCGCAGATACCCCGCCAGTGCACGTCGGGCCTCATCGATGCGACCAGAACCAGCCAAGATCAGCGGTACCGCCCACGTCTCCGCCAGCCCGCCCCGGCGTCGGACAGCCTGAAGGAGACGGTCCACGTCTGCATGGGCCCTGGCGTTGGCGGGCGCTCGCTTGAGAACAGGAGAGACACAGCGCTGCACCACTTCCAAGACCTCAGAGAGGTCGCCCACAGCTATTGGCTGAGCGGACCACCCCCCGAGGCGTCCCTTCGATCCCTGCACGACGGTGACTAGGTCGCAGTGGATGGGCTGCCCGAGAGCCGCCTGCAGCCGATATGAAGGGTTGTATGAGACTCCGGTGAAGACCTCTAACTGCGTTTCCCCGGTTTCGAACTGACCCAGGCGGAACTCGGCCGTGGCCGCAAAGTCCTCGGCGACCGGCAGACGGAAAGCACCCGCTACCCCACCATCAGTCGTCAGCCTGACGGCGACATCGACCTCCCAACCAGCCCCACTCATGACCGAGCCCAACTCGTCCGCAATGCGCCCGCGCATCCTTGAGTAACTACTCACAGCCACCAACCCACAAAGCATGACAGTCCGCACAAGCGCCGTCGGTGCTCCCGCTTCATGAGCGCATGATGCCTCATAAGCGCTAGCGCGTTCCATCAACTCCACGGACTGGAGGCCGAGCAGAGCGACGGCTAGGGGCGCCCCGGTCGTTGTCCTGGACAGCGCAGAGTGCGACACCAGAACGTTCTCCTAACGCCGACGAGGAGGTCCAGGTCGGAGCAATACCGTTCGGTGCGCGCGCCCTCCCACCGCCTGCCTGAAACTGCCCCAACCCATTAGCGCAGGCAATGCAGTTAGCACAGCTAACTTTCGTACGCGATTCGTGCGCGAACGAATCGAAAAATCGTGTCAGCCGGCGCCACAGGCCGGCACGAAAATGCACTCTGACCAGGACTTTCTTCCGGAGGCCAGATCAGCCGATCCCCCCAGAATGCTCTCGTAATGCGTAGGTCAGGAGTTCGATTCTCCTCTCGGGCTCCGGTTGGAGTTGGATAATCCGACTCCTCATCCGAGCGGAATCCGGACAATCCGAGCAAGGGATCTGCGACGCAGGGGGAGTCCTGACCCAAGATTCTGAGAGCCGGCCGTGAGGCGAATGTCGCGGAAGTTGGACGGTGGCGCCATATCCCGTCGTCGCTCTGGCGCTGGGAGTCTGAGTCAGCAGGTGTGTGTCGGCAACGCTCGAACTTTG
>PMHU01000163.1:0-29516 GCA_003156795.1 Acidimicrobiaceae bacterium
CCCCGCCCCATCGGGGCGCGGCGCCCGCGGGTCGGAACGGCGCGTCGCCGCCGTGGCTACGGATACCGTTGCGGGAATGAAGACTCGCTCCAACCGCGCCGGCAACGACGGGCCCGTCCTGCTCCTACGCCTGGCCATCGGGCCCATGCTCATCGCCCACGGATACAACAAGGTCTTCGGCAAAGGGGGGCTGACAGGGACGACGGCCTGGTTCGACTCTCTCGGTCTCAAGCCGGCGAACGTTCACGCTCGCATGGCCGCCGCGACAGAAATCGGCTCGGGTGCCTTGATAACGCTGGGGGCGGCCAGCCCCCTGCCAGCCGCGGCAGCCATCGGGCTCATGGCGACGGCAGCGCAGACGGACCACAAAGGCAAGGGCTTCTTCGTGTTCAAGGGCGGCTGGGAGTACACCGCCGTGGTCGGCGTCGTTGCCGCCGTGATCGCTGCCGTCGGCCCCGGGCGTTACTCCGTCGACGCTTTGCGGGGCCGCCAGCGGACCGGCCTGCATTGGGGCCTGGCCGCTGCCGTGTTCGGCATCGGGTCCTCTATGGCGCTCCTCGCGGCCAGCTACCACCCGGACGAGACGCCGGTCGACGAAGCGGTCGGCGACTAGGGCTCGTGCCCGCAGACCCAGAGGGGGACCCGGTCACGCTCGTCGCGGGCGGGCGGGAGATGGAAATCAGCCACCCCGACAAGGTTCTCTTCCCGGAGGCCGGCCGGACCAAGCTCGACCTGGCCCGCTACTACCTTCAGGTCGAGGCCGCCTTGCTCGAGGCCATGGGCGGCCGTCCGGTCCTCCTGCAGCGGTTCCCGCACGGCGCGGGTGGGCCGTCTTTCTTCCAGAAACGGGTTCCCGACAAGAGGCCCGACTGGCTCCAGACAACGATCGTGGAAACTCCCAACGGGACCACTTCCCGGGCGCTCGTGGCCGCCGACGCCGCCCACGTCCTGTGGGCCGTCAACCTGGCCTGTCTCGGCTTTCACGTGTGGCCGACCCGGGCCGCTGACCCCGAGCACGCCGACGAGCTGCGCATCGACCTGGACCCCTCGCCGGGCGTCACTTTCGACATGGTCCGCGAGGCCGCAAGCGAGGTGGACCGCTTGTTGAGGGAAGTGGGACTCACCGGACTCCCGAAAACGACCGGCAACCGCGGCATCCACGTCTACGTCCGGCTCATCCCGTCGTGGACATCCATCGACGTCCGGGCCGCCGCCGTGGCCGTGGCGCGAGAGCTGGAACGGCGCCGCCCCGACCTACTGACGGCGGCGTGGTGGAAGGAAGAGCGGGGCACGCGGGTGTTCGTGGACTTCAACCAGAACGCGCCGCACAAGACGGTCTTCGGCGCCTGGTCGGTGAGGGCGCGCCCGGGGGCCCAGGTGTCCACCCCTTTCGCTTGGGACGAGCTGGACGGCATCCAACCCGACGCTCTGACGATGGACGTCGTGCCGGCCCGTTTGGCCGCACGGGGAGACCCGTGGTCGGCCGCCGCACCCGAATCGCTCGAGCCTTTACTCGATATGGTCCGACGCGATTTCGACGACGGGATGCTGGACGCCCCGTGGCCGCCGGTGTATCCCAAAATGCCGGGCGAGCCCCCGCGCGTGGCCCCCAGCCGAGCCCGCAAGACCGATTGACGGGCCGGTTTCAGCCCGCTTTTTCAACTTGCGGTCGCGATACCAGGGGCGCAGACGGATCCGCGCGGGCGGCAGGTGTCCGTAGACCAGGACCCCCTCGCGAGGTGGAATGCGCCTGAGCTCGTCGGTCGGCGCCAACCGTCGGAAAGCCGTTGAACGCGACGTGGTTCGACGGCCGTCGCGAAGGTCGTGGGTCACCGTCTCCTCTCGTACCGCCTGCTCTCCGACCAGTCCCGACATCAGGTCCAGGGTGTTGAGGTCGCAGACCCCTGACAGGAGGACCTTGGCCCGGTGGTTGTTGGCGATGGTTCGGGCCCGTTCGGGCCCGTAGCGGGCGGTCAGCTGAGCCAGGTCCTGGCATACCGTCAGCAGCTGTATCCCCAACCCGGCCGCGGTTGAGGCCAGCGTGTCCAAGTCGCGTATGGGTGCGATGTTGGCTGCCTCATCGAGCACGAGCAGGAGGGGCGGGTCGAGGGGCCCTGCCCCGGCCGTGACCCTGCGGACGGCTTCGGCGACCGCAGCCGACACCAGCGCCGCGAACAGTCCCTGTATCCGGTGCTGTTCTTGGCTCGGCCCGCACAGGTAGAGGCTGCCGGCGGAGCCGAACAACTCGCCGAGCTGTATGTCACTGTCCGCGGTGAAGCGGGCCACGACCGGATCCTCGAACGGCGCCAGGACCGTCTCCAGGGTGGTCGCCACGGAACTTCGGATGCGCTCGTCGCGGCCCGCGCACGCGATCAGGGCGAGCGCGGCGTCGCCCTCCCCCGACAGCTCGAGCAGCCGTCCGGGCTCCTCGAAATCAGTGGCGTTGGTCCATCTGACGACGCCGGCCATGCCGGCGCCGCCACGCTCGGCGGCCAGGAGCAAAGGAGCCAGTTGCTTGGCCGCGGCTGCGTACCAGAAGGCGGCGTCCGCCATACCGGTGCGGGCGGGGGTGGCGTCGACCAGCCAAGCGGCGACTCGCTGGGCGGCGGACCAGTCGCTGACCGCGCCGATGGGAGACCACCTCGCTGGTGACCTCAACCCGGATGTACCCGTCGGGTCGAAGACCCAGCACGGGCCTTGCCGGGCCCGCCAGCCGAGCGTGGTGGCGGCGAGGTCGTCCTTTACCGACGTGGCGATGACCGGACCTTTCCATTCGAGCAGGGCCGGGATGGCCAGGCCGGTGGTCTTTCCCGACTGGGTCGGGCCGATCACCAGGACCGAGTGGCGGGCTTCGGTAGCCACCAACCGGCCCAGCGGGCGGCCGGCCGCAGCCCGCCCTATGGCGAGCCGTCCGCTCTCGCCTTTCCCCGCTATCCGAATGTGGCGGAGGTCCGCGGCGCTCGCCCACCGAGCTCCTGTGGAGCGGCCCCGGTGGTGACCGCCCTGAGTGGCGCCGCGGGAGCGATGCCACACGGCTCCAGCCACCAAGCCTGGCAGCAGCAGGGCCGCCGCGCACCCGTACAGCATCGCGGCGCCGGGCAATCCGGGTCGAGCCACCGCCGGCCAGGCCAGCCGGGGGTCGCTCAGATGGCCGGGGAGCCGGGCGAGGACCGAGGACACATCGGCCAGCGGGAGGTGCGGCCAGCGGCCGGCCACGAGCCGTCCCGACACTTGGCCGGTGGCCCACACCCATGCCGCCAACCCAGCCGCCGCCCCCGCCACCGCCAGCAGCAGGACCTCTGCGGCGTCCCCCGCGGGTTGACCGGCCGGTCGTCGACCGGTCAACCCAGCTCCACGTCAAGCATCGCCGCGTCGGTATCAACGAGCGCGGACTCCACCGACCCGACGGCGTGTTCCACCAGGAAGGACCGGTCCCCCACCTTCCATAGCGCGACTCCTCGAGGCAACTGGGCCACCAGGTCCTTCTCGGTAGCCGTAAGACCCAGGAGCCGGCCGGTAACCTCCGCTTCGGACGGCGCCAGACCGAAAATGACCCGGGTCTCAGAGTCAGCGAGCAACCCTTCGGCCAAGCGCTGCTCGGCCGAGCCTTCGGCCCCAACAGCCTGGAGGTCCGACAGCCGGTGGACCACCACCAGGTTGGCCACGCCGAGGGCCCGGGAAAGCTTGAACGTGGCTTGGAGCCAGCGAGCGGTGGCTAGATCGCGCAAAATGGCCCAGGCCTCGTCCACCACTACCAACCGCTTGACACCCCGCCGTCCGGCCAACACCGCTTGGAGCGAAGCGGTGGCGCACGTCATGAACAGCGGGAGGGCCGGGGACGCGAACACAGCCGACAGGTCCAGGGCGACGACCGCAGAACCCAGATCGAGACCCGGTGAGGTTGGCCCATCGAACATCCCGGCTAGGTCGCCGTCGACGAGCCGGCGAAGCTCTAGGGCCACGGTCCGACCGTCGGACGCGAGCCCGGCGGCATCGGTACGCACCGTTGCGGCCAGGTCTGCATCGGGATCCAGCAGGGCCGCCACCACTTCGGACAACGTGGGCCGTTGAACGCGCTTGGTGGCAGCCTCGAGCGCCAGCTCGACCGCAGTCCGTTCGGCTGGACCGAGCGGGCGGCCCAGGGATGAGGCGACGATCGAGCAGACCAGGTCGGCGCCGCGCCGGGCCGTTCCGTCAACATCGGGAGCGTCATCTGGACCGGGAAGGTCGAGGGGGTTGAGCCGGACCTGACCCCCGGGTGCCAACCGGAGCGGACCCGAGCCACCAGCCCGTGCGAGCGGCCCGTACTCGCCTTTGGGATCGACGATCCAAGCCTTCCTTCCGAAAGCAATCTGCCTCCACACGAAAGTCTTGATGAACGTCGACTTCCCCCGGCCGATCTGCCCGACGACCAACACGTTGGGGTTGGTCAGGACCCCGGTGCGATACAGCTCCCACGGGTCGAAACAGAACGGGCCCCCCAAAAGGTCCCGGCCGATCAAGGGGCCCGCTTCGCCGAGTCCGCCTTCGGACACGAACGGATACACCGCCTGCAAGTGCGCCGTCGTCGCCCGATGTGACCGCGGAGGCTTCACGGAGGTTCCGGTCAAGCCAGGCCGCGGGCCAACGGAAGGGTCCACGCGAAGGCTTCGGCTTGGCGACCGAACAGCCGCCTCAGTTCGACGTGGGCCTCTTGCGCGGCGTGCTCGGCCTCGGCGCTCGCGGCGTCCAAGCCGTCTTTGTCTGGCGCGCTGACCGTCACGTACCCCGAGAAGCGAAACTCGGCGTGGCCCTCGGCCAGCTCCGACTCTCTCCGGGTCACTCCGTCGGCTTCCTTGACCCGCCTGGCACTCGGCAAGAACCCAGCCCGTTCGCGTAACTCGCTGTCGGCCAGATCCGCGGTCCGCGCCGAGCGGACCTCCCGCATCGCTCGGTCGGCTGGGACCGCGGCCATGGTCACTGAGACGGTCCGGCGTCCGCCACCGATGAGCAAGGGCGTCAGGAAGTCCGGCGTGACTTCGATGCGGGGCCATTCGGCAATCCAATAGGTGGCGTGCCACGACTCGTCTGTCCTGAAAGCCGACCAGGTTTCGTCACTCGCCATGGGCCACGGCGGTGTAGCCCGCCGGATCAGGGAGCCAGGTCCTCGGGTCCGGTGCAGGCCGGCGAGGACGCTTTGGAGGCGGGACAGGCCAAGGGGTGGGCCCGGGCGCAAGTCGGCGTGGCAAAGCTGGCCTTCGAGCAGGCGGAGCTCCCGACGAACTTCCTCTCCAGGCCGTCGCGAATGGCCCAGGCGACCCCTCGAGGCGTCGACCGAAAGAGCGATCCAGACCTCGTGGGTTTGGGTGCGGGGCGCCACGCCGGCCACGAGTTCTGCGTAGCTCGCCTGGGCCCGCCACCCGGTCTGCTCGCAGGCCGTCGGCATACGCAAACCGTCACCCAGGCGGTCGCCTCCGTACGGGGCGCTTCTCTCGACCCACTGGACCCGCTTGACCCGACTTTCGGGCCGCGCCAGGGCTGCCAGCACCGTCCGCCAGGCGTCCAGACGCTGGATCTGCTGTTCGGGATCGAGGAGGGAGAAGGACCTGCCTCGGACAGGCATCACTGCTGCCCACGTGCCGGACCGTCGATCGCGAATCACTCCGAGTGGCGACTGGCCCGGCTCGGCCGGCAGCTCGATCAGGTCGAGACCGGCCGGCTTGAGTGCACCCCCGCCGAGGGGCTCGCGGCTGATGGCCGGACCGTGGGCCCTCCTGGTCAGCCAGCCTGCGGCTGAAGGAAACCAGGTCACGAGCGGACGGCCGCCCTTGGGCCACAAAGCACCGCAAGTCGCGGCCCCGAGCAGGCACGTCGCCACTGCGACCCCGCCTGGGCCCGGCACGGCGTCGCCGACGACTAGGGCCGCGGCCAAACCAGCGGTCAGGGTGAGGAGCTGAGCTGCGTCCAGCCCAAGGAGGAGCCCCCTCTTCTCCAGCGGATGAAAGCTGTACCGCCGTGGGCCGTCACCCATCTGCGGCTCCATCCGCCGTGGTCGGATAGTCGGGTAGTCGCTGAGGTAGTGGCTGTGGCACGACTGGCGAGGGCCCGGGTGCAGCGCCCGACCCTCGCATCTTGGCGAACATCATCCGCGCCACCGGGTGCTGGGCTGCCCCGGGGGCCACTGCTGTCGCCGCTCGAGACGCGGCGCGAAACGGCCGGCGCGAAACCCCTTCCAAATGTGCGATGGCGGCCGTCTCCACGATGGGCGCCAGTCGCAGGAGGCTGAAGGGAGCGAAGCCCGCAATGAGCAGGATGGCGCCGGCTGCGATGTCGTCATCTGTCGTCGTCCCGGCCGCCAGGGCCGCCAACCCGAGGGTGAGCGCGGCGACTATCACGAACTTCGAAAGGATCAGGGCCGCTACCAGTTCGACGGTCCGCCTGGCCATGACTGCCGTGGCCGGCCAGATGTACGCGGCGAGAGCGAGTGGCATGAAGAACATGGCGATGTACACGGCCGATGCTCGAAGCAGAAGCTCGATCCACACGAGCACCGACCCGACGATCAGCAGCACGAACACGACCACCTGGATGACCACGGGCGCACCGGTCACCAGCCCGGCGAACATCACGTCGCTGAAACGGCCCGAGATCTGCCCTCTGTTGGCGTCGATCACCACCTGGCACATGGCGTCGGTGGCTGAGAGGGCCAGGTCGGCAAGCTGGACGCCGGCCACAAGCGCCACGGCTGCCACCGGAAGCCCCACCATCCACACCCGAGCCAGCCGCTTGAGATCCTGGCGGATCACGGCCGAGATCGTTGCGGCCATCAGCACCGGCAGGACGACGAGTTCCAGCAGATCGGCCATGGCGCTCTCGCGGTCGAGAAACCACGTGGTCCCGAGGTTGACCGGCGCCGCTTCGTTGACCAGGTCTATGAGGTGACCGAGTAGCCACGAAGCGCTGGCCGAAAGAGCCGACGCGATCGCATCCAGCACGCCGCTGGCTGCCGCGCTTGCGATCGATCCGCCGACGGAGCCGCCCAAGGAAGGCAGACCGGAGCAGATCTCGGGCACCAGGCAAGGAAGCGCGATTCCGGGATAGGCCGGTATCACGAGATCCCGGTCCCTTGGCCGAGAAAGAAGCTGACGATGTGGGGCGCGCCTCCGATGAGGACGGCGGCGAGGGCCGAGACCATCACACCGCGTCGCCCGTTGTACGCCTGCTGGTAGTTCTGCGAGTAGTGCCCGAACGCCCACATGACTGCGCCGACGACGATGCCGACCATGGCGGCGATCAGGGCCCAGCCCCCGACCCCGTTGGCCAGCTGCTGCAGGACTTGCGCCCCGGGAAGCAGGTCTGGATTGGGGTCGAGCTGCAGCGAACTGCCGCTTCCGAGCAGCGGGAACAGGAACGTCAAGTCGCACCTCCTGGGAGCCGGTCCGGTCAAGTGTTCCATATCTTTTCATGTTGTGCTAGTAACTTTTATATGTTGATAGTCAGACCCATCGGTCCCGGCGCGGCCGGCTACTACTTCCGAGGACAGGAACCGGGCGGGTGGCTGGGCCTCGGATCTCGGTCTCTGGCGCTCGACGGGGAGGTTTCTCGTCCCCAGCTGACCGCGATCCTCCAAGGTCGCCACCCGGCTGACGGCCGGGTCCTGGTCGCCCTGAGACCGACCCGCCGGAGGGCGGGGTGGGACCTGACCTTCGCGGCCCCCAAGTCGGTTTCGTTGTTGTCGGCGTTGGTTCCCCAAGGAGCCGACTCGATCGCAGCCGCTCACCGGGCCGCCGTCGCCGACGTGGTCGGCCACATGGAACGCCACCACCTCGCCGTGGCGCGCGCGAGCATTCCGGGCGGACGGTTGTCGGTCGGCGGCGCCGTGGCGGTCGCGTTCGAACACCGGACCAATTCCGCAACCGAGCCCCACATCCACAGCCACGTGCTGCTGGCCAACCTGGGTCAGGTGGTCGGCGGCGACTGGTCGGCCTTGAGCGGCAGCGATTGGTGGCCTTCGCGCCACGCCCTGGCTGCCCTGTACCAAATGGGCCTGCGTCATCACCTGGGCGCCGGCGGGTGGGCGCTGGACTGGCGGATGCGACCGGATGGCCTCGCCGACTTGGCGGACGTCCCGAGGGCCGCCGTACGAGCGACCAGCACCCAAAGTCGAGCCGCCGTGACCATGGGCCGTTATCAGCACCGGAAGCTGGCGAGCTCGCGGCCGTGGCAACCCAGCGCCGCGGCTGCCGGATACGGCCCTGGCGAAGCGGCGCGTAGCGGCCGCCAGACGTATGCCCGGGACACTGGTACCCGGGACGTTGGTACCCGGGACGCTGGCCGCGACTTGGGGTGGGACGGGTCGCGTCTCGTTGCCGCAGTCGAAACCCGATTGGCGGCCGAGCGATCAGTGTTCCGCCGGGCGGACGTGCTCGAAGCCTTGGCCGCCTGTCGCCCCGAGGGCGCGTCTGCGAGGGACGCTCAGGCGTGGGCGGAGCGATTCTGCGACCGGTGCATACGCGTGACGTCGCCTTCGCCATCGCGGGCGCCGCGCTGGACAACCGATCGGGCCGTGCGAGCCGACCTTCGTCTGGTGGCCATCGCCGACCCTTCTGCCGAGCCGCCGCACCGGGCCATGACGGATCCGGTTCGGATCCTCGCCGCTATCGACCGCCCGGTGGAGATCCTCGAAGCGCACGCCGGCTGCTCAAACCTGCTGGCCCACGCGGCCGTCCTGGACGGGTGCCGGGCCGCGTGGGACGACGCAGGCCTCACGGTGGCGATCCGCACCAAGTCCTTGGACGCGGCCGCCAGGTGGCACGCGCTGGCCGGACTGGAGCCGCGCCGACCGGGGGATCGCCCAGACGTCCTCATAGTTGACCAGGCGGATCGCTGGACGACGCCGGAGTTGCTCGCCATGCTCTCAGGGGCCCGCGCCGCCGGGACTCGAACCATCCTGGTGGAAGGCGGAACCCTTCCCCGCCTCACCGACGCCCGCAGTGCGGGCCTGGTGTCCATCGGGGACAAGCTGGGGCGCGTCGACCCCGGGACGCCTCCCGACTGGTCCGTCGACCCGGCGTGGCTGCCGCGGCAGGCGAGCGGCCGAGTCGCGGCGCGGCGCCTGCTCGACTCGTGGGCGCAAGCCCGGCCCTCCGCCAGGCCGCCCGTCCTGGTCGGCCTCGGCGTCGACGAGGTGGCCGGTCTCAACCAGGCGGCCCGTTCCCTATTGGCCCGTGAGGGGCTGCTCAGTGGCCCCGCCGTGACAGCTCGCGGCCGCGACTTCCGCGCCGGCGACCAAGTCGTCGTACTACGCGGCCTCGGTGCCGACCAACGCCGCGGGACCGTCGGGACGGTCACGGAGGTCGACCCGCGTCGCAGGGCCGCAACGGTGGCTTGGCGGACCCAACGCAAGCCCCAGGACTTGGACAGGACCGGGCTCACCCACCTGGGCCACGCCTACGCAGCCACCCCCGCCCTGGCGGCCGCCACCGACGCCCCTCTACTGCTGCTGGGCCATCCGGTCGCCGTGCCCCACTTGCGGTCCCGCGTCCTGGACTTCGCACACGCGACACCCTCGCCCGGCCGCGACGACTTGGCCCGGCAACGTCGCCACCCATCGCCAGAACTGGGCCTGTGACGGGGTGTGGGCCTGTGACGGCGGCTAAGTGGGATAGGCGGCGGGGCCCGATACGTGCTCGGTCCAGCGATATCCGTCCCACCACCGCCACTGGTTGACGCCGGACGGGTCGGGGTGCCAGCCGGGCGGGACCGCGACAACCGGCACCGGCAGCGGCCCGGTCCACGCCAGGGCCGGGGCTCGATCGCCGCGTTCGACCAGCCAAGTGATCGGCGCGGCGATCCATATCGATGCGGCCGCCAACAACCCGAACACCGCGACCACGCTCCACCGCTCCGACAGGAATCCGACCGTGTCCCACGCCGCGTGGCACACCATCAGCGGTATCAGGGTCCTGAAGCGCAAGTAGATCCAGTAGTAGAGGGCGGCCCAAATGAGGATCCCGAACACGCCTGGTCCGTAGTAGATGTGGTACGAGCCCCGCAGGACCAACGCCACCAGCGTCACTTCCCACCACGGGCGGCGGGCCTGGCGGAGGGTGACCACCACGAATGCCAGTACCACCAGCTCCTCGATGATGCCGGCTTGCACCGAGTCGAAGACTGCGAACAGCGCAGCCGGCCCGCTGGATTGCGATGTCGGGAGGTGCCCGGACTGCAGGAGGGCGTTGACGATGCCCCCGACGAACAGGGCGAAAATGGCCCAGGCAGCGATGCGGGTCAAGCGGCCGACCGCAACCCGGCCGTCGCTGCCGCGCGGCAGCGACAGACCCAGGGTCTTTAAGGTGACGCCGCGCCGTTCGGCCAGGAGAAACACCATCGCCACGGCCAGCCCTATCTGCGTGACGACGTCCACCATCTGGGTGCTGTACAGGGCCCAGTTCCCGCTGGGCTCGAGGTCCTTGTAGCGACCGGCCAGGAGGAGGGCGGCGGCCACGATGCCGGTGGCGAAGAACCCGAGGAACACGAAGAGGACCTCGCCGTAGGCCCGCTTGGCCGAGATCGGCGCCAGGACTGGATCAGGGCCGGGGGACCACCAATGCTCGGGCGCACTGGTGGCACCACTCGTCGTCTGGGCGTCTTGCACCGCCAACAGGGTGCCAGAAGCGGCCCCGGCCGTCGAACCACCCCGGTGGGCTCTGACTGACCGTCCGGGCGCCGACTCGTCCGCGCGCGACAATCGCATGCACGTGACAACGCCGCCCGACCCACCGATCGTGACGCCCTCGGCCGGACGCTGGTATCGGATCTGGAGGGTCGCCCGCTATGTCCTTGCCTTGGCCGCGGCGGGCGCCGCCATCTGGGCCGTCAGCGGCAAAACCGACGAGCTGAGCGGTGCCACCACCTACCTGTCCCACGTGCGCTGGTGGTGGCTGGCGTTCGCGGTCGTAGCGGAGGCGGCGTCGTATCTGGCCTACTCGTCCCTGCAACGCCGACTCCTCCGGGCGGGCCGGGTCAAGATCCCGATGGCGCCGATGATGGGAATCAGCCTGGCCGGGAGCGCCATACAAAACTCGCTTCCCGGTGGGGTGGCGTTCTACGTCGCCTACGCCTTCCGCCAGTACCGCCGCTTCGGCGCCAGCGATGTGTTGTCGGGATGGACCCTGGTTGCCGTGAACGCCATCTCGTTCATCGCATTGACGTGCATGGCCGTCGTGGGCCTGGCCATGGCCCTGTCGGCCGGCAGCGCCTACGACCTCGTCGAAGCGATCCTCGGAATCGTGCTCGTCTCCTTTCTGGTCGTGCTGGCGTGGGCCGAAAGAGACCGGCTCCTTCCCTACGCAGCGCGCTGGGTCCGTCTGTCCCAGCGGCTCATCCGCCACCCCAACCCCGAAGTGCCCGCCGAAGCCTTCATCGGCCGTTGGCTGAACCAGGTCGGGGCCGTCAGCCCCTCGAACGCCGTGTGGGCCCGGGCCGCCACGATGGCCTTCTCGAACTGGATCGGCGACCTCGGATGCCTGGTGTTCTCCTTTTTCGCGGTCGGCGCGGGTGTGCCCTGGCGCGGCCTCCTGCTCGCCTACGGGGCGGGCCAGCTGGCCGCCAACCTTCCGATCACGCCGGGCGGGCTGGGGGTGGTGGAAGGCAGCCTGACCGTGGCCTTGGTCACCTTCGGCGGAGGCAAGGACTCTACGGTTGCTGCAGTGCTGCTTTACCGGCTCATATCGTTCTGGTTGCTCCTGCCCGTAGGCTGGGGATCGTGGACGGCGATGCTCCTTATGGGGCGCCGAGCCAAGCGATCGGCGCTGGAGACGGCCGGCATATGAGCATCCATGGACCCCACCCCCGTGGTCGCGCCACGGTCGCGCTCGCCGCGGCCGCCGCCCTTCTGGCCGGCTGCGGGGCACCTCATCCGGGTGTTTCAAACGGATCGGTGAGCGCCTGCTATCGGGCCATCCCGGCGGCCAAGGACGCCTTGCACGACAGCCACGCGGCCTTGATCGGGGTCCACCGGGTCGCCGTCGACAGGGTCCGCGACCGCCTACCCGTCTCGGCTCGCAACGAGATGGCCGCCGAGGACGACACCGAAGTGTGCGCCCTCGCGTTCAAAGGCAAGTTCGCAGCAGGCCAGGTCGACCTGGCCCCGCCGACCGAGCATGGGTCGTACGCCGTCGTGCTCGTGTCGAGCCGGCACCTCAACCTGGTCGCCAGCGTGGTGTTGGTCAATCTGCCGCGATCTCTCGGCAAGCGGACGCTCTGAGCGATGATCAAGTACATAGGGTCCAAGAGGCGCCTGGTCCCGGTCCTCGGAGAGCTGCTCAGCCGCGCCGGTGCCACCACGGTGGTCGATATGTTTACCGGCACCACCCGGGTGGCCCAAGAATGGAAACGACGCGGCGCCCACGTGACTGCCGTCGACTCCGCTCGGTACTCGGCGGTGCTCGCTGAGTGCTACATCACGACCGACGCCAACGAAGTGGACCTGGGCGAACTGGGCCTGGTCATTTCGCATCTTCAATCGCTGCCGGGCACTGACGGCTACGTGACAGAGACGTTCAGCCGTCAAGCCCGATATTTCCAAGAACCGAACGCGCGACGCATCGACGCCATCCGCGACGCCATCGAAGCTGGCTGGTCAGGTCATCCGTGGCGCCCGATCCTGCTGGCTTCGCTGCTTCAAGCCGCCGATCGTGTCGACTCGACGACCGGGTTACAGATGGCCTACCTCAAACAGTGGTCGCCTCGCTCGTACCAACCGCTCGACCTACGGGTCCCCGAGCTGCTGGCGGGCTCCGGCTCGGCGAGGCACGGGGACGCCACCGAAGTCGTCTTCGGGCTGTCTGAAGTCGACCTCGCCTATCTCGACCCGCCGTACAACCAGCACCGCTACGCGGGGAACTACCACGTGTGGGAGACCCTGATGGCATGGGACTCGCCCGAGCACTACGGGGTGGCGTGCAAACGAAAGGACTTGCGCGAGGAGCACACGGCGAGCGTGTTCAACCGCAGGCGCCAGGCCCCCGACGCCATGGCTCAGATGCTCGGCGCCCTGCAAGCGGAAGTGGTGGTGGTGTCGGCCAGCGACGAGGGCTGGATCGGAGTTGACGACCTGGCCGGGATGGTGTCCGGGCGCGGCGGAGTGGAAGTTCTGGCGTTCGACTCTCGGCGTTACATCGGCGCCCAGATCGGGATCCACAACAGCAAGGGTAAAAAAGTCGGCCAGGTGGGCCGGACCAGCAACACGGAGTACTTGATCCTCGCCGGGCCGGCCGAAAAGGTGGCGCGTATGGTCGCCGGGTACCCGAAGCTCTAGCCGGGTAGGTGTCTAGCCGGTGAGAAGCTCGCGGGCCCCGCGGTCGGTCGAGGGGTGGCGCAGCTTGGACATGGCCCGGGCCTCGATCTGGCGGATCCGCTCCCGGGTNNGCCCGGGCCTCGATCTGGCGGATGCGCTCGCGGGTGAGGCTGAAGTGCTCGCCGACCTCGTCCAAAGTCCGCGGCTCGCCCCGGTCCAGCCCGAACCTCAGGCGAAGGATCTCTCGCTCGCGCTCGTCCAAGGCGATGAGCATCTTGTTGACCTCACCGGACAACAAGGCGGCGGCCGCGGCGTCGAATGGTGACACCGCTGAGCGGTCCTCGACCACGTCGCCAAGCTCGGCGTCACCGTCCTCGCGCAGCGGCTCCGACAGCGACAGGGGCTCGGCGGCGTGACGAAGGATCTCGGTGACCTTCTCCTCTTCGAGTTCGAGGTCGGCAGCCAGTTCGGCGACGGTCGGTCTGCGGCCCAACTGGCCCTCGAGGCGGCCGCGGGCCTTGGTCACCCGGGTGAGGAGGTCGCCTGCGTGCACGGGCAGGCGGACGGTCCGCCCGGTGTTGGCGATGCCGCGGGTGATGGCCTGGCGGATCCACCAAGTGGCGTAGGTCGAGAACTTGAATCCTTTGCGCCAGTCGAACTTCTCGACCGCGTGCATGAGACCCAGATTGCCCTCTTGCACCAGGTCCAAGAGCGGCAACTCGGCCGCCTGGTACTTCTTGGCTATCGATACCACGAGCCGGAGGTTGGCCTTGACGAACGTCTCGGCCGCCTCGTCGCCATCGCGGATGAGCCGGCGCAACTCCCGCTTGCGAGCCGGGGTCGCGGGCTTGCCCGAGGCCATGTCTGTGCGCGCCTCGCGGCCCGCCTCGATGGCCTGNNGCACTCGTCCTCGTCTCTCGATGCACCCGGTGTGGATATCCCAGACAGGTATTTGCAGCAGGTCTCGTCAGCCGACTTGGGATGGCCGGTGAGAGCCGCCGGGGAATTCAAATAGTACCTGATCAGAGGCCATTCGTGAAGGGGTAAAGTTACGTCTGGTTGTGCTCACAACCAGACCGCGACGGCCCGGAGATAGGGTGGGCGATGTGATGGTCGAGCCGGCTCTCTGGCTGAACTACGAGGAGCAGAAGACCTGGCGCCGTCTCCTCGCCGTCGAGTGCCGGCTGCGGGATCGCCTCGACCAGGACCTCCGGTCGGCCCACGGGATGACCCTCAATGACTACGGCGTGTTGGTGCACCTCTCCGAAGCCGTCGGCGGGTACCTGCGGATGTCCGAACTGGCCGATCGGCTCCTGCTCTCGCGCAGCGGCCTGACCAGGCGGATCGACGGGCTGGTCCGAGACGGACTGGTCATCAGGCGAGCCTGCCCGGCCGACGGACGCGGGTCATTTGCCGAGCTGACCAAAGCCGGGATGGATCTGCTTCAAGAAGCGGCACCGACGCACGTGGCCGGGGTTAGGCGGTACCTGATCGACGCCTTGGGGGGGCTCGGCGGCCTCAACGAGGGCCTCTCTCGTGTCGAAACGGCCCTCGAGCCATGACGACAGGGTGGGGCGAGCCCTCAGGGCTCGCCCCCGGTCACCACCTCCCCGCCCCGCTCGATCCATCCGTTGGTTCCACCCGCAACTGAAACGGCGGGGTACCCGGCGTCGACGAGGGCTTTGGCGGCGGTGAGGCTGCGGCCGCCGACGGCGCAAATGACGTACAGCGGATCACCGGCGGGGATCTCGTCCCGCCGGGCCGACAGCTCGGGCAGCGGGATCAGAACCGCGCCGCGCACGTGTGCGGTCTCGTACTCGTCTGGATTGCGGACGTCGAGGACGGTGGCACCCGCTGCGTGGGCGGTTGCGAAGGCGCCCAAGTCGACTTCGAGGTTTGGGGCTACGTCTGGCATGGGTCCATTGTGGCTTACGGGCTGAGCCGCTCGATCTCCCAGGTGGTCCCCTTCCGATCGTAGCGAAGGCGGTCGTGCAGGCGGTCCGGGCGGCCCTGCCAGAATTCGACCGCGCTGGGCTCGACGCGAAAGCCGCCCCACCAAGGCGGTCTCGAGACGTCGCGCCCAGAGAACCGGGCCGTGGCCGCGGCCAGGTTCTCGTCGAGGTCGGCCCGGCTGCGCAGCGGCTCGCTCTGAGCCGACGCCCACGCGCCCAGCTGGGCGCCGCGAGGCCGGGTCGCGAAGTAGGTGTCGGATTCGCCCGGATCCACCGCGACGGCCCTCCCCTCCACCCTCACTTGACGCTCGAGGGTCCACCACCGAAACGCGAGCGACACGAAGGGGTTGGCCACCATTTCCACTCCCTTGCGGCTGCGTTCGTTGGTGTGGAACACGAAGCCCCGCTCGTCGACGCCCCGCATCAGGACGAACCGGACCGAGGGCGCGGCGCCGGCAGTCGCGGTCGCGAGAGCCATGGCCTCGGGCTCGGGCTGGCCGGAGTCTCTGGCCAGCGCGATCCACTTACGAAACTGTTCTATCGGATCGGGATCGACATCCTTTTCGTCCAGAGCACGCTCGCCAGCTCGGCCCGTTCGGGCGAGAGATCCGCCCCGAAACAACCTGTGCACACCCGCGGCCAACGGACCTGGTGGTGACGCGCCTCTCATCCAAAGGTTTTTCGTGGCGGCCCCTAAATCGGCTCGATACCGAGATCGGCCCAAGTCAGCAAAGGCACCCAAACGACGCCCGCCTCGGCGAAGCGCGCCGCCACGGTGGGGCTGCGATCCAGGAGGGCCGTCGCGGCGACGACTTCGACGCCAAGCTCCCGTATTCGCTCGACGGCACGCAGGAGAGATCCCCCCGTCGAAACCACGTCCTCGACGATGAGAACCCGGTCCCCGGTCTTGAGCCGGGTCCCCTCGACCCACGCCCCACGGCCATGACCTTTCGGCTCCTTGCGCACGGAGAACCAACCCGAGCCGGAAAGGAGGGCGACGCCGTGGGCCAGTGCGTCCGCACCCATCGTCGGTCCGCCCACAGCATCGAACGGGGCGTCGATCGCCGTGATCACGGCCTGGCTCACCTGGCGCAGGGCCGCGCCGGTAGCGACGGCGTGCTTCCCGTCCACGTAGTCGCGGCTCCAACCCCCCGAAGTTAGCCGGAACGGTTCCTCGCGCCGTTCGTAGCCGGCGTCTCGGACCAACTGCGCGAGCGAGGATCGGACCGAGGGATCGAGGGCCATGGCGGCCCGAGTCTACGAAACCAGCGCGTCGAGGGCGCTCATGGCACGGCGCCGGGCCGGGCCCTCACGCCGAGTGCTGAGCCACCGCGGCCAGGGGTGCCGGCAGACCTTCGGAATGAACGATCACCAGCCTCTGCGTCGCCCGCGTGAACGCGACGTACAGGGCCCGCAGCCCTTGGGCCGCTTCACTGACTATTCGGTGGGGCTCGACCACTGTGACCGAGTCGAACTCGAGACCTTTGGCGTCTTCGACGGTCAGGAGCGACACCGTTTCGTCGAGCGCCCCCCGCCCGACGCCCCCCCAGCGGATGTCGGAGGAGTCGAGCGCCGACGCCATGGCGTCGAGGAGGCTGCGCGGAACGATCACGGCGACCGTCCCGCTGTCGCCGAGGGAAGCGAGCTGGCCCAGCTCGGCCTGCACCGTCTGGACCGTGAGCGCGACCGTGGCGTCGAGACCGAGCGTCCCGTCCTGGCGGATGGCGCTTAGGATGCGCGGTGGCGAGCCGCTGGCCCGCACCGACTCGGGAGGGCGCATCCCCGGGGCCACGTGCTGGAGCACCCGGGCCGCGACGTCCATGATCTCGCTGGGGGTCCGGTAGTTGACGGTCAGCTCCACCAAGCGCCAACCGCGGCGGGCGGGCAGGTGCTCGACCACTTGGGACCAAGCGGCCGGCACCCAAGCTCCGGTGGCCTGGGCTATATCGCCCACCACGGTCATGGATCCGGACAGGGACCGCCTGGCAACCATCCGTAGCTGCATGGGTGACAGATCCTGGGCTTCGTCGACGACCACGTGCCCGAAAGTCCGCACCTGCTCGGTCTGATCGGGGCCGTCGCGGCGGCGCGACCCCAGAAGGGAGTTGGCTTCGTCGAGCAGCGGGATGTCTGCGTCGGTCCACGCCACGCTTTCGCCCAGCGGGCTCCGCAGGCGGAAGAGTCGATCCCGTTCGGCCGGAGCCAGGACTTTCCCGGCGGCGAGCTCGATGAGGGGTGCGGCTCCGAACAGGTCGTGCAGGAGCTGTTCTGGCGTCAGGAGCGGCCACATTCGGTCGAGTGCCTCGGCCATTTCTGGCTGGCGCCGCAGCGCCCGCCCCAAGTCCTCCGCCGTCAGGGGCTCGCCGATGCTGTCCGGTTCGGGCTCCGGACCGGCCACAGGAGCGACCTGTTCGAGGAGGTGCCGCCACAGGATGTGTTCCAAGGTCCGACGACGGGCGTTATGAGATCCGGGACGTCGCTTGACCGCCGCCACCGCCTGAGCGGACAGATCCGGCGTGATCCTGATGAGTTTGGAGCCGTACGGAATTTCCACTTTGCGACGAAGCGGGCGTTGACGGTTTGCGATCGCGGTCGCGATCACCCTGGCCATGCGGACGTCGCCCTTCAGCTCGGCGACGTCCTCGTCTTCCACGGCGACCGGTTTTTCACCGCTGTACAGCCCGTTGACGGTGGATAGCTCGACGCCGGTCTCGTCCAGAGATGGCAGGACGTGCTCGATGTACCCGAGAAACGTCGGGTTGGGACCGACGACCAGTACACCCTGGCTCTCGAGGGGGAAACGATGGGTGTAGAGGAGGTAGGCGGCTCGATGCAGGGCAACTGCCGTCTTCCCCGTGCCCGGGCCTCCCTGGACGACGAGGATGCCGGGAAGCGGCCCTCGGATTATCTCGTCCTGTTCTCTCTGGACCGTGGCGACGATGTCTCTCATCCGGCCGGTTCGGGTCCGCTCGAGGGTGGCCAGGAGGACCTGCGGACCGGCCAGACCCAGCCCGATCCCGGAGTCGTCGCCCTCGACATCGAACAGCTCGTCCTCCAAGTCGAGCACCCGACGGCCCTCGGTGAGGAAGTGCCGCCGCAGGGCCAGCCCCATCGGGTGGGCCCCGGTGGCCCGGTAGAAAGGCTCGGCGATGGGAGCCCTCCAGTCGACGACCAGCGGCTCGAGATCCTCGGCCGACACGGCCAAGCGGCCGATGTGGAACGGTTCGGACCGGTCCTCATCATCGGCAGCGCGATCGATCCGGCCGAACACTAACGCTTCCCGCCCTATTTGGAGGTGCTCGAGCCTCCCAAGGCTGTTGCGGACGCGTATGTCGCGTTCGGTGAGGGCCTGGAAAGTGCCGCCTCTCTCCCCGAAAGCGTCTTGAAGCATCGCTTCCGCGGAAGCGCGCATCGCAGCGAGCCTTTCGTACGCCAGTTCAACGTGGGCTTGCTCGGCCGGGACGTCCGGATGGGTCATAAATGGGGAACATCCACTTTGCGTGTTTTGGAGGCCGAACGCAAGCCACGCCGTTGCGGCGCCTTCCCCGGGAGACGGCCCGTGTACGATTCGTCGTGCTTTCGGATGACGTTCGAGCCCGCATCAGGCGACCGTGACGACCGAAACCGATTCGTCCTTTCTGGCCGCGTGCAGGTGCGAGCCGGCGGCCCACGTCCCTGTTTGGTTCATGCGACAAGCCGGGCGTGCACTGCCTGAGTACCGGGCCGCCCGCCGCCATGGAAGCCTCCTCGACTCGGTCCAGTCCCCCGACCTAGCGGCCGAGTTGACGTTGCAACCGGTCCGCCGGTACGGCGTCGACGCCGCGATCCTCTTCTCCGACATCGTCGTCCCGGTGGCGTCCATCGGGTTCGGAGTTGCATTGCACGCTGGAGTCGGTCCGGTGGTCGAGCGGCCGTTTACGGGCGCCGCCGACCTGTCCCGCCTGCGTCCCTTGGAACCCGACTTGGACATACCCTACGTTTTGGAGGCCGTTCGCATCCTGCGCCGGGAACTTCAGGTCCCGCTCATCGGCTTTGCCGGCGCTCCCTTCACCGTCGCCAGCTACCTGGTCGAAGGGGGTCCGTCCCGGGACCAGGCCAAGACGAAGTCCCTCATGTACACCGAGCCCGGGCTGTGGGCCGAGCTGCTCGACCGGCTCGCCGACATCTCGCTCGTGTCACTGCAAGCACAGATCGCGGCTGGGGCTCAAGCGGTCCAGCTCTTCGACAGCTGGGCGGGAACGCTCAGCCCGGCCGATTACACCCGCTACGTGCTCCCCGCCAGCCGAAAGGTCCTGAGCGGTCTGGCTGAGACCGCCGTCCCTCGAATCCATTTCGGTGTCGGAACAGGTGAGCTGCTCCGCCTCATGGCAGAGGCAGGAGCGGACGTGGTCGGCGTCGACTGGCGGGTCCCCCTGGACGAGGCGCGCCTTCGCATCGGCCACGAGGTCGCCATTCAGGGCAACTTGGACCCGAGCGTGGTGCTGGCGGGTTGGGAAGCGACCCGCGCCCAAGCGGAGCGGGTGCTCTCGGAAGGGGGCGGATACGGTCACATCTTCAACCTCGGTCACGGCGTCCTCCCCCAGTCCGACCCAGGGGTGCTGGCCGAGCTGGTCGCGTTCTGCCACGACCATCACCCGGGCCCATGAGGGTGGCCGTGGTCGGAGGCGGCATCGCCGGCCTGGCCGCGGCCTGGGACCTGCGCCACGTGGCCGAGGTCACCGTGTTCGAGCCGAACCGGCTCGGCGGCAGCATCCTCACCACAGAGTTCGAAGGCCGCCCCGTCGACGAGGGCGCGGACGCCTTCCTCACCAGGGTCCCCGAAGCGGTGCAGCTGTGTGAGGAGCTCGGCCTGCAGGACGAGCTCGTCGCCCCCGCCGTGGGCGCTTCGGCCCTGTGGGCCAATGGAGGCCTTCAGCGCCTCCCGGAGGGCCTCGTGCTCGGCGCCCCAAGCGACCTGGGTGGCCTCCTCCAAAGTCGAATCCTGTCTCCGTTGGGCCTGGCCCGAGCCGCCCTCGACCTGGTCCTGCCTCGGCGCCGACCGGCTGCCGCCCTGTCGGTGAGAGACCTGATCGCCGACCGATTCGGCGCCCAGGTCGCCGACCGGCTGGTCGACCCGCTCGTCGGTGGGATCCACGCGGGCTGGACCGGCGAGCTGGGAGCGGCTGAGGTCACGCCCCAGCTCGTAGAAGCGACCCAACGGGCGCGCAGTCTCCTCCTCGGTCTCCGCGGCACACCCAAGAGCGGGGGCGGCCCGGTCTTCCTGGCGCCTCGCCCCGGCGTTGGGCGCTTGGTCGAGGCACTGGTCCGTTCCCTCAGCGAAGCGGGTGTCCGGTTCTTGACCGAGGCCGCGCAGGCGGTCACGACCATCTCGAGCGGGCGGGTCGTCGTCGAGCCGAACCCCGAGCCTTTCGACGCCGCGGTGGTCGCCACACCCGCTAGGCGAACGGCCGAACTGCTGGGGCCCGACGCCGGCGTGGATGCTCTCGTTCGGGTGCCCACCGCTTCTGTAGTCCTCCTCACGGCGTCCTTCCCGCAGCCGCTGCCACCCGCCCTCAACGGCTTTCTCGTACCCCGAGCGGAGCGCCGGCTGATGACGGCCTGCTCCTTCGCCTCCAACAAGTGGCCCCACTGGTCCGAACCCGGGCGGTCGGTCGTGAGGGTGTCCGCGGGCCGCCACCGCGACTTGAGGGCGCTCGAGCTGGACGACGACGCCCTGGCCGACCGCCTGCTGGACGAGCTCGGCCAGGCCCTCGGCGTCGCGCTCTCTCCAACCGCCACGCGTGTTTCCCGTTGGCCCGACGCCTTTCCTCAATATCTGCCCGGGCACTCCGCTCTGGTGGCGGCGGTCGAGCAGTCCGTCTCGCAACACCACCCCCGAGTCGCGCTAGCAGGCTCTACCTACCGGGGATCAGGGATACCGGCATGCATCGCGTCGGGCCGGCGGGCGGCCAGGATGGCCGCGTTGGGTTCCGAAGTTACGGCGATCTGACCGGGCTGCGGTCAGCCCTCGGTGAGAGGCTCGACGATTCCCGCTACGTCGACGACGCCCGGCAAGGTCTCGCCCCGGAACAGCCCGGCGCTGGCGCCATACCCGTACAGCGCGTGATCGGCGAGAACGACCGCGGCAGCGGTGTAGGTCGTCCTCTCGCCTCCCGGATAGCGGACGCATTGCGGGTGCACGCAACCGGTCCAGTAGGAGCCGTCGTCGTCCCTCAGGTGGCGGGTCCAGTCGAGAAGGAGGACGGCATTGTCTCGCATTCCGATGGCGTCGAGCGCCATCACGCACTCGGCCGTCTCCGCCGCCGTGACCCACGGCTGGTCCGAAACGCAACGTACGCCCACACCGTCGAGTACGAACTCGGACCAGCGGCTCTCGATGCGTTCCCGAGCCGCATCGCCGGACAGGGCGCCCGACAGGATCGGGTAGTACCAATCCATGGCCCACCGCTCCTTCGGCGCGAACGAGCCCGGGCGGTGAACGATCGCTTCGACGATCCGATCCGCGGCGAGCTCCCATTCGGGGCGTTCGTATCCGAGGCATTCGGCGACGGCCACCGCGCAGCGAAGGCTGTGGTGGATCGACGACGTGCACGTCAGGAGGGCGTAGCTGCCCATATGGCCGTCGGGGTCCATCGACCAGAGGACCTCTCCACCTGGCTGCTGGAGACGTAGGACGAAGCCGACGGCTCCTTCGATTGCCGGCCACATGTCGCTCAAGAAGCCGAGGTCACCGGTACGCAGATAGTGCCACCAGGCTCCGGTCGCGACGTAAGCACCGACGTTCGGGTCCCTGCGGGGATCCTCGATGCCTTCAGCCAAGTGGTAGCGACACCAGGTCCCATCCGGGAGCTGGGTGGCAGCGAGCCACTCGAAAGCCCGGTCGGCTTCTGCTCGATGTCCGGCCAGGACCAGGGCCATGGCCGATTCGGTGTGGTTCCACGGGTCGCAATGGCCCCCGTCAAACCAAGGGATCATTCCGTTCGGAAGCTGGACCGAGGCGATCCACGCTGCGGTCTGCGAGACCTCGACTGCGGTCAGGGGGCCGTTCATACGGGCTTCCTCAAGTAGACAACTGCGCTCTTCCCGAGGATCGGATTCAAGATCGCCTCCGGGATGCGCGTGACGGGGGTGTGGGCCATGATGTCCCAAACGAGGACACGGTGATACAAGCGCACCGCCGGATGGTCGTCGTTGCTCACACCGACGAACGCCTTCAACCACCAGTACGGGCTGTGCAACGCGTGGGCGTGGTGGGCTCCGTAAAGATCTAGGCCGGCGTGGCGCAGGCGGTCCACGAGGGCCGAGCGACGGTAAATCCGGATGTGCCCTCCCGGAGTGTTGTGGTAATCGTCGGACAACGCCCACGTGAGTAGCTCCGGCCACCACCTGGGAACCGTGACAGCCATGGTGCCGCCGGGCCGCAGCACCCTGGCGAGCTCGGCCATCGCGGACCGGTCGTCTGGAATGTGCTCGAGGATTTCCGCGGCTATGACCCGATCGAATGCGCCGGCGTCGAACGGCAGTCGGAGCGCATCCCCGACGACCCCTGCGCCTTCCCCGCCGCTCTCGGCGACCGCCTGGTCGTCCGAAGTGAGGCCCCGCATCATCCACGACGCGTCCTTGACCTCGGCTGCATCGGCATCGAGGGCCGTGACTATTGCACCGCGCCGCATGGCTTCGAATGCGTGCCTCCCACCCCCGGCTCCGAGATCGAGCAAGCGGTCGCCGGGTCGCACACCGAGACGGTCGTAGCGGACGGTCAGCATTCTCAGGCCGGGGCCTGTTCGGCCGCCCTGGCTTGGTGATCCTCGATGGTCCAGCGGTAGTGCTCCGCGGTGGCGGATGCGCACGCCCGCCACGTGAAGCGTTCGAGGATCCGGCGGCGAGCGGCCTCTGAGAGTCTGGCGCCCAGCGCTGGGTCGCCGAGGATCCGGTCGATGGCCATAGCGAGCGCCCCGGCGTCGCCGGGCGGCACGAGGAGTCCGGTGACGCCGTCCTCCCCCACCACTTCGGGGAGGGCACCACCGGTCGTCGTAACCAGCGGAACCCCACACGCCATGGCTTCGACCGCCGGCAGCGAGAAACCCTCGTACAACGACGGGACCACGGCCACGTTGGCTTCGGCGTAGAGATCCACCATCCGATCGTCGCTGACCCCGGGCTCGAAAGTGACGGCGTCGGAAACCCCCAGACGCTCGATGGCGGCCGCGACCGGGCTCTCGGCTCTCAAGCGACCCACCACCACCAGATGGGCCTCGGGACGCTCGGTGCGCAGCTTGGCCAGCGATTCCACCAGGGGAAGCAGTCCCTTGAAGGGAACATCCGCGCTCGCGGTGGTCATGATCCGCCCCGGAACTCGGGGGACCTCTGGTCGGGGCCGGAAGTGCGAGTCGTCGACGCCGATCGGAACCACGGCGAGTTGCTCTGGCCGGATCCGATACTGATCGACGATGTCCCTCTTCGACGACGACGAAACCGTCAGGATGCGCGGAAGCTTCCGGGCCACCCGCTTTTGCATGCCAAGGAATCCGTACCACCGGCGTAGCGTGATCTGGCGCCGCCAGTTCTCGGCGTGCTCCAAGTCCAACGACCGGTCGACTGTGATTGGGTGGTGGCACGTACCGAGTAGCGGCCAGCCGTCGGCCATGATGCCAAGAAGCCCGCTGCCAAACGTCTGGTTGTCGTGGACGACGTCGAACTGGCCGGCTCGCGCCGCCAGCTCTCGCCGCGCTCGCCAGCTAAAGGTCCGGGGCTCAGGGAAGCCAGCCGTGCACATGAGAGCGAACTCGGCGACGTCGACGTGGGACTTGAACTCCCATGGTTTGGGTATGCGAAAAGGATCGGGCTCTCTGTACAGATCGAGGCTGGGTACGGCGACGTAGCCGACTCCGTCGTCGAGTACCGGCCACGGTTGGCCGGCGAACACCGTTACCTGGTGGCCCAGGCTCACCAGCTCCCGCGACAGGTAGCGGGTGTATACGCCCTGCCCGCCCGAATGCGGGTTGCCGCGGTACACCAACAGGGCGATCCGCAACGGCGTATTCGCGACCATGAGGTACAAACTGTTGTCGGCGCCGGGCTGCAGGTCAAGCTGAGGTCAACGGCCCGACCCGCCGAGCGCGCCAGATCGCGCTGGCCATCGGCGCTCGGCATCGGGTCAGCCGTGCCGGCCAGGAGCAGGTCGATCGGCTCCCAGGCGGGGGACGGTCATGGTCGCTGGGACCACCGGTCGTGGTGGCGAGCTGAGCGGTCGTGGCGAACCAGGACCCAGGCGAGAAGTCCAGCCAGGAGGGCCGCAATGGCGACGGGATCGTCCCCGAGATCGACGTACCACGTGCTCCCCGTCTCCATCGGGATCGTGGCCGAGATGATCTGGGCTTGGTCGAGCGCGGACCGCATGACCACCTTCCCGACGGGCGAGATCACAGCGGTGTAGCCCGTCGGCGTCACTTGCAACACCCAGCGCCCCGTCTCCCAGGCCCGCAAGCGGGCCGCGGCTACTTCTTGGGTCGGGACTTGCGTGCTGCGATATGAGGAGGTATCGGTCGGCACCACCAACACCTGGCCGCCGGCTCGGACGGCGCCTCGAGCCCTTTCATCGAAGAACACCTCGTAGGAAATCATCACGCCTAGAGGCCCCGCAGGGGTCGAGATCAAGCCGGGGCCGTGACCCGGAATCCCGTCGTACGGCACGTCCCGCAAGTCGAAGAACTTCTCGAGGAGCCATCGAAACGGAACGTACTCCCCGAAGGGCACCAGGTGATTCTTCTGGTACGAAGCGACCACCTTGCCGTTTGGGCCCCAAGCCACCATCTCGTTCACGTAGCGCCCCCGACCGACATCCTGGTCGACGCCTACCAGGAGGGTGGTCCGAAGGCTGGCGGCCAGGTCGGCCACGTCGGTGGCGTCTTCGGTACCGGAGAACGGCACGTGGCTCTGCAGCACCCCCTCCGGCCAGACCACCAAGTCGAGCGGTGGCCGGAGATTCTCGCTCTCGACCAGATCTCGTTGAAACACGGTCTGCGGATCGGTGGTGATGGCCCGCGTGCCCCGGGGACCCCCGCCCTGCACGAGCGCCACCCGCAAGGCCGCCACGTGGCCGCCTTCGCCGGAGGGTGACAAGCAACCGGCAACAGGTATCGCCGCGGCCACCGCGGCCACGGCCACGAAAGCCAGGGCCCCTTTGCTTAGCGCGTGCTTGACCGGACGCTCGGACGACCACGGTGAGCGCAGATGGCGCCAGCCCCGCACCCAGTGGACCAGTTCGGCCAGGGCCACACCGACCAAGACGGTCTCGCCGGTGAGCAGGAGGCTCCCGCCCATCCGGAGGGTGGGAGCCAGCGGTCCTACGGCCTGCCCGAGCGAACCTCCCCCGATGGGCATCCCCCCGAAGGGGTACCGGTCTCTGGCCCAGTCCGCCAGCAGAAGGAGGGACGGCATACCGATCACCACCGAACGCCTTCGACCCGTCGGAACCAAGGCGAGGGCCGCGGCGACGTAGAGGGAGCTCAAAGCGATGAGCGCCAAGCAGCCGGGAAGGGAGAACTCGTGCACCCACAGGAGGCCGATGCCGTACTGGCCGAGCCCCAGTCCGGCACCGATCACGGCCCGCTCGCCGACTCGACGGCCTGGAAGCAGGAACGCAACCGCACCGAAGCCGATCCAAGCTGCAGGCCACCAACCGAACGGCGGAAGGGACAACGCGACAAGAACGCCCGACGCGCACCCGGCAACCAGACAGGTCCACCACCGCCGGCGGGCTGTTCGGGAGGAGGGCATTTGGCCGGAGATGTTTGCCTCCACGTGGCACCCTGACCAGTCGCGAGCCCTACGATGGGTCGGCCATGATCTCGATAGTCATGCCGGCCCACAACGAGGAGGGCTACCTCGAACCGGCCGTCAAGGTGGTCGTGAGCGGAATGCGCGACCGCGAGGTTGACTTCGAGTTGATCATCGTCGAAAACGGGTCAACGGACACCACCAAAACGGTGGCTGCAGCCCTGTCCGAGGCCTTTNNCCTTTCCCGAGGTTCGCGTGCTCTATTCGCCCGTCGCCGACTACGGGCTCGCCCTCAAGTCGGGCTTTCAGGCCGCCGTGGGTGAGATCGTCGTCAACTTCGACGTCGATCTGGTTGATCTTCCCTTCCTCGACCAGGCCCTCGCCTCGATGAGAGAAAGCCACGTTACCATCGTGGTCGGGTCCAAGAGAAGCCCCGGAGCTGAGGACCGGAGAAGCGCGAGCCGCCGATTAATAACCGCGATCTTCGCCACCATTCTACGGTTCGGCTTCGGACTGCGGATCAGCGACACGCACGGGCTGAAGGCGTTGCGGAGGGCTCCGCTGGTCGACCTCGTGGAGGCCTGCCAGTTCGGGAAGGACATTTTCGATACCGAGCTGATACTGCGGGCCGAGCGAGCCGGGCTGCTCGTCGGTGAGGTGCCGGTCGTGGTGAGCGAGCAACGGGCGCCCCGGACGCCTATCGCTCGACGCATCCCGCGCGCGCTAGTCGGCTTGGCCCGCCTGCGCGTCGCGCTTCTGATGCGGCGCTGACTCCGCCTTCAGCTCAGGGCTGGCCACCGGGAGGACCCGACGGAGGACCCGCAAACTGCCACACCCACGGGGCTCCTCGACCCAATCTCCTGACTCGACCGCGGCGCAATAAAGCTCGTAGGGCGGGCGGCCTCCATCCTTGGGGTCGGGGAAAACATCGTGGATGGCGAGGAATCCTCCCGCCGCCACCTTCGGCGTCCAGGCGCGGTAGTCCGCCCACGCAACGGCCTCCCCGTGACCGCCATCGATGAACAGCAACGCCAGGGGAGTCGACCACATGGCAGCCACTGCAGTCGACTCACCCACGACCAGTACCACGTGGGCTTCGAGCCCCCCCTCCTCGATGGCCCGCCTGGCCACGGGAAGGGTATCGATCCGCCCGGAGGAGGGACTCACCAAAGTCGGGTCGTGATGTTCCCAGTCAACCTGGTTCTCCTCGGAACCCCGATGGTGGTCGACACTGACGAGGATCGACGACGTGGCTTGCGCCGCCGCGCCCAGATAGACAGCCGACTTGCCGCAATACGTCCCCACTTCGAGGAGCGGCCCGGCGCCCATCCGGCCCGCGGCCACCCCCACCTCGTGGAGGGCCAGTCCTTCGTCGTCGGGCATGAAGCCCTTGACCGCTCGGGCGTGGGCGAGCAGCGCGGCTTTCACGATGCTCCTTCGAAGGTCTGGGCTCCTTTGAAGGTCTGAGCTCCTTTGAAGGTCTGGGCTTCCTGGATGGCCTGGGCTCGCTCCCGGGCGTGGGCGAACAAGCCCGTCAGGCCCGCACCCCGGTCGCGCCGTCCAACTCCCCCGGTTGGACTCCGTCGTGATGCTGATGATGGGCGAACAGGAACTTGTTGAAGATGATGAACTTCCCGATCCACAGCACGCCATAGGCGCCGATGAAGACCAAGGTGACCGTCGACGTCTCGCTCACGTGCGTGAAGTGGTGACTTTTGGCGTAGTCCTCCATGAGACGCACTGACGACGTCGAAAAGGCCCACCCGATGAACGCAAGAGTCCAAAAAGGGACGACTTCCTTCATTAGATGGCTGCGACCACTCTTTCCCCACGCCCATTTGCGGTTCATTTCGTAGCTGGGGACGGCGGCGATGGCAGTGGCCAGGGTCGCCGACACCACCGCGCTGAACCCGATGACGCCGTCGAAGAAGATCAAGAAAGACGTGCTGACGATGACGGCGACGACGGAGGCCATCGAGTAGCGGAAAAGCTTGCGCCCCATCGGAGTGCGAAGCATCTCCATGAGGTCAGCGGGAGTCCTGGGCACGGCGCTCAAGAGTACCCGACGGGTGGTGGCGAATCGGGGCGGGCGACCAGAATGGTGCGATGACCGAGGCCCTCGATGAGCTCGTCCACGTCCTGGACCTCGAATCCCTCGAAGTCGACTTCTTCCGAGGCTTCAGTCCGCCAGAGCAGCGTTTGCGGGTGTTCGGCGGTCAAGTCGCGGCCCAAGCCCTGGTTGCGGCGGGGCGAACGGTAGGCGATGGCGCCGGGGGCGACCGCCCGGTCAACTCCCTGCACGCCTACTTTCTCCGACCTGGTGACCCGAAAATTCCCATCCTTTATCAAGTGGATCGAATCCGCGACGGGAAGTCTTTTACCACCCGCCGTGTCGCCGCCATCCAGCGGGGCGAAGCCATATTCCATCTCTCGGCCTCCTTCCATGTGCCGGAAACGGGCGTCAATCATCAGGAGCGCATGCCGGACGTGCCCGACCCAGAGACGCTCCCCACTTGGGGGGAAGTCATGGCCCCCCACGCCGACATGCTGGGCGAGTGGTACACCCGGCCGCGACCGATCGACGTGCGCTACGTGGGCGAGCCGGCCCGTACCTCTCCGGCCGAATCCAACCCGCGGCCGCCCTCGCACCAGGTATGGCTTCGTGCCGACGGCAAGCTGCCAGCCGACGCTCTGCTCCACGCCTGCATGGTCGCCTACGCCAGCGACATGACCCTGCTGGACACCATCATGCTTCCCCACGGGCTCATCTGGACCGAAGGCACGCAAGCCAGCTTGGACCACGCCATGTGGTTTCACCGCCCGTTCCGCGCCGACGAGTGGCTCCTCTACGAGCAGCGCAGCCCCACGGCCTCGGGAGCGCGGGGGCTGGCCACAGGAACGATCTTCACCCGCGACGGCACGCTGGCGGCGTCAGTGGTGCAGGAAGGGCTGCTCAGAACCCAGAGGGCCGGCCGCTGATCCAAAGGTCAGCGGCGGGCCGCCAACTCCACGTAAGGCCGGTCCTCGTGGCCGACCCAGATCTGGCGGGGCCGGTAGATCTTGGAGTCCTGCTCGATGAGCTCCTGCCAGTGGGCGAGCCAACCGGCGACACGCGGGATGGCGAACAGGACGGTGAACATCTCCGTCGGGAAGCCCATGGCTTGGTATATGAGGCCGGAATAGAAATCCACGTTCGGGTAGAGCTTCCGGGAGATGAAGTACTCGTCGGAAAGGGCTACCTCTTCTAGCTTGAGGGCGATGTCGAGCAGCGGGTTCTTGCCCGTGACCGAGAAGACTTGGTCGGCTGTCTGCTTGATGATCTTGGCTCGCGGGTCGTAGTTCTTGTACACCCGGTGACCGAAGCCCTGCAGCTTTCCCTTGCCGGCCTTGACGTCCTCGATGAAGGCCTTGACGTTGTCTATCGAACCGATCTCCAGCAACATCCGCAGGACCGCTTCGTTGGCACCTCCATGCCGGGGCCCGTACAACGCGGCCGCGGCCGCCGC
>PMHU01000163.1:29563-37243 GCA_003156795.1 Acidimicrobiaceae bacterium
ACCTTCCACATCATCGACAGGAAGTTTTCGGAGAAAGTCAGGCTGTTGTCCGGATAGACGAACGGCATGCCCCGGCTGTAGCGGTATGACGCCGCGGCCAGCGTGGGTACTTTGGCGATCAGCCGCACGATCTGGCCGGCCCGAACCTCGGGGTTCTCGATCTCCTTGGCCTCAGGGTAGAAGGTGGACAGAGCCGCGATCCCGGAGACCAGCATTCCCATCGGGTGGGCGTCGTAGTGGAAGCTATCGACGAACCGCTTCCGGAAATTCTCGTGGATGTAGGTGTGGTAGCGGATGTCGTTGGTCCACGCGTCCAACTGTGTGGCGTCGGGCAGCGCACCGTGGACAAGGAGATAGGCCACCTCCAAGTACGTCGACTGGGCCGCAAGCTCGTCAATCGGGTAGCCCCGGTAGCGAAGTATCCCGGCGTCGCCGTCGAGGTACGTGATCGAGCTGGAAGTGAGCGCGGTGGTCATAAACGCAGGGTCGTAGAACCAGATTCCGGGGAGCAGCTTGCGGAACTCCTCCGCAGACACCCCGCCGTCGGTGATCGGGATCTCGACTACCTCCCCAGTGCGGTTGTCAGTCACCGTGATGGATTCAGCCACTGCTCCCCCTATAGGAGACAAAGGAACGAACTCATGTCGAACGGCATGCTACCCCCACGCGACCAACCCATATCCTGGCGCCACCAGCCGGGGCCGCTCGCAGCCCTCTCCATGATCAGGCATGATGCTCCAATGACCGACGCAGTCCCCGACCTGACCGAGATCAGACAGCAGATTGACGACGTCGACCAGCGCCTCGTGGCGCTGCTGGCCGAGCGGGCCCGGTTGGTGGAGGGAGTCGTTCATTTCAAGCGGGCGCATCACATGGGCGTGGTAGATAGGGCTCGCGAAGATCGAATGCTGGCCCGCATCGCGGACCTGGCCAAAGAGGAAGGCGTCGACCCCAGGGTGGCCCAGCAGGTCCTGCGAACGATCATCGACGGCTTCACGCTGCTCGAGGTCGAGGAGCTCGGCCCGGACTCCTGAGCGGGATACCTGACTCCTGAGTTGGATGGAGTCAAACGCCAAGTCACCGGACTAGGTGAAGGCCACTGTCGACGACCCAGACCTCCCCGGTCACGAGCGAGGACGTGACTTGCGCCATGACCACGGGCGCCACGTCCTCCGGGGTCGGCACTCGCCTTAGGGGCGTGATCGCACGGACCCCGACCTTGGCGTCGTGCCAATCGGCCGTCCATGGTGTGTCGACCAGTCCTGGAGCCACCGCGTTGACCCGGATCTCGGGCCCCAGGACCGCCGCCAGCAAGCGGGTCTGATGATGGAGGCTGGCTTTGCTGCACGCGTACGGAATCGACGAGCCGGTCGGCCTGATCCCGGCCAGGGACCCGACGTTGACGATCACTCCGCCGTCTGGGGCGGCGCGTAGATAGGGGGCGGCCGCCGCGGTGAGCACGAACGGAGCTATGACGTTGGTGGCATAGATCTGGGCCCAAATCTCAGGCGTCGCCGCTTCAAGGTCACCGTGGGGTATCAGCCTGGTCGTGCCGGCGTTGTTGATCAGGACGTCCATCCGCCCGAACTCGTCCGCGATGGAGACGACCAGGGCGCGGGCTGCCTCGGGGTCGGACACGTCCGCTTGGCGGTAGACGCCGCCTATCTCCGCCGCCACCGCCTCGCCGGCGGCCACCGACGATCTGGAGTTGACCACCACCTTCGCCCCTTGATGGGCGAGTGAGCGGGCGACCGCGGCGCCGATACCGCTGCTCGACCCGGTGACGAGCGCCACCCGCCCGCCGAGGCTCCCAGTCATGCGTCGGGGCCCCCAGTCATCCGTCGAGGCGCCCGGTCATGCGTCGAGCTCGTAGCGGTACAGGTTCGTCTCCCTCAACTTGAACCCGAGCCGCTGGTAGAGCCGATTGGCGGCTTCCCTGGTAGGCCGCGACGTCAACTCGACGGTCCGGGCCCCGGCCGCGGCGGCGGCGTCGAGGGCGGCCCGGGTGAGATCCTCTCCACAACCCCGACCGCGCACGGAGTCAGACACGATCACGTCTTCGATCCACGCCCGCGCCCCGGTCGGGATCCGGAACAGGGCGAGGGTGAGGGTCCCCACGATCGGCCCGCCTGCGCCATCGCGGGCCAGGAAGAGCGTGGTTGCAGGAGAGTTCACCATCTCGGCCACTTCGGCAGCCGGGGGGGCGCTCGCCGACTTCGAAAGCAGGGGCAACAAGCGGCCGATGGCGTCGACCACCTCGGGAGTGGCCTCCGTGGCCGCCTCGATCACGAACACGGGCGGGGACTGTAGCGGTTGCCGGCTGGGCCGGGCGGTGGGCCCCGTCGGGGCGGTCCCACCGATACCGGCCGTCGCCTCTGGCCCCGCCTCAGGCGGGCGCGGCGGCGGCCAGGTCAGGTGCGATTTGGGTGCGGAATCCAGGCAGCGCCACGGCCAACAGAGCGGCGCCGACCAGGCAGGCCACGCCGCCGGATACGACCGAAAATGAGGTTCCAAAGGCGTCCGCTACTCCGCCGGCTTCAAGATCTCCGAGTCGGGGACCACCTTGGACCACAGCTATCTGAATGGCCGAGAGCCGACCGCGAAGTGAGTCCGGTACCGCCGTTTGCAGGATCGTGCTGCGGAACACAGCCGACACCACGTCAGACCAGCCAGCCAGGGCGAGCAGGATCAGGGCGACCCACAAAATCCTGACCAGACCGAAAGCGGTAACGGCGCCGCCCCACAGGATCACGGCGATGATCACGGCCCGGCCTTGGCGGCGGATCACCTTGACCCAGCCCGTCGTCAGGGCGCCGATCAGCGCCCCGGCACCCGGGGCGGCGTACAGAAAGCCGACGGCCTGCGCTCCGCCGTGGAAGAAGTTGAGACCCAGGGCCGGGAAAAGGGCGCGAGGCATGCCGAGGACCATGGCGTCGATGTCGAGTAGGTAAACGCCCTGGATGACCTGGCGGCCCTTGAGGTAGGAGAGCCCTTCGGCGACGGACCGCCACCCCGCCGGGCCAGCCCCTTCGAGGGGTGGCTGCGGGCGCAGCGCGGTGACGCTCACAAACGACACCACGAAGGTGACGACGTCTATCCAGTACAGGAGGGACAGGCCTCCACCGGCGAGGATGAGCCCCGCAACAGACGGACCGACGACGATCCCGACCTGGAACTGCACCTGCCAGAGGGCGTAAGCAGCCGAAAGGTCGCCGGTCGGAAGCAGCCTCGGGATCGCCGCGTTGAAGGTAGGCCGGTCGAATCCGGCCAGGCCCCCGGCGGCCGCAGACAACGCGAACAAAGGCCACAGCTGCGGATGGCGCAGCCCGCCGTTGATGGCCAGGCCGGTGCTCGCGGTCGCGAAAAGGAACTCGGTGATCATGAGAACACGCCGCCGGTCGTGGGCGTCCGCGACGGATCCACCGATGAGCGAGCAGATCAACAACGGTCCGAGCTGGGCCAAGCTGACGAGGCCCACGTCGAGCGAGGAATGGGTCATCCGGTAGACCTGGTACGGAACAGCGACGGCGGTGAGCTGCGAGCCGAGAGTGGAAACGAGCTGCCCCGAGAAAATCAGCCGGAAGTCCCGTGAATGCCGCAGCGGGGCGAGGTCGACCAGGAGCCGGCGGGGCACGCGATTCAGGCTACCGGTGGCCCGACAACGCGAACCCGTCGATCACCGGCCCCGCCTTCACGGGCCTGGAGCCCTTGGGCTCTCACCCGTACTTGACCAGTCCCTTGGGCGAAGGGGTGAAGCCAGCCGCTTCGAGCACCGGGCCCATGGCGTCGGGATAACGGCTCAGCGCGAGACGGCGCCACCGGCCTGCGGAAACCAAGCCGGCCAGGGCGACTGCGACGTCCTCCTCCCAGGACCCGTCGCAGTCCCGCATGGCCACCAGTCCTCGTCCGCCGCGTTCGACGTAGGCGCTCGCGACTCCATCGACCACCACTACGTGGGCCCCGGGAACCCGGGACAGGCCCTTGACCGGCCACGACAAGGCCAGCCCGTAGGCGTTGGCGGGATCGGTGGCGGCGAGGATCACGATCTCGGCACCGGTCCGCTGACCCGACCGGCCAGGCGCGTCACGCAATCGATCGACGGCGCCCGGCAGAGCAAATTGCGCTCCACCCATCCCGGCCACGAAGTAACCGCGGCGGACCCGGCCGGAGTCTTCCATGGCCTTGAGCACCGGGTATATACCGGCAAACCCGCCTGGGATCGACTCCGCTCGAACCGCGTCGCGGGTAAGAACTCCGTGTCGCTCGAGCAGCACGCTGGCCACGGCAATGGACGCTTCCGTCTCGGGGCGGCCCCCGGTTGCTCGGCTCCCGCCGAGAGCGCCACGGCCACCGGCCAAACGGATACCGGCCGAACCGCCGTCCAACCCCAGCCCCAACTCACGCGAAACCAGCGACCAGCGGCCCTGGGCCCGGGGCGGACCGAGCGCCCGCAAGGATCCCGGTCGCGGTCTCAATCGGACACCGCCGCGGCCGCCTCGCCCGGCCCGGGCGCCCCCCCGGACCGAACCCAAGGTGGCTCGGACGGCCGAGAAGCCGTCACTGGTCACCTCACCGGCCCACACCAGGTCCCAAAGAGCCTCGAGCAGCTCGCCGTCGGGTACTCCTGGCCGGCTCATCTCTCGAAAGAAGCATGCCCCCCGGGTTTCCAGCGTCTCTCGGAGGTGGACGTGCAGCTCGGACTTGAGCCCGTCATCGGGCAATCCGTGATGGCCGAACCTCGGTAACAGAATCGCGGCCCGGTCCCTCCTCGCGAGCACGATCTTCCCGTCGTCGCGTGCGAGCGACCCCGCGCCGACCCACATGACCTCCCCGCCCGAAAGCAGCTCGTCCAGGAGAGGCGCTTCATAACGACCGACCCTCGCGGCCAGCACGTCTACCTCGAGGACACTGGCCGGGATCGGCACCCCCTCGATCTGACCGACTACCTCATAGAGACGGTCCAATCCCCCGCCGGCGGGGGATGCACCAACGGCGGCGACGCCATGCCAGGCGGGAAGAAAGTGAGCTAAGGCGCCGGCCTCGGCCGGCTCCACCTGCTTGCGCAGCGCGGCCAGGGAGCGCCGGCGCAGGGTCCTCAGCACTTCGACGTCGCACCACTCGTCGCGGCCGCGCCCGCCAGGGCGGAAAGCTCCCCGCGCCACCCGGCCTTCGGAGACCAGCTGCTGCAGGACGGCGACGACCGCCGGCTCGCCAACCCCGAACCTGGCGGCCGGTGCCCCGGCCACGAACGGTCCTCGGGTCCGAGCCCAACGACGAACCAGCTGGAGCAGGGCGTCCGGCACTGGACCGAGCAGGGCTTCGGGCACGCCCGGAGGTATGACCACCCCCAAGCCGTCCCGGTACCGAGCCGCGTCCTCGACGAGGATGAGTCGCGCCTCCCCCGTCAGTCGCACCCACGCGGCTCGCCTCGCCCCGACGAGCGACTCAGCCGCCTCGGCTGCGATCCCTGTCTCGCAGCGCGCCGACAGTTCTGGCTCGGAGAGGTCGCCGAGGCGGCGCAGCAGATCGGCGGTGCCCTCCACGGATGCGGCCCGCCGCTCCGGTGTCAGGGCTTGCAGTTCGGCTTCCAACTCGTCCAGCACGACGGCGTCGAGCAGGTCGCGCAGCTCGTCGGTACCGAGCAGTTCGGCGAGCATGCGGCGGTCGAGGGTGAGGGCCTGAGCCCGCTTCTCTGCGAGCGGGGCGTCGCCCTCGTACATGAACTGGGCCACGTAGGAGTACACCAACCCGCTGGCAAACGGCGACGGGTCGGCTACCTCCACCTCAGCCACGCGAACGCGACGGGCTTGGATGTCGCTGAGCAGACCGGTCAGGGACGGGAGGTCGAACACGTCCTTGAGGCACTCCCGGTACGTTTCCAACAAGACGGGGAAAGATCCGTGCTGACCGGCCACCTTGAGCAGGTCGGCCGCCCGCTGGCGCAGCTGCCACAACGGCGTGCGCGCCCCCGGGCGTCGGCGCGGCAGCAGCAGCGAACGAGCGGCGTTCTCCCGGAAGCGGGCCGCGAACAGCGCTGAACTGCCCAGGGCCGAGACCACGAGTTCCTCCACCTCGCCCGGATCAATCAATACCGAATCGAGCGCGGGTGCCTCCTCGGCTTCGGGCAGCCGCACGATTATCCCGTCGTCGCTCCAGATCGTCTGGGCCTCGATGTCGAAACGGTCACGCAGCCGCGTCTCGATCGCCAGACCCCAGGGGGCGTGCACGCGGGCACCGAACGGGGATAGGACTGCGACCCGCCAGTCGCCCAGCTCGTCGCGGAATCGCTCGACCACGATCTGCCTGTCCGTCGGCAACAGCCCTCCGGTCGCTTCCCGCTCCTCGTCCAAATAGGCCCGGAGGTTGCGGATGGCGAGAGGGTCGAGCCCGCACGCGTCGGCGAGGTCGCCATCGCTTCGGGCGCCGACGGTCCGGGTGAACGCGCCCACAGCGGCGCCGAGCTCATAGGGTCGCCCGACGGAGTCGCCGTGCCAGAACGGCATCTTGCCCGGGACCCCTGGGGCCGGGATCACCACCACCCGGTCGCGGGTGATCTCCTGGATGCGCCAAGTCGTGGCGCCGAGCAGGAAGGTCTCCCCGACCCGGCTCTCGTACACCATCTCCTCGTCCAGCTCCCCGACCCGCCCGCCTTCGGGAGTGAACACCCCAAACAGGCCGCGGTCGGGAATGGTCCCGCCGGACGTGACCGCCAGCATCTTCGCTCCCGGCCGGGCCGTGAGGGTGCCGGCCGTCCGATCCCATACGATTCGGGGCCGCAGCTCAGCGAACTCGTCGCTCGGATATCGACCTGACAGCATGTCGAGGACCCCTTCGAAGGCCTCGTCGGGGAGGTCGGCGTACGGGTACGCCCGCCGGAGGGTGGCGGCCAGCCCGCCGACCGAGACCGCGGAGTCGGCTGCGGCCACGGTCGCGACGACCTGCTGGGCGAGCACGTCGAGGGGGTTGCGCGGCACCTTGGTCTCTTCCACCAGCCCGGCTTGCATCCGCTCCGCAACCGCAGCCGCGACCAGGAGGTCATGTCGGAACTTGGGAAAAATATGGCCCTTCGATGGCTCCCCGACGTGATGTCCGGCCCGACCGATCCGCTGCAGGCCCGACGCCACCGAGGTGGGAGCTTCAACTTGGATGACCAAGTCGATCGCTCCCATGTCGATGCCGAGCTCCAANNGCCGGGAGACGGCCGGCCTTGAGGGCGTCCTCTATTTCCAAACGCTGCTCCCGTGCGATGGATCCGTGGTGGGCCCGCACCAAGTCGGCGGGCGCGCCCAAGCCGATGAAGGCTTCACCGCCCGTGGCGAAGGTCGCTTCGGAGGCGGCCAGCTCGTTGAGCCGGGCCGCCAATCGCTCCGCCAAACGCCGGGAGTTGACGAAAATGAGGGTGGATCGGTGAGACCGGATCAGCTCGAGCAGCCTGGGATACACGGCCGGCCAGATGGATGAGAGGGCCTGCGAAGGGCCGCCCGGCCCCGGCGAGGGCGTGAGCACCAGGTCCGAGCCGTCATCAGAGCCGGGAGAGGTGGGGCGGCCCAGCTCGGCCATGTCCTCGACTGGGACCACGATCGACAGCTCCAGGGACTTTCGGACGCCCGCGTCGACGATCGTGACAGGACGGCTGGCCGGCACGCCGTCAGCACCTGGTACCTGCCCCCCGAGGAACCG
>PMHU01000040.1 GCA_003156795.1 Acidimicrobiaceae bacterium
CATCATGAACCGGGTCCGCACATGCTCTCGGCTCCGTCGGCTACAAGTTTGGCTACACCAGCAGAGAAAGAACTAACCCTCACCTAAGGCGATACCTCTGTCGACCTGCGGGTTCACAGCGCGCGCTCGGAGGGATTCGAACCCCCAACCTTCTGATCCGTAGTCAGATGCTCTATCCGTTGGGCTACGAGCGCTTGGAGCGCAAATCCTACCAGTGGGGTATGGAGGCGCCACCCCGGACAATCAGGTCAACGACGCTGCGCTTGGCCCGGCCTCAACCCGAACCGCTAGTCTTGTGTCTTCGACTGAAGCCGAGGGCGGAGTCCCGGTTTGCTGCGTTCGCAGCCGCTTGGGCCCGAGAGGAAGGTCACACCCGTGGCAGTTCATCATTTCGCGCCAGGCCGTGCTTCTCGCCAAGAGCGCATGCGGCGGGGGCCGGCTCAGCCGCAAGCGAGTCGGGCGACCATCAGGAGACGGCAGATCGTTCTTACTTTGGCGGCTCTAACAGCCGTCGCCGTGGTCGTGGCCTTGGGGTCTGGCAGCGGGACGGCGTGGTGGGTCGTCGCTGGCTTGTTCGCGGTGGACGCGGTCTACCTGGGCATGTTGCATCGGTCGCGACGTCAGGCGGCCGAGCGCGAGTTCGGTTCGTGGGACGGCCCCGCCTCCGACGTGGTGGGCCTACTGACCACGTCGCCGAGCGACGACGAAGTCCCGATAACCCTTCGCCCGGCTCCGGCTCGAAACAGCTACAACCCATGGGCGGCGGTGCGCTTCACGCTCGCGTACGCAGCTGGGTGGGCCCTCTCTCCGTTCGTGTTCGCCCTGACCGTGTTGTCGCGCGAAACCCCGCGCGACGCCACCAGCCAGCGCTGGTTGGCCAACCTGCAGACCGTTCAAGAGCGATTGCGTGAACAGTCCCTGCGCACCCTCGCGGTGTCAGCCGCCACGACGGCCAGCGTGGCCGCGACGGGCGCAGTCGCCTTCTCTGCTCCCGGAATGGCCAGCGCCACGACCGTCACCGCGAGCGCCAGCGTCCTGGCCACTCCCGTGATCGCGGCCGCGACCCCAGCCGGAATCACCTATACCGTCGTGGCGGGAGACACGTTGTGGGGAATCGCCGATCGGTATGGAACCACTGTGTCGATGCTGGCCTCCATCAACCACATCTCGAACCAAAATCTGATTTTTGCGGGTGACGTGTTGACGGTCCCGGAGGGTACGTCGGCATCCAGGTCCCCGAACCGCGACGGCACCTATAGGGTGAGCGAAGGCGACACGCTTTGGTCCATCGCGGCCCGATTCGGTTCCACCGTGTCGGTCCTGGCCGCCACCAACAACGTAACCGACCCGAATCTCATCTTCCCCGGCCAGATCCTGGTCGTGCAGGGCGGATCGGGTGTTTCCGACCGGCGTGGCTCGGCCGGCTCGACCAACCGCACGACCACCGGCACTCGGGCCCGCCAGCCCACCCGCAGCCACACTCGACCGGTTTCGTCGCCACGAACGGTCGCCCCGACGTCGGCCGCGGCAATCGCAGTCCAAGTGGCCCTGGCCCAAGTCGGCAAGCCCTACGTTTGGGCCGGGTCCGGTCCGTCGGACTTCGACTGTTCGGGATTGGTGATGTACGCCTGGGAACACGCCGGCGTCGGGCTGCCTCACTACTCGGTCTCGCAGTATGCAGACACCCAGAGGATCGACGGGTCGCAGCTACGGCCCGGCGACCTGGTCTTCTACGACACTGGGGACGGCGCTCAGCCCGGTCACGTGACCATGTACGTCGGCAACGGGCAGGTCGTCACGGCCGACGAGCCCGGCACGGACGTGCGGGTCGAATCCCTCACCTGGGACGGCGCTCCGATGGGTTTCGGCCGGGTTCGCTGACCAGTCGCCGCGCTGTCGAGGGGCTCAACCTCCAGTCGAGGAACTAGAAGTAGACGACGGCGAGGTCGTAGAAGTCCGCCCGGTGGTCGTCGTGGTGGGTGGCGCGGGCATAAACAGGTTGATGGTCTCGGTGAGAGGGGGGGTCGGCGATCCCGACGTCGGTGTGACCATGATCGTCAGCGAGAACGGGGTGCCTTCGGGCGGGTTGAGAGGACCCAGACCGACGATCGTGTGGGCCTGACCAGGAACCAGGAATTCGTATTCCCGAACCGACGAAGCTCCGGTCCCCGGCGGCGAAATGGAAGCCGTCACGGTCAGGTCGTTCTCCGGTTGGTTACCTACGTCGGCGACAACGATCGTCACGCTCATCGAAGTTGCATCGGGCAGCACCTGGGTCGTGCCGTTGGTGGACACGGGAGCTGGCGTGGTGGCGACCGAGTAGATCCTGACTTGGTGAATCGGCGTCGAGACGACGGTGTTCTGCAGGCTGGTCAGGAAGACCTGCGCAGCCTGGGGTTGATACGGGGATGGGTTGGACACCCAAACTGATGCTGGCATCCTCATCCCCGCCGCGGCCGGCATGCTCCTAGAGAACAGGGTGTACGCCTGATCGCCAATTTGGAGGTCGTCGCCCGCCGTCTGGATGGCCTGGATCGCCGCCCCTCCCCCGGCCTGCGAGGCGGTCGCCGAAGTGGGCCCGCCGACCGCCCCAATAGCCTTGGAAAATACGCCTTGCAGGGTGGCCATGGCTTCGCTTCGGGCCAGCAGGCAGGCTTCCAGCAGCCCAGAAGCCCCGGCCAGATTGATCGGAGGGCGCAGCTTAACCAGGTCCTGGTAGGCAGTGGCCGACCCAGACGTGAGTTGCTGGAGCTCGGAAGCAATGATCGAACCCGAAAGGTGCAGACCGTTGGCCCAGAACTGCGCGAGCTGCTGACCTTCCTCGGTTGACACCGCCACGATCGGCAGGACCCGGTCGATCCACGTTCCCGCTACGAGACCCTCACCCTCGGTGACGGAGCGCGAGTGAAGCGAGGCATCCACCAGCAGCACGAGCAAGGTGATGACTACTCCAATAGCGAGCCACCGGACCCCTGTCCCACCGCGGCGAGCAGAACGTCCAGCCAACGCCATAGCGCCTCTACGATAGTCAGGGTGCGGTACCGGTAATTGGGGAAGTCCTCGCCGACCGTGGCCGTGGTTGGCCTGGGTGCAATAACTTCGGCGGCAGCCGCTGAGCTATAGGTCGCCGGCGAGCAGATTGACGACCGCGTCCACGTTCGACAGGTCATCGAACACGGCATCGGCGCCCAGCGGTGCCAGCTCCTCTGACGAGTAGCGGCCGGTTCCTACCAGAAGGCATCGGGACCCTGCCGCTCTGGCGCATTCCAAGTCGCGGGGTGTGTCGCCGATCACCCACACGTCCGTCGGATCGAGGAGCACCCCTCGTGCCGAAGCCACTCGGGTCACCGCGATCGGCACCAAGCGGTTGCGGTCGGCGTCGTCGCTCCCGTATGCGCCCACCTCGAGGTCGAGCCACTGATCCAACCCGAACGCGGCCACTTTGAGAAAGGCGTTCGGCGCCACGTTCCCGGTCACCAGCGTCGACAACACCCGGTCGTCCGCCGCAAGGATTCTGAGCGCGGCCCCGACGCCCGGTAGGGCCGAACCGCCCGCTGCCAGCTCCCCATCGGCGGAAGCCGCAGCCAGCTGAACCTCGATTCCTCGCAGGATGGCATCGACGCGTTCGTCCGTTTCCTCCACGCCCATCTGTTCGAGGTACTCCTGAACGATCTGCGGATCGGTCTTGCCGCTCATGCGCACCCGGCTCGTCGGCTTCATGCCCAGAACCATCTCGAGGGCCGAGTCGAAGACCGCCGCACCCAGTTCTCCGGCACGCACGAGGGTTCCGTCCACGTCCCAGAGGAGCAACCGCCGGATCACCCACCGAAGTTACCCGGCCGCCGCCCAGCTACGGCCGACTAGCCGCCGGCGCCGGGTCGCCCTCCCATCCGCGAGACTGCGCTCATGGACATCAGACCAGTGGCCATCACGTCCACACCCGAGTGGCAGGCCCTGTGCGAGCACCGCGACATGCTGGCGCACACCCACCTGCGGGACTTGTTCGCCGACGACCCGGCCCGGGGCTCCACCCTGACCCTCGACGCCGCCGACCTGCACCTCGACTACTCCAAGAACCGCCTCACCTCCGAGACCGTCCGCCTCCTGGCCGCGGTAGCGAGGCGCGCCGGTCTTAGGGAACGGATCGACGCCATGTGGGACGGCCAACGCATAAACGTCACCGAGGACCGCCCTGTCCTCCATGTCGCGTTGCGCGCACCGAAGACCCAGGCCATCCTCACGGGCGGACAGGACGTCGTCCCCGACGTCCACGCCGTGCTCGACAAGATGGCCCGGTTCGCCAACCAAGTGCGCACGGGCGAATGGAAAGGGCACACCGGCCAGCGCATCACGACCGTCGTGAACATCGGGATCGGGGGATCCGACCTCGGCCCCGCCATGGCCTACGACGCCTTGCGCCCCTACGCCGATCGCGACATCGAGTGCCGGTTCGTTTCCAACGTGGACGGCAGCGACGTCTGGGAAGCGACCCACGACCTCGACCCGGAGCGCACCCTATTCATCGTGAGCTCCAAGACGTTCACCACCCTCGAAACCCTCACCAACGCCACCACAGCACGCGACTGGCTCCTGTCGGCGCTCGTGGACACCAAGGCCGTGGCCCGCCACTTCGTCGCCGTTTCGACCAACTCCGCCAAAGTCGCCGACTTCGGAATCGACACCGACAACATGTTCGGATTCTGGGACTGGGTGGGCGGTCGCTACAGCTTCGACTCGGCCATCGGCCTTTCCCTGATGATCTCGATCGGGCCGGAGGCCTTCCACGAAATGCTGACCGGCTTCCACGCCATCGACGAGCATTTTCGCACCGCCCCGTTCGACGAGAATCTCCCGGCTCTGCTCGGCCTCATTGGCGTCTGGTACAACGACCTCTTCGGATCCGAAACCCAGGCGGTCCTCCCCTACAACCACTACCTGTCGCGCTTCCCCGCCTACCTCCAGCAGCT
>PMHU01000328.1:0-15250 GCA_003156795.1 Acidimicrobiaceae bacterium
ATTCACGAGCGGATCAAGGACATGGACGCCAACGGCTTGCTCGGCTCGTTGTGCTTTCCGTCCTTTCCGCAGTTCTGCGGGCAGCTCTTCGCCAGGACCGACGACAAGGACGTGGCGCTGGCCATGCTCCAGGCGTACAACGACTGGCACATCGACCAGTGGTGTGCGTCCTACCCCGGCCGACTGCTACCCCTAGCCATCGGCCCGCTCTGGGACGTCAACCTGCTCGCGGCTGAGGTCCGCCGGGTCGCCGCGAAGGGCTGTCGGGCGATCAGTTTCTCGGAGGCGCCGTACCACCTCGGGCTTCCGTCGTTCCATGGCGGCCACTGGGATCCGTTCTTCGAGGCGTGTGTCGAGAACGAAGTCGTGGTCTCGATGCACATCGGGTCGGGGTCGAACATGCCGATCACGAGCAAGGACGCTCCAGTCGACGTGCTCATCACTCTGCCCACCCTGTTGTCGATCAATGCCGCCTCCGACCTCATCTGGGGTCCGACGCTTCGCCAGTTCGACGGACTTCGGGTGGCGTTATCCGAAGGCGGCGCCGGCTGGGTACCGTCCTTTCTGGAGCGCGTCGACCGCAGCTACACAAACCAGACCTGGACAGGCCAGGATTTCGGGGACAAGCTCCCGAGCGACGTGTTTCGCGAGCACATCCTCACCTGTTTCATCGTCGACGACGTCGCGATGCGGGTAAGGGACCTCGTCGGCATCGATAACATCGCCTGGGAGTGCGATTATCCTCACTCCGATTCCACTTGGCCGACGTCGCCCGAGACGCTCATGGCCACCTTCGACCGGACCGGGGTCACCGACCGGGCCGAGATCGACAAGATCTCGCACGGGAACGCGCTGCGCTGGTATGGGTACGACCCGTTCGCAGTGATCCCGAAGGACCAGGCCACCGTCGGCGCCCTAAAGACGCTCGCACCCGACGTCGATACCGGAGTCCGGACGCGGGCAGAGTTCCGCGAGATGTACGCCGCTCGCAACTAAATCTCAACAGCATCGGCGGTCCGCCGCCGACTTGTTCTGGCCTGCAAACCGGCTCCGACCAGTGTCGCTCTACGTCGCCGTGACCGGCAGCAGTCCGGCGACTTCGTACGCCGTCCTCACCGCCGCCTGCAGGTCGGCCGGGAGCGGCGGCTGGGGTGGACGAGAACGAGGGTAATCCCCGACCGGCAGGCCGAGGACTGATGCCGCGGCTTTGAACGCCGACCCCCAGTGGAGATACGGAGCGTCGACATTGGATGCGCCGAACGCCCGGTGCAGGCTGGTCACCAAGTCGTCAAGGCCCGAGTCGTACCAGTGGTCGATCGCCTCGGACAGCTTGTCGGAGACGATCAGCTCCCACTGCGCGCTGTACGGTTTGTTGGCCGGCGTCTCGTAGAGAAATGCCGACCCACCGAGTATGCCCGGGGTGACGATGCCCCGGCGGACGAAGCCACCGCGGTAGGCCAGCATGTCGCACTCCCAGATCACCAACTCTGGCGCCAAGCGGTGAAGCGCCGCGCTGTGCGACGGTCGGAACATGGCGTTCTTGACTGCGCAGACGGCGGGGAACTCGCCCGCCAGGCGGGCGCATTCCTCCGGAGTGAGGAGCCATTTCGCTGCTGGCGTGTTGAACAGCCCCAGGGCGATGTCGGTACGTTCGGTCACGTAGGTGAGCAACTCGCGGGTCGCTTCGTACCCGCTCGCCTCGAAGAAGGGAGGGATGAGGAAGCAGATGTCGGCGCCGGCCTCGGCCGCGTGCCGGGTCAGCTTGACCGTCTCGAGCACGTTGGTGCTGGCGGGGCACGCCTCAATCAGCGCGCCCGGCTTCACCGCTCGAACCTCGGCGACCGCCATCTCCAGGAGGCGCATCCGTTCGGCGGTCGTCAGCGCCCAGCATTCCCCGACCAGGCCGCCTACCCAGATCCCGTCGTGGTCGAGCCCGGAGATGCAATGTCCGACTAGGGTGCGGAACGCCGCCTCGTCGATCTCCTCACCCCCCGGCCCGTTAAAGGGCGTGTACAGCGAGTCGATGATTCCGCGGAGCGCGGTCGGAGCCCACTCGCGGGCTTCAGCTGCTCGAGCCATGTTGTCTCCTCAGGTCTTAGGTCGGCTGCGGGGTAGGCCGAGGAGCTGCTCCGCAATCAGGCTTCGCAGCACCTCGCTGGAGCCGCCGTAGATCGTGCTCGCCACCGCGCTGCGGAAGTGGTATTCGAACACGCCACCGGCGACGGCTTCCGGGTCGGTCCAGTCGATCGTGGCGGCCGGACCGATCATGTCGATCATCTCCTTCGACCATTTCACGTAGGTCTCGGGTCCGAACAGCGCCGCGTGCGGTCCGGGTTTGCCACCGATCTGCTCGATGAAGGCGACGCGGTATCCGAGCAGGTCCGAGACTTCGGCGTCGATGGCCAGCAGCGCCAGACGCTCACGCACTACAGGGTCGTCGGCCATGACGCCGCCGCGGCCGTCGGGGGCGGCCAGCGCCCACTCCTGGGCCGCGTCGGACAGGCGGGGGGTACGCGACGAGGGAGCGACGTTCTGCTCGGCCTCGAGGGCGGCTCGCATGACGTGAAGGCCCTTGCCCGCATCGCCAACGCGGTATAAGTCATCGACTCTGACATCGCTGTAATACACGATGTTCGTCCGCTCATAGCCCATCGTGCGGACGGCTTGGATTTCGATGCCAGGCGTGTCCATCGGCACGACAACCATCGTCAGCCCATGGGGCCCCTTGGAGTCAGGCTCGCTGCGAGTGAGGAGAAAGCAGAAGTCGGCCATGTGGGCATAGGTCGTGAATATCTTCTGCCCGTTGATGACCCACTGGTCGCCATCGCGGACCGAGCGGGTCTGGCACTGGAACACGTCGGAGCCGCCTTCGGGCTCGGTGTAACCCAGGCAGATGAGTAGCTCACCCTTCGCCACCGCCGGCAGGATGGCTTGCTTGAGCTCCTCCGAACCCATAGCCCGGATGGCGTTGGCTGCCAACATCGTTGTGCCGGGGCCGACCATTGGTCCGCCGGCGGCGCGGATTGCGTTGAAGATGGCGCTCGCCTGGAACTGGTCGAGCCCCGCTCCTCCCTCCGATTCCGGCCACGTCGGAGCAATCCATCCCAGTGCCCCCATCGCCTCCATCAGCGGTCGGCTGACGCCATCGCCGGTGCGCAGCTCGTCCCGGACCATCTCGGCGGTGACATGCTCTCGAACGAACGCCTGGCCTAGGATCCGGGCCTCAGCCACGTTGGACGCTTCGGTGAAGTCCATCACCCGGCCTCCCAGTCTGTCGATTCTTGCGGCCCAATGCTCCCGACGGGCCCGAGGGTTCGGTCAGCGATCACGTGTAGCTCGCGCCGGGGGTCGGCGAACGCCGTCGCCCATCCCATGGCTCGCCGGTAGTACAGCTGGATGTCCTGTTCGGCCATGAAGCCGTAACCGCCGTGCAGGTGGAGGCTGTGTTGCGCCGCGTGATATGCGGTGTCTGCCGCGAAGGCGAAGGCCATCGAAGCGAGGGCGGGGGCCTTCGGCTCGCCGGCGTCGGCAGCCCAGCACGCCTTCCAGGTAAGCAGCTGGCCGCCGTCTTTGGAGACGAGTGCGTCAGCCAGCGGATGGGCGACAGCCTGGTAGCTGCCGATCGGGATCGTGAATGCTCGCCGCTCTCGGGCATAGGCGGCGCCGATCTCAATGGCCTGCGCCGCAAGACCGATCAGGGCTGCAGCGCGCAGGACTCGGACTTCGTCGACCGCTCGGGCGAAGAGGCGCTTCGCAGTCGCACCGTCGGACAGGACGACCTCGCTCGTGATGGCCTGCCAGCGGGCAAAGGGGACGCTGCCTAGATTGGGCAGGTGGCGGACGTCGTCGGGGCGCCCCGCCGCGACGAGGCGGTCTCCGTCGAAGGCAAGGACGAAGTCGGCCACCGCTCCGTCGGCAAGGAGCTGATCGGCGAGGGGGACGGGCTTGGTCGCCAAAGACACGATGACGGCTCCGGCCAGAACCAGGTTAAGTAGCTCGGTCGCGCCGCAGGCGACCAGCAGGCGAGCGGCCGAGACGGGCTCGGCGAATGGGACCGCGGCAAGTCGCCGTCCGGCCTCTTCGGCGATCAGGGCCACCTCGAGGAGCCCGGCCCCAGCCCCTCCGACGGCTTCGGGGACAGCCACACCGAGCGCGCCGGTGGCGATGAGGTGCCCCCAGAGCGCCGGATCGTGACCGACCGGTTCTGCAGCTCGAACCCGCTCGGGCGGGGACTCTTTGGCGAACAGCGCCGCGAAGACCTCGCGAACTGCTTCCTGCTCCTGGGTGAGGCCAAGATTCACGAGATGACCTCGTCGACCTTGAGCTCGATCAGACGGTCCCAGTCGAGGCCGAGCTCGAGCAGAACCTCTTCGGTGTGTTCCCCCATCACCGGCGCTCGCACGAGATCTGGGGGGGTTTCGTCGAACTGCACAGGATTGGCGATAAGGTCGAAGGTCGATCCATCGGTCGCGGTCACTTCGCGGATGTAGCCGTTCGCTCGGATCTGCTCGTCGTCGTAGATGTCGATTGGACGCTGGTGGACTGCCCACGGCCCGTCCTGCCGGCTTAGGAGGGCGGCGCACTCCTCGAGGCTGCGGCGACCGAATTCGGTGTCGAGTTCGGCCACGCAAGCCGCGCTGTTTGCCCGCCGCGATCGGGCGCTGTCGAAGCGCGCGTCGTCCACCAGCTCGGGTCGGTCCAGCAGTTCACAGAGCCGGGCCCAGTATCGGTCGGACTGCAGCATCACCAGCTGCAGCATCCGCCCATCCCGGGTCTTGAACGACCCGGTGATCGGGTTGCTGGCCTGCTGGCGAGACCGCATCGGGAGGTCGGGCATGTTGAGCATCTTCGACAGCACGATATGCGGCGATGCGTTCCACAGACCGTAGGACAGCAGCGAGACGTCGACGACGGAAGGCACACCGGTCGCGGCCCGGCAGTAGAGGGCCGCGGCAATGCCTCCGGCGATGGTCTGAGCGCCGGCGATGTCCCCGAACGCGATGGGCTGGCTCCGCGGGTAGACGTCACCTTGGGAGACCACCGAGGCTACGGCCCCTCGCGCCCAGTACGAGGTGGCGTCGTAGCCGCCCTTCGCGGCATCAGGCCCGCGGACCCCGTTGCCGCTGCCGCGCACGTAGATAAGGTCGGGGTTCGCGGCGCGGAGATCCTCGACGTCGATACGAAGTCGCCGCCGGGCATCGGGCAGGAAGTTGGTGAGGAACACATCCGCGCTCGTCACCATCCGGAGGAGCAGCGCATGACCCGCCTCGGTACCCAGGTCCAGGCCGACGCTCCGCTTCCCGCGGTTGGGGATCTCGATCATGAAGTTGATGTCGCTGTTCGGGACCATGCCGCCGGCGGCCAGCCCCCGCTGGGGGTCTCCGCCGGCCGGGTGCTCGATCTTGATTACGTCCGCGCCCCAATCGGCCAGAACCCCGCCGGCGGCAGGGACAAAGGTCCATGCGGCAACCTCTATCACCCGCACACCCGCCATCGGACGAGCGCTCATTTCGTCTGCACTCCTTGCCAGGTAATCATCGGTATCGCCAAGCCCTCGCACACCAGCGCTGGGCCGTGCCACCGACCACGCCCACGGCTGCCAGGCCAACTCCCCTACCCCGGCGTCGCAACTCGAAGCGCACGGACGCGACCCTGCGTGCACCGGTCACGGCGATGGGATGACCAGACTTACAGCCCAACTCGGCGAAGACGGGTCGGGCAAAATGTCCCCCTTGGGTGCGATTCGGCGGGCTGTTTGACCCGTGAATAATAGGAGAATAGGCTTCTACTGAGAAAGCAGTCAAGATATGCGATTTCTACGACCTTGCAGTGTGCCCCGATCCGACCTGATGTGTTCCAGCCTGGCCAACCCAGTCGAAGGAACGTCTTGAGTCACACCCCGATCGAATTCGATCCGTTCTCCGCTACGTTCTTCGACGATCCGACGGAGACCTACGCACGCCTGCGGGACGAATCACCGCTCTACTTCAGCGAGAAATATGGCTTTTACGCCCTGTCGCGCCACCAGGATGTGATCGCGGCTCACGGAGATGTCGAGCGACTCGTTAGTTCGTACGGCGTGACGGTCGAGCTCCTCATGAAGAAGCAGCCGATGGTCACGAACATGATGATCGTGATGGATCCGCCCGAGCACACGCAGCAACGCAAGCTCGTTAGTCAGGCCTTCACCCGTCGGTCGATCAGCGGACTGGAGATGCTCGTCGCCGGCGTGATCTGCGATTTCCTTGATCAGATCGACGGGCGTGGGAGCTTCGATCTGGTCGAGGACTTCTCGGCCCTGTTCCCAGTAGAGGTTGTCTCCGCGATGCTCGGCGTACCCGAGGGTGATCGTCAGCAGGTCCGAATCTGGGTAGACACGTTCCTGCATCGAGAGGAGGGTGACGCCGGGACCACCCAGGCCGGGATGGAGGCATCTCTGCAAATGGCGGGTTACTTCTTGGAACTCGCGCAGGCCAAGCGCGTCGATCGCGACGGGCTCCTGATCAGCAAGCTGATCGAGGCGGTGCTCGAGGACGACAACGGAGTCGAGCATCATCTCTCTGACGCCGACGTCGCCGCGTTCGCGGTGCTGATCGCCGGGGCGGGCAGCGAGACGGTAACCAAGCTGATCGGCAGTGGGGTGGTGCTTTTCGACCGCCACCCCGACCAGTGGGGCCTCGTGCTCGCCGACGCCGCTGCCATCCCGGGTGCGATCGAGGAGGTCCTCCGGATATACCCACCGTCGCAATACCAGGGCCGCTTCGCGCTGGAGGACACGACTTTCTCGGGTGGCACCATCCCCGCGGGTTCTCCCGTGCTCCTGCTCACCGGCGCGGCGACCCGCGATCCGAGGGCCTTCGACCGTCCGAATGAGTTCGACATCGCCCGTGGTGGCCACACCACGGTGGCGTTTGGGTACGGAGCCCACAGCTGTCTGGGGGCCTGGCTGGCCCGGCTCGAAAGCAAAGTCGCATTCGAGGAGATCCGTCGGCGCTGGCCGAAACTCACCGTGCAGCATGAAGGTCTCCGCAGGGTCAACATGTCAAACGTGGCTGGATATTCAAACGTCCCCGTCGTCGTCGGCTAACCGTGGTAGCGAACCCGCCCGGCGGCCCACAGTTCACCGTGACCCCGCCCGCGTCACCCGTCGGTCGATCAGCGGACTGGAGATGCTCGTCGCCGGACGTTCGGCTACCGGAGAGGGAAGCACAGAAGCGGTGGGCACTAACGTCCGCTCCCCAACCTCATGGGCCGTTCCGCGAGTACGCCGGACTCGTCGTGTCGAGCGACCATTTCAACAGCAAGGTGATCTGCTTGGACGGCGCGATCACTTCGGACCGACTGACACCTGTTGCTATATGACTGTCCCTGTAGGATCATGGCATTCTCCGTCCCTAGCAAAGAGGGATGCATGGACCGCCACGATCTCCAAGGTCTCTTGTTCGACGCCGACAACCTCATGCCGGCAGCGAATGGCGGCCGGGCCTGATGGATCGGCTCGCTGGGGTCTACAAGAAGATGCCGCAGCTCTTCGCTGAGCAGCCCTGTGACGCGATCAGCCAGAACGTGTTCATCAGCCCGTTCTGGGAGGAAGACATGCGCGCCCTGGCCGCGTTCGTCCCCATGTATCACTTCCTGTTCGGATCGGACTTCCCCCACCCAGAGGGTCTTGCCGATCCCCTGTCCTACCTTGATCACCTCGAAGGGCTGACCGACGGGCAGATCATTGAGCTCATGGGCGGCACGCTCGCCGGCCTCGTCGGCTGAGGAGCTGGCATGGACTCATCCAACTTCGAGCTCGCGGTGGCCGACATTCGGGATGGGCCGCCCGAGCGGTACTGGGATCGCCTCCGCCAGATCATGGGCCCGAGCGGCCTGATGACCTATTGGTATCTCGGCAGGGCCTTCAACCAGATCGAAGACCCCGACTCGATGCTCCTGCGCCCCGACATGCGCAATGCACAGGGCGGGGTCCTGGCGGCGCCGCTGGCCATCGNNCCGATCGACGGTGGGGCAGGGCCGGAAAATGGGTTTCAGCCGTTCCGAGATCGTCGACGCAGCGAACTCGGACCGGGTCATCGCGCGCACCACCGGGATCGGCGTCAGCCTCGGCGCGGCCCCACCCGGGTTCCGCCCGGTGGACCTGCCGCCCGAGCTGCCGGACACCACCAACCTCCCGCCCTTGCACGTCGTGTTCGGCGCCGTTCGCGACGCCGACGGTTGGCGACTGCCTCCGTTGACCTCCCGCCACGCGTCCACCTCCGCGTCGCTTCATCTCGGTCCGATCCACGTAGCGTTCGAGGCGGCCGCGATGGAATCGGCGGCCGAACCAGCTGGCACCGGCGCACTCCAGATCGAGGACTGGGACGTNNGCACCGCCTCACTCTCGTGGACGAGGGCCGAGACGACGCCATTGTGGCCGTGGGCGCAGCCGGATTCCGAGCCCACCCTGCCTAGGACCCGTTCCGGCCGAGGAGCACCGTGCTCGACCAGGTGAGCTATGGAGCCCAGCTGACCCGGCTGGCGGCCAGCCGCGGGGACGACACCGCTATCGTGCTAGCCGCCGGCGACGGCCGCGAGACCCGCGTGGCCTGGAGGGAGCTCGAGGCCCGAGCGAACCAAGTAGCCCGCCTCCTGGCCGAGGTCGGCGTCGGCCAAGACGACCTCGTGGCCATCGCGCTGCCAAGTTCGCTCGAACACGTCATCACCACCTTCGCGGCCTGGAAGCTCGGCGGCGTCGTGCTGCCGATGCGCCACGACCTGCCGCCGTGGGAACGAGATCGACTGCTGTCGCTGGCGTCCGCTCGCGCCCTCGTCGCCGATTGGCAGGATCCGCCAGCCGGAACCATCTCCACTAGCGTCCTCGCCCACGCCGTCGCCCTGCGAGCATCGGTGCTGCCCGACCGTATCCCCAAGTGGAGCCACGTCCTCGCGACCTCCGGGTCGACCGGTCACCCAAAGCTGATCGCCAGGCCAACCGCAGGCGTCGTCGCCGCGGACGCCTCCGTGGCCGTCGTGACCGGCGGGGACGACGACCAGACCTTCCTCGGCATGTCCCCGCTCTACCACGCCAACGGTTGGCAGGGGGCGGCCGGCGCACTGGTCGGCGGGCACCGCTGCGTCCTCATGGCCCGCTTCGACGCTGCCGCAGCGGTCGATCTCATCCGACGCCATCAGGTGACGACCGTCATCGCCGTTCCGACGATGCTGCTGCGCATCGTGCGCCTGCCTACCGTCTCCAAGGACGACTTCGTCAGCGTCCGCCGCGCCGTCCTAGGGGGCGCTCCGCTCCCGGAGTGGGTGGCACGAGCGTGGTTAGAGCTGGTGCCGCCGGAGCGGTGCCTGTTCGCGTACGGTTCGAGTGAGGGCCTCGGCTTGGTCGTGGCGACCGGCGAGGAGTGGCTGGAGCGTCCCGGCACCACCGGGCGCCCAGCCAACTGCGACCTGCGCATCCAGGACGCGGATGGCAAGGTCGTGCCGGCGGGAACGATCGGTGAGATCTTCTTACGGAGCCACAATCCCGGCCCGCCGTTCGTGTATCTCGGCGCTGCGACTCCCGCGCCTACCGCGGACGGGTTTCGCACCGTCGGCGACCTCGGGTGGGTCGATGAGGACGGCTACCTGTTCATCGCGGACCGCCGCCAAGACATGATCGTCACCGGTGGCGCCAACGTCTTCCCGGCCGAAGTCGAAGCCGCCCTCAGCGAGCACCCCAGCATCGCCGACCAGGTGGTGATCGGACTACCCGACGACGAGTGGGGACACCGAGTCCACGCCATTGTGGCGCCCGTGCGCCCCGGCCCAACCCCGAGCGAAGCGGAGCTCCGAGCCTTCTGCAAGGACCGACTCGCCCCGTACAAGGTACCCAAGTCCTTTGAGCTGATAGACCAGCTGCCCCGCAGCGATGCCGGCAAGCTCAATCGGGGGCTTCTTGCTCGCCAACGGGTTGAAGCGGACTGACACAGCCTGCAAATATCGTTCTACCTATTCGCCTATGCTATGCAAGCAAGAAAATCTCGGATTGGGTCTCGTGTCGAAGGAGGTCGCATGAGCAAGCTCGGGTTCCCGGTCTTCGATGCCGACAACCACCTGTACGAGACCATCGACGCTTTCACGCGCTACCTCCCAGACGAGCACAAGGGACTCATCAAATACGTCGAGGTCAACGGTCGGACCAAGATCGCCGTCGACAACCTGATCAGCGACTACATCCCCAACCCGACCTTCGACGTGGTCGCCCGCCCCGGCGCGTTCGCCGAGTACTTCAGCGGCAACAACCCTGAAGGAAAGAGCCTTCGGGAGATCGCTGGCAAGCCGATGCGGGCGACCGAGGCGTTTCGGTCCGCCGGGCCCCGCCTCGAGCTGCTTGACAGTCTCGGCTTGGACGCGGCGCTCATGTTCCCGACGCTCGCCAGCCTCCTCGAGGTCCGCCTCACCAGCGATCCGCATCTGACCTGCACCGTGATCCACGCGTTCAACGAGTGGCTGTTGGACGAGTGGACGTTCGACTACAAACAACGGATCTTCGCCACTCCCGTCGTCAACCCGTCCGTCCCCGAGCGTGGCGTCGCAGAGCTTGACTGGCTCCTGTCAAAAGGTGCCAAGGTCGTGCTCCTCCGGCCAGCGCCGGTTGCAGGCCATCGCGGCACCCGCTCGCCGTTCCTTGCCGAGTTCGATCCATTCTGGGCCCGAGTCGCGGAAAGCGGCTTGGTCGTCGCGCTCCACGCGTCGGACTCCGGATACCAGCGATACGTGAACGACTGGGAAGGCACCCGGGGCGAGGCGCTGGTGTTCAAGCCGAGTCCGTTCTATGACGCCGTCACCCCAGGGCGGGCGATCAGCGACACGATCACCTCGGCCATCTGCCACGGCATGCTGAGCAGGTTCCCGACAATAAAGCTCGCGAGCGTCGAGAACGGCGGAAACTGGGCCATCCCCTGCATGAAAGCGTTGGAGCGCACGCACAAGAAGATGCCGAAAGAATTCTCGGAGCACCCCCGGGAAGTCTTTCTCCGGAATGTTTGGATCAATCCATTCTGGGAGGACTCGATCGAGGACCTCATCGCGATGATGTCCCCCGAGCACATCCTCTTCGGTTCGGACTACCCGCATCCGGAAGGCATGGCCGAACCGCTGCAGTGGGCCGCCGACATGAGCGACCTGTTCCCACAGTCCGACGTCGAGAAAATGATGGGAGCGAATCTCTACAGCCTGTTGGGCGTCACGCCCATATCGTCGACCTAGGAGCGACGGGTAGGTCAGCCTCACCGATGACCAAGAGCTGTTTCGTCACATCACCAAAGGGGCCTCGCGACGATAAGCCTGATATCGGCGATCCGTCCTTGCGCCCGCAGCTGTTGGCTTCGAAGGTCACCAATGGCGCCGAGGTCCGATGCGGGGGTGGCAGCGCATCTCGGGGGCGGCGGCATCGGCGGCGACGGGCTGATCAATCTGACCATTCCTGCTCATGCGTTCGGTGCCCATATGGCCGCCGGATGGTTTCTCCCCGCCAACGTGGGTCGCAGCGGCGATCGCACTCGCGAGGCGCCAGGGATCACTCGATGAGGTTCTCCCGGGCCTCCTCGCGACGCAGACCGATCGACCTCACGTTCTGAGCCGCATCCCGGCCCGCCCCCTCGATGGTCACCCGCCCAGGTCTCGCTCGTAACACACCGAAGCGCATCCGCACCTATATCGCCTATCCGGCACCACTGATACCAAACTAAGCAATGACTCGCCCTCACGGAACCGACACACCCAGCGGTGATTGGCATACCTTCTCCCCCGAAGAAAGTACGCCACTACCAAAGTTATCACTAGATTCTTCCTCCGGCCCCGGGAGCACTCGATGTCATCCTTTCCCTCCGTAAACGACCTGCTCGATCCCGAGCTCGCTGCGATCATCGACCAGTTCGCATACCTCGAGTACACCGACGCCACCGTCAAAGAGATGCGGGAAATGTTGCAGCCCACGCCCGCGAGCCCGCTGCCGGCCGTTCGACGCGAGGACCGGATCGTCTCCCATGATCCGGAGGTCATCGTTCGCACCCACCGACCTGTTGGCGCAGTAGCGCTCTCACCGGGGGTCATCTCGATGCATGGCGGGGGCTTCATCATCGGCAACCGGACTTTCGACGACCCCCGCCTCGATCATTGGTGCACCGAGTTCGACGTCGTGGGTGTGTCGGTTGAATACCGCCTGTCTCCAGAGGTCCAGTACCCCGGGCCGCTCGAGGACTGCTACTCCGCTCTCAGCTGGACCTTCGAGCACGCCGATGAGCTGGGCATCGATCAGGATCGGGTCGGCGTCACCGGTGTGAGCGCCGGTGGCGGACTCGCAGCAGGTCTCGCATTGCTCGCTCGAGACCGCGGTGAATTCCAGATCGCCTTCCAGCTGCTGGACTGCCCGATGATCGATGACAAGCAGAGCACAGCGTCGCGACAACGTCCGGGGTTGCCGATGTGGTCGCGCGAAGCCAACGATTTCGGTTGGCGCAACTACCTCGGTGGCCTGTACGGAACTGAGGAGGTTCCCGAGTACGCCGCTCCGTTCCGCAGGCGCGACCTGTCCGGGTTGCCTCCGGCCTACATCTCCGTAGGCGCGTTGGATGGCTTTCTGGACGAGGATGTCACCTTCGCTGCTCGACTCAACGGAGCAGGGGTGCCGACAGAGCTCCACGTGTACCCAGGCGCCCCGCACGGGTTCCAGCTGTTTGCGGGATCGGCGCTCGCCGACCGCGCCAACCGCCACATGGATGAGTGGCTGCGCAACCAGATCGAGACGTAGAACGTTCGGAGCACTTGGGTTCGGCTTGATCATGACGCCCAAGGATCTTGATTCGAATCTCCCCTCGACGCCGGCGTGGCACCACGTTTGCACCTGAGGGGTGCCAGGTCCGGATCGGACCGCTGACCAGCGGGTATTCATCGTGCACGACTCGAGTGTCCTGCGCCGACCAAAGGGTTTGATTCAGTCGATCGGGACCATGAGTTTGGGGTGGGTCCCGATGCGGGCTTTTCGCAGCACCGGGAGCGCTTCAGCATCAACGAGCATCAACAGAAGAGAGGGCGGACTCGCTTGGAGTCCACCCTCTGATCGCTACCCTTGATTCCTGGCCCGTCATCGTGCCGTTCCGCTCTCACGAGTGGAACCTCGACGGTCGAGGCCGTTGTCAGGATGGACGTACCACTGCCCTTCGACGCGCCGAACAGGTCGGGTGGTCCGGCCACAACGCCGGTTCCCGGGCGCTCTTGGATGACCAAGCCGGTGAGGGCTGCGCGTCGGTCGCGGTCGGGACTATGGGCAGTGTCGGGGCGCAGGCCGTTATGCTCCCGAGTCATGGCCAAACCTCGAGACGTCATCTCCGTGGAACGAGTCATCGCGGCGACACCCGAGCAGATCTTCGACGTCATCGCCGACCCAACTCGTCATGGCGATTTTGACGGCTCGGGCAGTGTCAAGGAGGCCGGTCCTGAAGCACCCCAACGCCTGGCGGCGGGCGCAAGATTCGGGATGTCGATGAAACGGGGCATCGGCTACTCGATGGTCAACACGGTGACCGAGTTCGACGACAACCGGCGAATCGCGTGGTCCCCAAAGCCGGCCAGTGGACGAGGGGGCCGGTGGGTCGGGCGGATCTGGCGCTATGAGCTCGAGCCGGTAGAGGGCGGTACCAAGGTCACCGAGACGTGGGACATTTCCAAGGAGTCTCTCCGGTTCGTCCTTCGCTACATCGCGGTGGGAGACACCCGCAAGGCCATGGAGAAGTCGCTCGAGAAACTCGAGGCGCTCGTCACCTCTCCGTGATCTGATCATCCCAACGCTTGGACCTGGGCGGAAGCGGTCTGGCCCAAGCGGCGCGCGTGTTAACTCCGCGGCGCTGGAGCCGCACTTCGGCCCTTACCGCGCCCCAGAAGGTTCGACTGTTCAGCGGCCAATACTGTCCCGGTACGCCGGGTAGGTGGTCCAGGCGGGGATCCCCCAATGGGCACCCGATTGGCCCGGCAAGACCTTTGAGTTGAACTTATTGCCGTTCCGCTGACGGACACGAGTCCCGATGAGCGAGGTTCCTAGGTCGTCCTTGACCGTTAGGTCGTTTCGTCGAGGCTGTGGGCGATCCAGCCTGGCGTTTCGATACGCACCGTCGCTGCCCCGACCAGGGCCGCCAGGTCAGCCTCAAGGCGCTCGAGCTGCTTGGCGCCGATCTTCCGCTTCCACTTGTCGCGCAATTCGTCGAAGACGGCTTCGCCTACTCGCATGACTTCGAAACCGAGCGCCGTGACCTGAAGTCGTTTGCGACGGGCGTCGAGCGGATCGGTACCGCGTGCCACGTAGCCGCGCTCCTCGAGCACCGCCACAGTCTTTGCCGCCGCTTGCTTGGAGACCGACAAACGGCGACCCAGTTCCGAAGCATTATCGGCGCCCGCCGCGATGGCTCGCATCGCGAAGTCATGGACGGGGCGGAAATCTTCGTATCCGCGCTCGGCGAGCTCCATGATCGCATCGTCTACCAGGACGCGAAATCCTCCGAGGAGGAGCAGTGCGAGGTCGGCGCCCGAGCGTGACATGGAGCCGATCGTAAAACAGACGCCTTGACAAGGTCAACCTGGTTGTCTACTCTTTAGACAACCAGGTTGACGATTCAAGGGAGATCGACATGACCGCAACTGCCAAGAAGACTTCACTGGCCGGGGTGAGGCACCATTACGCCAAGGTCAACGGGACTGAGCTGCACTATGCGGCGGCGGGCATTGAAGGAACTCCAGTTCTGCTGGTCCATGGTTTCCCCGAGACGTGGTGGACCTTCCGCAAGCTCATCCCGCTGCTCGCCGCTAGCCACCGTGTCTATGCAGTGGATCTGCGCGGGTTCGGTGACTCTGACAACGGGTCAGGTCCCTACGACAGCAAGACCTCCGCCGAGGACCTGCATCTTCTCATCGAGCAGTTGAAGGTTGGCCCAGTGCACCTCACCGGGCAGGACATCAGCGGAGCGTCCGTCTTGCGTCTCGCCGCGACGCACCCCGAGGATGTGCTCAGCTTCACCGCCATCGAGATGGGCCTACCCGGGTTCGGCCTTGAGAAGCTGGCCGACGTCACCCACGGGGGTACCTGGCACATCGGCGTTCTTGCCGCCCCCGGGATTCCCGAGATGCTCCTCGCCGGTCGCGAACGCGAGTTCCTCGGACAGTTCGCCTTTCCGGCCATGAGCGCCACCCCCGGAGCGATCACCGACACCGACATCGACGAGTT
>PMHU01000328.1:15258-21396 GCA_003156795.1 Acidimicrobiaceae bacterium
CGATGAGCCAGGTCAGCTCCGATCCCGTCCGGTCAGTGACTCTCGAAGGCGTTGGCCACTGCGCCGCCCTAGAGGCACCCGACCACGTAGCACGCGCTCTTCTCGACTTCTTGAGCATTGTTGACGCCGCCTGAACGGATCGCCATTCCGACCACCCAACCGAAGCCTCGAAACCGCAGCCAGGGCTCGGTTCGGAAGCGGTTCACTCGGCCCCGGAATGTTCGGTGATTCCGCCGTCGTGCTGCATCCCAGACCGCCGGGTCGGAGCAGCGTTGTGGCGTCGCGGGACCGTAGCCGGGCAAAAGGTGCAGGATCTGCCGACTATGCATCGGAGGTAGACCTGTCGGCCGAACAGACTGAGCCAACGTTCCGCGTCGATCGTGCCGACCGCCCGGCTAGGTCGACGGCCGCGGTGGCGGCACCTTTGCGTGGACGTGGTCCAGTCTCAGTGGATGAGTTCTTGTGTGCCGACGATGATGGCCAGCGCGAGCCTGTCGGCGTCGTCGGTGTCCGGTTCGGCCGTGTAGATCGTGATGCGAATGTCGTCGCTGGCGTCGATGAGGGTGTCGCAGTCGAGGGTGAGGTGCCCTACAGCCGGGTGGTCGATGGTCTTGTGCCGTGACCTGTCCCGGGGCGGGGGCATGTCGGAGGATTCCCATAGCTCTACGAAGCGGGGACTCTGGGCGCGGAGTTCGCGAACGAGGTTGTCGACTCTGCGGTCTTTGGGATATCGGGCCGCGGTCAGGCGCAAGTCGGCCACCAAAGAGGTCTGCAGTTCCTCGTGCTCCTGCAGCGTGTGAACGGCGCGGGTGCCCGGGCCGATCAGTTGGCGCCAGACGTTGTTGCGTTCCAGGCCGCGCCAAGCCGTGGTGTCTCCCATGAGGGCGTTGTAGGGCGCGTTGGCCACGATCAGGTACCACGCCGCGTCGTAGACGACGACCGGTGTGCTCGCCATACGGTCGAGCAAGCGCTGCAGGCTGGGCGTGACGCGTGAGGAAACCACGTCGAAGCCGGGGGGAGCCAGGCCGGCGAGTCGGAAGAGATACTCTCTCTCGACGTCCGGCAGGCGGAGGGCGCGGGCCAGCGATTCGACGACCTGCGTGGAAGGCGACGTCGCCCGCCCCTGTTCGAGCCGGGTCAGGTAGTCGACTGAGATGCTGGCCAAGCTGGCGAGCTCCTCGCGGCGGAGGCCAGTGGCGCGCCGGCGGTTACCGATCGGTACGCCCACCGTCTCGGGGGCGAGTCGGTCGCGCCAGCGGCGTACGGTGTGGCCGAACTCCCACGAATCCACAGATCCAGTATGCGAGCCCGGCGGCGGCTTGTGGTGGCCCGGTCAGTCCTATGACAACGGGGCCACTTCCTGCCAGTGGAAATATGGCGCAGCCTTGAACTATGACGACGACATTGATCACTGGGGCGAACAAGGGTCTCGGTAAAGAGACGGCCCGCCAGCTCATCGCCAACGGGCACACCGTATGGATCGCCGCCCGCGACGAAGCGCGCGGCCGAGCCGCCGCAAAGGAGCTCGGCGGCCGCTTCGTCCAGCTCGACGTCACCGACGACGCATCAGTGGCCAGCGCCATCGCGACCATAGAAGCGGACGGCGGACTCGACGTCCTTGTCAACAACGCCGGAATCGGACTGGTCGCGCTCAACGGCCCGGACGCATTGAAAGTATTCGACACCAACGCAGTCGGCATCGTCCGAGTCACCGAGGCCGCACTCCCGGTGCTGAAGCGGTCTGACAACGCGGTCGTGGTCAACCTCTCCAGCGCCCTCGGCTCGTTCTGGGCGAACCACGAGCCGTCTCGGCCCGCCTCCCACTTCTCGGCGATCGTCTACGCCGCCAGCAAGGCCGCCGTCTCGATGCTCACCGTGCAATACGCGCGAACCGTGCCGGAGGTGAAGTTCAACGCGGTCGAGCCCGGCTACACCGCGACCGAGCTCGGCGGCACCGACCCCGCAACAAGTGGCGGACGGCCGGTCGGGATCAGCGCCCGGGTCATCGTCCGGATGGCAACGATCGGCAAGGACGGGCCCACCGGCACCTTCCAGGAGGACGACGTAGAGCTGGCCTGGTAGCCGGCAACCCGAATTGATTTCAACGGAGGTAAAGAAGTGGACACTAAGAACCCCGGGCACGGCGTTGATCACCGGCCCGACCGGAGGACTCGGCCGGGTTGCCACATTGGTCTCCTTCGAGCCCGCCGTGAACCACATTTGCACCACAAAAGCGTGCCGCTCGGTGCAACATGCCAAACCCGCCCTGACCGACCCGTTTCCGTGAAAGTGCTGGTCAGCGCCCTGCCGTGAAAACCGGTGCGCAGACTTCCCACGCTTCATGATCGACGCGACACATGCTGGTCAGAGCCTATTTTTGAATTGCGAGCATCACAAAAACACACCACAGCACAGCAATGCTCAGCGCGGTCGGCGTCGCCATGGGAACAGGTGAAGTGATCCTCCACTCGGCTCTCGCGCCGCTCATTTCGACGCTGTGGGTGGTGATTGACCCTGATGTTCAGTGCATGAGGATCAGTGAGGAGCGGCTCCTCAGCATCCGGGCTCGAGAGAGCAAACATCGCTGCTGTCGATCCAAACTGGCCATAGACGTGAAGGCCACTCCCCCATTCCAAGCGGCTGCTGCGCCTACCACGCTCTAGGGACCCCGACACCGGGCCGCGGACCGCGGCGACGCGATTTGGGGGCAGGCGTTGGCGCCGTATCCCCGGACGGGCATTAGCTACGGAACGGCAGACACTCGAGCGATCTGCGCGTACATTCTGCACTCCGCGCCACCGCTCGGGTCGCGCCCCGAGCCGTCTCGATATGCGCACCCCTTGACCCGTGGAGCGTGGTCACTGGAGCAGCGGCAGATGAGGCATTCTGGTCCTGTCATGGAAGCGACGCGCAGGTGAACGAGCCGAGCAGGACGCAGCCGCGACCCCGGCTCCCCATCGTGTCGGCTCTGGTGCTCCTCGCCGCTTGCGTCGCCGCGTGTCAGTCGTCGTCGCATGGCGCCAGCACTAACACGACCACCACCGCATCGACAGTGTCGAGTGGAGGTGCTGCCTGGGTCCTGTACAGAGACCCGTCGGGGGTGTCGTTTAGCAGGCAGACGTCTTGGACGGTCGTACCCGGCCAGGAGGGACCGCTAGTCGTATACCTCGATCCAGCCACGGGTGTCCCATTCCGCCGGAACATCAACATCCTCCACCAGATTGAGCCAAGGTCTGTCACCCTGTCGGAGTACACGGCGGTTACCAAGCAGGAACTCCAGAGCATTAGTGACTTCGTCCAAACCAGTCTCGGCCCGGTGGCTCTATCGGGACAGCCGGGGATGCGGATCGTCTACTCGGCGACGCTCCCCGGCCTGAGTAGCCGCCTGGAGGTCCTGTCCGAATGGACGGTCATCGGAGGAAAGCCGTGGCTTGTCACTTACACATCCGATCCTTCTCGCTTCGAACAACTGGCCGCGTCCGCCCAGCGATTGATCGATTCCATCAGGCTCCCCGGACCGAGCTGACTCCGCCGTATCTCCAGATACTTGACATATTCCGTTCTGGGAATATGATGTGGCATGGCACGGGCGTCCACCACTGCCGACGTCTTCAACGCGATCGCCGAGGCGCACAGACGCCAGATTCTCGATGTGCTCGCGGCAGGCGAGAAGCCGGTCGGGGCGATCGTCGACGAGCTTGCGATCTCCCAGCCGCAGGTCTCCAAGCACCTCCGGGTCCTCAGCGAAGTGGGGCTCGTCCAGTGTCGTGCATTAGGTCGGCGTCGCCTCTACCGGCTCAATCCTACGTGCCTGCGTCCGGTTGGTGACTGGGTTGCCAAGTACGAGCACCTGTGGAACGAGCGGCTCGACAGGCTGGACGACTACCTCAGCGACCTTCAACGTCGAGAAGGAAAACGAGACAAGCCATCACAAGGAGCACTATGACGACGACTCGGCACGGTTCGGCCATATTCGAGTACGGCGACAGCACAGTCACGATGCAACGAACATTCGAGGCGCCGATGGCGTTGGTCTTCGACGCGCTCACCAAGCCTGAGCACATCAGAGTCTGGTTCCCCGCGGATGACGTGGCGCTCCATATCTGCGAGATCGACCTTTGCGTAGGCGGGGAGTACCACTACGCGTGGTACGCCCCCGGAGCCAAGGAGTGTTCATTCCGGGGCACGTTCCTCGAGATCGAGCGACCCACGAGGATCGTCGCCACCTGGCTGTTCGAGGGGTGGCCGGACGACGACGCTGTCGAGACCGTGATCCTGACCGAGAACGGCGGCATCACAACCATGACCGACATCTTGGACTTCAAGACTCCAGAGAACCTCGGCGATCACTTCCAAGAACACGATGGCGCGCAGGCCAGTTGGGACAAGCTGGCCGACCTCCTGGCCGACCTCCAAGCCAATCTCGATTCGCCGCGCTAGCACCCGAACGAGTGTCATGGCTTGCCCGCGGGGCTATCCAGTGCCGCGGTCGGAACTTCGCTTTGCTAGTTCTCGGCAGGTGGGGCATACGCCGGGATGGTCGAAGGGCTTGAACGCCCTGTTTTGGAGAGACATATTGGCGCGGCTCTTGCCGCATAGGGTCAGGTCGGTCTGATCGCCCAGGGCGTGGGAGACGTTCTGCTCTCTGACTTCGAGGAAGTCGGTGAAGGCTTCGGGCAGGCGTGGTCCGTCTCCCATCAGGAGTGCTCGGTTGTGCTCTACGTCCAGCCGGTGCTGGCGAAGTTGCGCCCGCATGGCCTGAATCTGTTCTTGCTCGCTGGGAAGGTCGAACGGCCAGATAGATGGGGGGCGTTGGGGGTGCGCGCCGCTAAGGCTCCGATCTGTCCAGACGCTGTAGGGGTCGAACTCCTGGAGGAGGCCCTCGGCAGCCACGGGTACTCCTCCAGGCGGCGGCTGAGGCCACGACTCGCCGCTATAGAAAATCAGGCCATCGAGCAGGGTGCCGCCACCGACATCCCAGTAGGCGGTGTAGGGCGGTCCTATCACCATGGCCATCGGCGCGACCCTCGGAAAGCCGTTCCAGTCCCAGTCGCTGACAGGTGGAGGTCCAACATCGGAATCCCTGCTGGCCGTCCAATCAACTTCTCCGCCAGGGCGTTCGACCCATTCGCGGTTCGGGACAAGGCGAGCTTCGGCGTAGAACGGACGCAGCAGTCGGGATATCTCCTCGAACGCGACAGCTAGCTCTCGGCCCCAGCCGAGCTGGTTCAGGATCGACCCGCCAACCTCGATGCGAAGCGCGACCGGCACGACAGGGCCACGACCGAGTTGCAGAAAACTAGCCCGATGGATCACCAACTCGGAGAACGGCGGCCGCACCTTTGTCAAAACGAGCTGATTTACGGCTCGCACGATGTATTCGGCCAGGCCCGTCAAGCCATCTCGTTCGAGGCTGAACGGCAGCGGTTCGAAGTCGCCCCAACGAACAGGCACGGCCTCCGACAGGACCTGGTCGAGGGTCTGAACGAACGCCGTCGCTCCGGCAGGGGTGTAGACGGAGGGGTCCAGAGTCCACCAGATCATCGTCAACCGCTCGGCCTCCGACTTCAACGGGGACACCGGAATCGACCACCTAGTCCTCCGCGTACTCCCCGGCCTCCAAACGGTAGTTTCGTCGGCGATAACTCCACGCCCTGCTTTCGCCACAGTTCGTACCGCTCGCATCACCTTGTTCAGACCGGCCGCGGAGCCCTCCTCCAGCGAAATCTCGACGTGCCACGAGATCCCCGCAAGCAATGCGACCGCCTCCGGTGGGGCGTCCTCCCACGACATCGGGCTGGGCCCCCAGATGTCAGCGAACCAATCCCTTCCCTCCAAGTGGAACTGGTCCAGGCCATATCCGGAAAACGACTCTTCCGTCTCCGCCACACGATCCCAACCCAAACCTTCGAGGACGGACCCAACATCTAACGGCTCGGCCAGAAAGACCTGAAACGACCTGCTCACAACCCACACACCTATCAGACCCAGCGGATCAGATCACTTTGCGTTCGCTGGAGGGACTGTCCGTTGGGCCACCGGCGCTGGCGACTTTAAGCTATCGGGTTCGAGACGCCATCCGATTTGGGGTTGCCGCCAGTTATACTCTTGACGGTGACCGGCCCCCTGCAGTAGGTC
>PMHU01000211.1:0-14847 GCA_003156795.1 Acidimicrobiaceae bacterium
CCTGTCCAAGGACTGGTCCCGGGTGGTGATCGACATACCCATCCCGGTCGGCGAGGACCTCCAACAGGTCATCCACCTCCTCGGCGAGGTATCCACCAGCATGGCGGCCGAGGATCCCTGGAGCGAACAGATCATGGGCCAGCCGGTCGTCGCCGGGGTGGAGACCATCGAAGTCGGCTACGTCCAGCTCCGCCTGCTGGTCCGAACCCTTCCCGGACGCCAGTTCGACGTCGGTCGAGAATTGAGGCTCCGGGTGCTCGTGGCCCTACAGCAGGCAGGGATCNNTACCCCGCCGTACAGGCGACCAACCGATGAAGAGGCCGGCTTCGGTGATAGCGGGGCTGCAGGCGCCGATCTCGGCTCGCATCGCCGTGCGTCGCTCGACGGCCGTCATTGCGGTGCTCTTTCTCGGATTGGGGGCCCTGTGGCTGCAGGTCAAGACCACCCCGTCGACCGCGGCAACCAATACAGACAAGGCGCTCGGCCAGGCGCTCGACGGGCTCAAGCCGAACGAGAGCTTCATCATCTCCAGGGCGCCAACGTCCACTTCGCGCGCCACCCCGACCACCGTCACCACGCGACCGGCATCGTCTACGACGGTCGGCTCCTCGTCGACCACAGGACCGACCAGCCCGACGACCGCCACGACGCGGGCGACGACCACCACGTCACCTGACGGGCGGTCGACCACCACTTCCCCGCCTACTGCGACGACGTCGGTCGGCTCCGTCGGAGGCGGGCCGCCCACGACGCCGGGTTCTGGCGGGTGACGCCGCGCATCACGGAGCGAACCATCCGTGATTGAGTACGCTGCAGCGAGGGAAGGGGGGTGGACATGACTGACAAGTCTCCCCGCAAGACGACCTCCAAGAAGTCCGGCAAAACGCTCAAAGAGAAGCGTCAGGCCAAGAAGGACAAGGAGCAGAGCCGCAAAGGCCTCCTAACCTGAAGCCTCAGGCGTCCGCGTGACCTTGTGAAGGAGGGTCCAGTCCGGCTCGGAGCGGTGCGGGACGAACCCGGCCGCGGCGCGGTTGCGATTTCCTGACCCGTCCGATCAGTTGACCTACGCTCATCGGCCAGCCGAGTGGGGGAGATCCTGATGGACGTGCCGGACATGACCGGGAAGACGGTGGTCATCACTGGGGGCAACTCGGGCATCGGCCTCGAGACGGCCGTGGCTCTGGCTCGGGCGGGTGCGAACACCGTGATCACGGCCCGAGATGAAGGCCGGGGGACGGCTGCCGTCACCGACATCCGCAGCCGAAGCGGGAGCTCCGACGTCGGCCTGGTGGTCTTCGACCTGGGGAGTTTGGCGTCGGTTCGCGACGGCGCGGCCCAAATCATCGAACGATGCCCCCGCATCGACGTCCTGATCAACAACGCCGGCCTGGTGCTGACCGAACGCCAGGAGACGGTTGACGGTTACGAGACGACGTTTGCTGTGAACCACCTCGGTCCGTTTCTCTTGACCGAGCTCCTGCTCGATCGGATCAAGGCCAGCGCTCCGGCCCGCATCGTCAACGTCAGCTCCACGGCTCACTCCACGGCGAGGCGCGGCCTGGACTTTGCTGACTTGCAGTCCAACAACGGATATCGGGCCATGCAGGTGTATGGAAGCTCGAAGCTGGCCAACATCTATTTCACGACCGAGCTGGCTCGACGGCTGGCCGGCACCGGAGTCACGGCCAACTGCCTGCACCCGGGGACGGTGGCCACCGGCTACGGGCGCGACGGCGACACGAAGGGATTTCTGGCCTTTGGCCTCTCGCTCATCAGACCGTTCCTGATGACCCCCGAGAAGGGGGCCCAAACCTCGGTCTACCTGGCGTCCTCGCCCGAGGTGGCCGACGTGAGCGGTGAATACTTCGTCAAGTGCAAGGCCCGCACACCGTCGAAGGCGGCGCAGGACCGAGAGGCTCCGGGCCGGCTGTGGGAAGTGAGCGAAACGCTCGTCGCCATCCCGACCGGGTGATAGCGACGGCGAGGGCCTCTGGCCTCAGGCCTCAGGAGAAGATGAAGTCGACGTTCGCTGAGCGGAGCCCATAGACAAAGGCGTTGGGCATCTCGACCGGGACGGAACCCGGGGTCAGGGAGAAGGTGTCCACCCGGCGGATGAGCTCCTCGAAGAAGATCCGGATTTCGCTTCGGGCCAGGGCTGCGCCCAAGCAAAAGTGGGTGCCGAACCCGAACGCGATCTGCTGGTTCGGTTGGCGGGTGACATCGAAGCGCTCAGGGTCCTCGAATGCCCGTGGGTCGCGGTTGGCGGACCCGTACATGAGGACCACCTGCTGGCCCTTGCGCAGGGTTTCTCCCCCGATGTCATAGTCGGTCGTGGCCACCCGACACATGTTGTGGATGGGGGTCACGTAGCGGATGAACTCCTCAACCGCGACCGTCAAGTCCGCGCCGGCCTTGAGCTTGGACCACTCGGCCGGGTTGGCGACCAGGTTCAGCAACGTGCGGGCTATGACGGTCCGGGTCGTCTCGGCGCCCCCGTCGAGAAGCAGCAGGCAGTCCATGGCGACGGTATCGGCGTCGAGCAGCTTTCCGTCGATCTCCGACCTGGTCCATACGGTCATCACGTCGTCGGCCGGGCAGCGCAGCTTCTCTCCGTGCAGCGCGACCGCCGTCTGGAAGAACTCAGTGACGGCGATCATGCCGGCCTCGTCGTGGTAGCGGGGTCCGCCACCGAGGGCGATGGTCCGCTCTGACCACTGCTGCAAGTCGTGCCAGCGATCCTCCGGGAAGCCGAGCAGCTTGCCGATCATCATGGCCGGGAGCGGAGCGGCCAGGTCGTCGACGATCTCGGCGGGGCCCCGCTTGGCCTGGACTCCGTCGATGAGTTGGATGACCTTGGCCCTGATGTCATCCTCCCAGCGGGCCACCGCCTTGGGGGTAAAACGCCGGGACACCAGATTGCGGCGCAGGTGGTGAACGGGATCGTCCAGGCCGATGATGGCGGGGTCGGCCGGGATGTTGGGTCGGTACCCGCCCTTCTCCTGATCCGAGTTGATGAAGACGTCCTTGCGCTTCTCTATTTCGACGACATCGGCGTACCGGGAAACACCCCACAGCTCGTTGATCGAGTCCCAGTACAGGGGGGCGTTGTCCCTCATCCAGGAGTAGGTCTCGTACGGCCCGTCGGCGTAGAAGGCTCCGTCCAGCAGATCGATAGTTCGGGTCCCTTCGGCGGTCACGATGGCATTCTGCCACTGAGGCCCGGCCACCAGACAACTTGGAATGTGTCCTTGTCACCAGGAGCCGCTCTTCTGTCGACGAGCCGGGTCGAGTCGTTTCGTGGCCGGCCCTGGTCGGCGGCCCCGGGTATCCATTCGTCGGGTTTCGCTCCGAGTGGCCTATGGCCTAGGGTGCCAACACCGTTTAGATGAGGGAGGGCAGATGGGCCAGCAGGTCCCGTTGGTCGACTATTTGGTGCTCGGCGATCAGCCTCACCTGGTGGCCAAAGAGTGCACCGCGTGCGGTGCCCGGTTCTTCGACCGCCGCAACGCCTGCGCGTCGTGCGGGAAGACGGACTTCAAAACCGTGGAGTTGGGAACTGCCGGTGTGCTGCGGACCTTCACCATCGTCGCTTACGCCGCGCCCGGCGTACCCGTGCCCTTTGTGGCCGGTGTCGTGGACCTTGACGGTACGAGTGTCCGCGCCAACGTGATCAATGTTGCCGCCGATGCCGATCACGTTCGGACGGGGATGCCGGTCCGACTGGCGACGTATGTCCTGGGGGCCGACGACGACGGAACAGAAGCGATCGGGTTCGGTTTCGAGCCTGTAGGAGGAGATTGATATGGCCAGCGATGACATTTGGATCCTAGGCATCTACATGACCAAGTTCGGCAAGCATCCGGACGTGGACACGGTGGACCTCGCGGCCGAGGCCGCCATGAGCGCGCTGGCCGACGCCCAGGTATCGATCAAAGACGTGGGCGTCCTGGCCGCCGGAAACCTGATGGCTTCGAGCGCAGGGATCGGCCAGCAACTTCAGAAGCAGATCGGCCAGACCGGAATTCCGGTGTACAACGTGGCCAACGCCTGCGCCACGGGTGCGACTGCGTTGCGGACCGCCATCATGGCGGTGAAGGCCGGAGAGTGCGACACGGGTCTGGCGGTCGGCGTCGAGAAGCTGGCCGGCGCCGGGCTTCTTGGCGGTGGGGGCCAGGCGAAGTCCGACCGTAAGGTGTACGAGCCGAAGGGGCGCTACGGCGCGGTCGCCAGCGTCGACGGGCGCATCGGGACCGAAACCATGCCGGGAGTCTTCGCCCAGATCGGAATGGAATACGGGCACCGGTACGGCGGAGCGAGCTTCGAGCTGTTCGCCCGCATCAGCGAGAAGAATCACTCCCACTCGACGCTCAACCCGCTGGCCGCCTACAGCAAGCGGTTGAGCTTGGAGCAGATCATGGGCGATGTGATGATCGCCTACCCGAACACCCGACCGATGTGCTCGGCCAACTGCGACGGTGCCGCGGCGGCGGTGGTCGTGTCCGGAGAGAAGCTGAAGACGCTCAGCCCTGACCAGAAGAGGAGGGCGGTCAAAGTCTCGGCGTCGGTGCTGACCACCGACCCGTGGGAGGAGGCTTGCCAGGTGCTGCCCAACGTCAACACCTTGACGCGTAACGCGGCCCAGCAGGCGTACGCCCAGGCCGGGGTCGGCCCCGAGGATCTTGATCTGGTGGAGCTGCACGACTGCTTCGCCACGGCCGAGCTGGTGCACTACGACAACCTGATGCTGTGCGCCCCGGGGGAGGCCGTCCCCTTCTTCGAGTCGGGGGCTCCGTGGCGTGACGGCAAGACGCCAGTGAACGTCTCGGGCGGCCTGCAGTCCAAGGGCCACCCCATCGCGGCTACCGGCATCGCCAACATCTGGGAGGTTTGCCACCACTTGCGCGGCGAGGCCGGGGATCGCCAGATCCCTGAGGCCAAGGTGGGCCTGGCCCACGTGATAGGCCTCGGCTCGGCTTGTGGAATCCACATCCTCGAGCGTTCGGCTGCCTAAGGGCCTGGTCCGGTCTGCGTATCCCCGAACGCCAGCGGGCGGCTCCGTAGACTCGCAGCATGGACGATATCCAAGGGCGGATGCCGGGTCCTGACGACACGGCCGCGTTTCAGCGCTTCTACGGCGGCGGACCGGCTCAGGAGTCGAGATCGCGGGGAGTGCTGTACCGGGTACTGATCGGGTGGTGGCGCGACCGGAGATGAGCCGCGGGCCGCGTGTTCAATCCGTGTTGTCGTGTTCGAAAAGTGTCACCAGCCGCCACTTTTCGAACACGTAAAGCAAAATCGAATACGCGCCGAACCGGCGGCCGCACGCCGAACCGCCGCCGGCGACGGCTGGACGACCGAGCTAGTGCCAGACGTGCTGGGTAAACTCGCAGCTCTCCCGGAAGTCGGTTCCGGGATCTTCGAGCCTGTCGTAGCTCGACTGCAACGCCACCCGGCCGGGTCCCCGCACCCGTAGCCACAAGTAGCGGTTGCCCCAGGTCCGCCACAGCTTGACGCCCGCAGACGGGAATTCGACGTGCATTTGTATGCTGACCGACGGATCCTTGAAGAGAAGCGCGGGCGGCTTGACCAGGATCGACTCGCCGTCGGCCAGGTCGCGCAAGAAGGCGTTGCCGCCTACTTGCACCAGGACAGCTCCCGGCGCGTCCTCAGCGGTGAACCGGTCGATGTGCTGACCCACCGGGTAATACCACTGCGTCTCGTCGGCTTTGCGTTCGTCGCGACCCCCGGCGTCGACGCCGGCCAGGTCTAGGCCCATTTTCAGCAACCCGGCGCCGCCGCTCTGGGAAGCGCCGCCGTCGCCGCGGGTGCTGAACCAGATGCCGCTGTCGTACCAGTCGTACTTGACGCCCTTGGTGGCAGCCACGAGCTGGTGCTCTCGAACGTCGACGCCCGCGCCGGGCTGGAGGGGAACGGCGATCATCTCCCCCGGGGTGTCGTGCGAGAACGATATGGTCCCGGGACCGTCGGCCTGCAGCATCACGACCGGGAGCCCGGCCCGCATGCGCTTCCAGCCGCCGCGCAAAGACATGGCGCTGACCTCGACCGTGGGTTCCTGCCACAGAAGGTTGTGATCGGGGAAGTACACCCCTTCTCCGGCGGCCAACTTGATGTCGGCAGCCGGCGCGATCTTTCCTAGGATCTGGGCCGAGGAGTGGCCGAGCTGGATCCGGGTCAGGTCGGGGATGGCGGGCAGCTCGGTCCAGCCCGAGGTCGTGCGCCTGGCGATGTCTACCGGAGCCCCGCAGCTCGGGCAGGTTGCTTCTGCGCCGGTGGAAGTTCCGCGGCAGTAGGGGCAGGTGTATGAAGTGACGCTGGTATCGGTCATCACGCGGACCCGTGTTCCATGTACATGGACTGAATTCCCACCCGGCCCGGACCGGTCAGGCGCATGAGCGTGATTCCGGGTCCGGTAAACATCCCGGTCGCTTGCTGGAGTACGTCACCTGACAGGAGTCCTCCGATGCCTTCCTTCCGCAGCGCTTTGGCCGCCCGCAATCCGGCGAGCCCCCGGCTGGCCAGACCCTTCGCCGTCTGCCCTGCAGATGACGCGCCGACGCCCGACTCGGGCGCCAGCTTGTGGGTGACCACGTCGATGTTCACCGACGACTCCTTGTAGAGGAAGCCGCCCGGCTCCACTTGGATCGTCTCGCCTTCGGCGAGGGTACGGTCGAACACGTTCCCGTAGCCGTGGAGGATGAGCAGACCCGGGTCCTGAGCGGCGACGTATCGGTCCAGGTACATGCCGCTCCCGGCCGCCAGCGTCGCTTTGAGGCCGGGCAGACGCTCGAAGCTGTAACTCAGGCTGGCGGAGGCGAGCACCATGGCGTGCTCCCTGAGGTCCAGCTCGAGACCGGGGTCGACTGGAAGCACGACCAGTTCACCGGGTGCGTCTCTAGAGAAGGACACGCGGCCCGGCCCGTGGGCCACGCTCAAAACGAACGGCAGGTCGCCGAGAAGCCGCTTCATCCCGCCCGGTGCGGTCATGACCGACATCGAGACGTTCTCGTCCTTCCAGAGCATGACGTGATGCTCGAAGAACACCGATTCCCCGCTGCCTAGATTCACGTCGGCCACGGGCACGACCGTCCCGTCGATCTGGAACACGCTCGCTCCGAGCGACAACTCGGTGAGGTCCCTGAGGCGGGGCGCCTGGCGCCAGCCGGAGTCGGTGACCAGGTTGCGGACGTCGAGGGGAGCCCCGCACCTGTCGCACGTCTTGGCCGAAGCAGGGCTCTGGGCCCGGCACCACTTGCAAGCCAGGCGCTCGTCGGTTGCCGTCACAGCCAGGAAGCTAGTCCCTCGAGGAGGGGCGGCGCGCTTCTCTTGGTTCTTCGTACAAGGAGGCTTGGCCGAAAATTGCTTTCGGCGGCCCGGCCGCGTTGCACCCGAGTTGGCCAGCCCAGAAGGACTACACGCCAGAGCGCTGCGGCGATCGCCAGTCCGACTCGAAGACCCCCGCCCAGCCGCGACGGAATGCGGCGGCGCGCTCGTGGCGCTGGAGTTCGAACTGGTCTGTCGCAATGTCAGCGAGAAGGGTCAGTTGGGCCAGCTGATCGTCGGACCAATCCCGTACGACCACGTCGGCCACGCAGAAAGTGCCGATGGCGAACCGATCGTCGAGAATCAGGGGTATCCCGGCGTAGGCGGCGACCCCGAGGTCGAGCACAGCCCGATTGTCCCGAAGCACGGGGTGCTGGCTGGCATCATCAACGATGAAGGGGAGGCCGGTTGCGACCGCGTGCTGGCAGATCGAGTACTCGAGCGGGCTGGAGCCCGCCGCGGCCAAGTGCTCGGGAAGGCCGGCATGAGCCGCGAAGACCTGGCGGTGCCCCTCCACGATGGTGAGCATGGCGATGGGAGCCTCGATCAGCTCTGCGGCCAAGCTAACCAAGCGGTCCAGGATGCGGGCCCGAGGGCCGTCGACCGGAAGTGCCGATTGGGCCGCCGCGACCCGGGCTGGCTCAGCTATTACGTCGAGTGAGTTCACCCGAAACCACCCGAGTCCAGTGGCGTTTTCGAGTCCAGAAGCGATGTGAACGTAGGGAGCACCGTGCTTTCACCATCGCGCTCAGATCCCCGCTGGGCAAGTTACAATCTGGTTTCTTCGGTGAATTCTTCTGTTGAGGCGTGCTACCCGTAGTTTCGCGAAGATGAGCTACGAAACGATCGAATACGAGGTCGAGGACCGAGTAGCGACGATCGCCCTCGATCGTCCAGAGCGGCTCAACGCTTTCACGGTCGAGATGATGTCGGAGCTGATCGAAGCTTTCGACCAAGTCGACGACGACGATTCCGTCCGGGCCGTGATCGTGACCGGCAACGGCCGGGGCTTCTGCGCGGGAGCAGATCTCGGTGGGGGACCGGATACTTTCGCGCACGGTGAGCCCCCTGCCGGCCGCATCGCCCCTAGAGACGCGGGTGGCATCGTGAGCCTTCGGATTTTCCGCTGCCGCAAACCCGTGATCGCCGCGATCAACGGCCCTGCCGTCGGCGTTGGCGCCACCATCACCCTGCCCATGGACATCCGGCTCATGGCCGACTCGGCCCGCGTCGGGTTTGTCTTCGCGGCCCGCGGCATCGTGCCCGACGGCGCCTGCAGCTGGTTTCTCCCCCGGATCGTCGGGATCAATCAGGCGTTGGAGTGGTGCCTGACGGCCCGGGTGTTCCCGGCTTCGGAAGCCCTTAGCGCGGGTTTGGTGAGGAGCGTCCACCCGGAGGACGAGTTGCTCGGGGCGGCCCGGGCGCTGGCCCAGGAGATCGCCACCTCCATCGCCCCGGTGTCGGCGGTAATAACCCGCCAGCTGCTGTGGCGGATGTTGTGCGTCGACCACCCGATGGAGGCCCATCGGGTCGATTCCCTCGCCATTTCCCAGACCGGAAAGATGGCCGACGCCATCGAGGGGATCTCGGCTTTTTTCGAGAAGCGACCGGCTCGGTGCTCCCTAGCCCCCAGCGTGGACACGCCCGACTGGTACCCGTGGTGGGACGAGCCCCGTTACGACAACCATTGACCTGGGGCGCGGAGAGGGGGGCTCCTGTCGACGGGCGCCGGTTCAGGCTCCCGCGGCCGGTATGGCCTCCGGGAGGCCGGCGCTGGGAGCCCGCCGGGCCAGGCGGCCCCTCCGGACCATGGTGTGGGCGGCGTCCGAGTCGCTGACGGTGATGGTGCCCACCGCGCCGACCACCGCCATCGTGGCGGCAACCAGGAAGGCGGCGTGGTAGGCGGTCAGGTGGGGGACGGTCCGGCCCGCGATGACCTTGACGGGGCCCACGGTCGCCACGACCGTGCTGACCAGGGCCACCCCAACGGCTCCGCTCATCTGTCGGATGGCGTTGAACAGCGTGGAGGCCCGGGCCGTGTCGGGCAGTGAGATGGTGGCGAACCCGGCCGCTTGCGCAGACGTGAATACGTGACCCATCCCGTAGCCGGCCACGAACAACAGCGTCCTCATCCACCACATGCTGGTTCCGGCTCCGATCAGGCTCATCAGTGAGAGCGACCCGGCCAGGATCAACAGCCCGGTTCGCATGGTCCGTCGGGGCCCGAGGACGGGATACATCAGGCGGGTGGTCATCTGGGCGCCGAGCATGATGCCGAGGGCTTCAGGGAAGGTGTTGAGCCCGGACTGGAGTGCCGACAGCCCCAGGCCGTCTTGGAAGAACAGGGCGCAGAGAAAAAGAACACCCATGAACGGCACCGTGCCCAGGCCCAGCACCAGGCTCGAAGAGCGGAAGAGCCGGTCCTTGAAGAGCGCCATGTCGATGAGAGGCTGGTCTCGGCGCAGCTCAACGGGTATCAGCGCGACCAGAAGTACGGCACCGATCGCGATGGAGGATGCCACCAGAGGTTTGCCCCAGCCGTCGAACGGACCTTCCGAAACGCCGTACATGACGAGCCCGAGACCTGCGGCCGATAAGACGAACCCGCGCAGGTCGAATCGGCTCGACTGCTGTTCGTTGTGACCCTCGAGGAATGTGAGCCCGAAGATGAAGGCGGCTATTCCGATTGGCAGGTTGACGTAGAACACCCAGCGCCACGACAGCTCGGTCACGAACGCGCCGCCGAGGATGGGGCCGAGGGCAGGGGCTATTGCAGTCGGGATGATCAGGATGCTCGAAGCTCTGACCCGCTCTGCGGGCGGGAAGGTGCGAAAGAGGAGGGCCATTCCGACGGGCACCATCAGCCCGCCTCCCAAACCTTGAAGGATCCTGAAGCCGACCAGTTCGCCCAGGTTCTGGGCCGCGCCACACATGGCCGACGCCACCGTGAAGACGACGATCGAAGTCATGAGGATCCGGCGGCTTCCGAAGCGGTCACCGAGCCAGCCGGAGGCGGGGATGAATACGGCCAGGCTGACCAGGTACCCGATCACCACGGTGTCGACCGAATCTGGACGCACCCGGAACTGCCGGCCGATCGTCGGCAGNNCATGATGTTCATGAACATGGCGGCCACGAACACGACGCTCACCGCGATTTTCTGGTTCATGTGGCGGTGCGGCATCGGATATTGAGGCTACCTAAGCATTCTTGGTCCCCGACAGGGATTTACGGCGCCACGCTCAGCCAATCCTTGAAGCCGGTCGGATCATGGCGGCCGATCGACGCGTGCTCGAACATCCCCCATCCNNGTCGCCCGGGCCACGTGGTCGATCACCCCGAAGGGGATGCGGCCCGCCACATCAGGATCGGTGAGCTCGTATATGGCGTTGTCGATCCAGTTCCTGCCTTTCCATTGACCGTGCGTCCATTCGGGGTCTCCGCCGTAGCCCGCGCCTATGTGAAGGGCGACACCGGTGAGAGTCTCGACTTCGACGGTGACCGGCGTGCGCTCGGCGCTGCGCATGTGCAGCACGGCCCGCTGTGGAATGCGGGTGCCCGAACGGTACGTGATGTCTATCTCCGGCCATCCGAGCTGCTCTTGGCGCCCGCCGGCCCACACCCGGGCCGCGGCGTTGAGGGTGCGCGTCCCGTCCGGGTCTTCCTGCACGATCACGATCAAGGCGTGGTCATCGAATCTCACCGGCACGTAAAGCCACCAAAACCCCTCGCGGGGCTCGTCGGCGGTGCGACCGGGCGGCTCGGCTTCGCCCGTGGGCCGGATCCCCCACGAGCGGTCCCGGCTTCCGAGCCAACGGTCGGGCGTGTNNCTCGTCGATGCAGTCGAACGAGCCCTCCCACGTCAAGTCGAAGGCCAGGCCGCGGTCCGGAGTGTCGCACACGACCCGGATGCGATTGAGGGGCTCTTGCACTTCGACCCGGTACGGACCCACCGTCGCCCCCAGCCCTCTTTCGCGTATGGCGTCCGAGCAGCGCACGGACCACTGGCGGTCGCCTTTGCGGGCCACGGCGTAGGCATCGACCACCCCTAGGTTCGGGTACACGCCCAGGCCGGTGATGAGGAAGACGTCCCCGGTGCGGTCGTGAGCGTTGAAATAGCAACGGTCGTAGAAATTGCGGTCGCTGGTGCCGGCGTAGCGCATCGACAGCGGTACCTGATGGATGGGGTACTCGTCTAGGGGGACCGGCATGTCGTCTCCTGGTTAGGCGCGCTCGATCAGAGCGGTGAGCGTGGGGCTGTTCATGATCAACTCGTCGGCGTCGAGCGGAGCGGCGCGCTCACCGAAGTGCACCGAGCGGTGCCCGGTACGCAACATGACGATGGCGAATTGAAGGCACGAGTAGGTGGTGTACCAGTCCAAGTCTCTCGGGCTGCGGCCCGAGAGCCGTTCGTAGGTGGTGGCCGCATCTTCGAGGCGAAGGAACCCGGGCATTCCAGGAAAGCCGTATTGCTGGGCCATGTCCTCGAACATGCGGTGCAAGTACGCCAGCCAGGCCAGGTCGAGCTCGTACGGTCCCAGGCCGGCCATTTCCCAATCGAGCACCGCGGCAGGTTCGAAGTCCTGGTACAGGACGTTCCCGATTCGCGAGTCCCCCCAACAAAACACCGTGGGACTCTCGTGGGCCGGCCAGTGGTCCTCCAGCCAGGCGAACCCTTTTTCGATCAGTTGCGAGCGTCCGCTGTCCTTGGTCGCCCACTCGTACCACTCGCGCCGTCCAGCCACGTGTCTGCGTAGCGGGGTGTCGCCCGGGAAGTTGCCGACGAGGTGGGGGAATCGTTGCAGGGGGCCGTCGATGGCGTGGAGCCGCGCCAGCACGTCGATGGTCGAATCCTGCAGGCGGGCCTGTTCGGCAGGGGACGCGTTGAACAGCCAGCTGTCACCGAAGTTGTACGGCATGATGTCGGGCGGGACCTCGCCGTCGACGCGGCCCATGACAAAAAATGGAGCTCCGATCACAGCGGGGTCCGGTTCGCACCACCACGGCGGCGGCACCGGGACGTCGGTCAGGTTGGCGACCGTCTCGATCGTTCGGAACTGGCCGGCGAGGTCATATTCGGGAAAGACGGGAACGTCGTGTTCGTCCGGCGCCACCCGGGCCACCAGCCGTTCGACGCGAGTCTCGCCTGCCTCTTTCCAACTGGCGTCGAACAGCAGGGTTTCGCTCGACATGCCTGTGGCCGAAGTCCCAGTCAGCTCGCCGACGTGATGTTCGGTGCCAGCCGCGAAACGCTCGGCCAGGGCCCGTTCCAGGGCGGCGCGAAAGACTTCCATGTCGCGGCTGGACCGGTGCAGCTCGGTCGGGATCTCGGCCGCATCACCGCTTGGTTGAACGTTGCTCACACTTCCCCCCTAGGTTCTCCTGGCATTCTGCCCGACGTTTCCGCTCGATCACCGGTCCGGCATCAACGAGTAGGTCGGAAAGTTGCCGAACAGGCGCTCCTCCGTACCTTGCGGCCCGTAGGTCACGGCTTGGACCAGGAGGTCGCCACCGACGAAAGNNCGCGAAGTCCAGGTCGTCGGTCGCCACGCTGCCCACCAGCGATCCGTTGCTGGCGTTCATGGCCGCGAGGAGCTCGGACTCGGTATCCACCACCACGACCGAATCGATAGGCCCGAAGGGCTCGGCGTGATGAAGCGACCAGGATGCCGGAGGTTGCAGGACGCATGCGGGCGCGACATAGGCGGAGGTGTCCTGGGCGTCGAGGAAGGCTCCGTCGCCGACCGAGCCGCGATAAAGGGGAATGCCGCCGCCGCGCAGCGCCTCGTCCCACTGGGTGTTGAGGTCGGCGGCTTTGGTGGCGTGGATGACGGGCCCGAAGTCCAGGTCGGCGAAGGGCTCCTCGGGCGAGCCGACGGCCAGCGGGTGGCCGAATCGGATGGACCTGACGACCGGCAGGTAGGCCTCCAGGAAGGCGGGGAATAGACGGCGCTGGACCACGTATCTGGGGTAGGCGGTGCAGCGCTGCTTGGCGTACTCGAAACCTTTGCGCAAGTGCTGGGCCAGCAGGTGCCACTGTGAAAAGTCCCAAATGCCCCAGGTGTTGAGGCCTTCCTGTTCCAGCATGTGGCGGCGTCCGGTGTCCGCCAACGACACCGCGGCCTTCCGGCCGTTGGCCCGGCCCCCGACGAACGCCAGGGCCCCGATGCCTTCGCTGCGGATGAGGGCTTCGCCCAAGTGGCCGCCGACGCCGGAGATCAGGGTGACGGGCAGCCCGGCCCGCTTCATGAGAGCGTGGGCCAGCGTGAGGGTGTGGAAGCCGCCTTGGCTCGGGGTCTTGGCCACCACCGCGTTTCCGGCAAGGAGCTGCACCAGCTCGGAGTGCACTTGCACGCTCATGGGGTAGTTCCAGCTGGCGATGTTGGAGACGGGTCCGGGCAGTGGGGACCGTTCCTCGGGCGTCCCCGCAGCCAGCTGGCGATCGATCTCCCCGACGTACCAGCGGACCCCGTCGAGGCAGCGGTCCACGTCGGCGCACGCCAGCCGCCACGGCTTGCCGATCTCCCAGACGAGCAGAAGCGCGAGCAGGTCCCGATTTTCTGTCATGGAGTCCACCGCCGCTGTAACCCGGACCCGACGTTCGTCCAAGTCCACTTTGGCCCACTCTGCGTGCTCGGTGCACGCGTGGACGACCGCCGCCACCGCTTCGTCGTAGTCGACCCTGGGCGGACCTGGGATCGGGGTCCCGTCGACGGGCGTGACGTGGTCACCGGGCAGGCCGACGCGGCGCCACTCGCCCCTGACCAGATTACGAAGCCGGTCGGAGTCGAACGCCTCGGGCGCCACCGATACGCACCTGGCGTAGGTCTCCCACCACGACGTACCAGGCTTGAGGATCAGTCCCATCCTGCGAACTCTAGGGGCTTCCCCCGGTCCGGGCCCTTGGGGGCGCCGTCGTTCAGGCGGGCAGGGCCGGAGGACGGGGAACCCGTCCGTCCAGGTCGGTGAAGCCGTAGGCGTCGGCCAGGTCGGCGACATAGAAAGCGTGGCCGCTCCGCTTGGCCGCGTCGGCGTCGGCGGCGACGGCCACCACCCCCCGTCCCGTGAAGCGTGGGGTCTCGGCTGCGTCGAGGTCGTAATCGCCCTCGCCCGGCAGCGACAGCACCCGGCGACCGTCCGGGCCTGGCTGGATCATTTGCAGCAGCTCGGTGTTGACGATGCCGGGCCAGAGGGNNGACACGACCGTCACGCCATGGCCCTCCAGGTCGTGGGCCATGTCCGCGGTCATGCGGTCCACCGCCGCTTTGGCCACGCCGTAAACGACGTTGTGCATGTAGTGAACCGACCCAGGGGAGGAGATGTTCGCGATCAGCCCGCCGCCGGTCTCTATCAGCAACGGGGCGGCCAGGCTCGATGCCACGTAGTGCGAGCGAACCCCGATGGTGAAGGTGTGGTCCCATCCGGCCGCGGGCACCTCCCAGAAGGGTTTGCCCAGCCAGCGGGCCGAACCGGGCGCGTCGTAGACGTTGTTGACCAGCACGTCGA
>PMHU01000211.1:14894-33097 GCA_003156795.1 Acidimicrobiaceae bacterium
CCGATGCCGCGGCTGGCGCCCGTCACGACCGCCACCCTGCCGTCGAGTTGCTTCCCCGTAGTCATGCTCAGCAGGCAAGCAGGTCACGACGGCTCTCGCCACTTCTCCCATGCCGCTGGATGGGAACAAATGCTCTACCTTCGGTGGGGTGGAGAAGGTCNNGCGGCGGGCCGGGACTGGTGGAGTCGTTGCTAGGCCCGACCGTCTCTCGGCTGCGGGCCCTGGGCGCCCGCGGCATCCAGATCAACGTCACCACACCCGGGATGGCTTCCCCGTTCGCGCCCCCTGCCGGTGACGGGCTTCCGGCTTTGGTGGCGGCGGTGTGGACGTGGGTCGATACGTCCGAAGGGGCCAACCTCGGGGAGGCGCTGCCCGAAGCTGGTGACGGGGCCGGCTGGCACGGGTACCTCGTTTGCGAGTCCGAGCCCCTCGCCAACACGGCTCACCCGCCAGGCCCGGACGGCCGGGTGCCAGGTTTCGCGCAGCTGGTGCCTCTGGTGCGGCCCGCCCGTCTCACGTGGGAGGAATGGCGACAAGCGTGGCAAGGGGGCCACACGTCGGTCGCGATCGGCACGCAGTCCAGCTTCCGATATGTACAAAACGTGGTGGTGCGGCCGTTGGTGGCCGGGGCCCCGGTGTTGGCCGCAGTCGTCGAGGAGTGCTTTCCGATCGAGGCCGCCTCAGATATGCACGTGTTTTTCGACGCCGTCGGCGACGACGCCAAGCTGGCCCGCAACATGACGGCGATGTCACAGAGCTGCGACCGCTTCATGGACGGGCTCACGGCCATCGCTTGGACGGCTGAATACCTCATACCGGACTAGATGGGGAGCACTACGGTCTATGGCGTGACCGGCGGCGCCGACTTGGCCGAAACGCTCAGGCAGTGAGCACGACCTGCCCGCACGGGCTGACGCCGTCGGCCTGCCTCATCTGCCGGACCCTCGGAATGCAGCCCGAACCCGAACCGGAAGTCAAGACTCGGGCGCGGAGGCGGGCGGGGAAGGATCGGACGGACGTGGCCATGCCGGACGTGGCCATGCCGGGCCCGACCGGCCCGTCGGCCGTTCAGCCGGACGCCATTTACCAGCCCGGCCCCGACATCCGCCGCCCCGGCTCGGTCGGCACTCATTTCGCCTTGCTGATCGCCGGCATAGCGGTCATCGGTCTGATCACGTGGATCATCGCCGGGGTCGTCTTTGCCGTGCTGCATCTGATCGAGATCGTCCTGGTCGCCGGCGCGGCCGGGTGGGCCGGATATCGCCTGGGCCACTACCGGGGCCGCAGGAGAGGGTCCTAACAAAAGCCGGCGGTACGCTGCGGACGTGTTCACCGTCCCCGCGGAGCGCTTTGACGAGCTGGTCCAGGACGCCCTGGACGAGTTGCCGAAGCAGCTGGCCGGGGCCATCGAGAACGTGGTGGTGATCGTCGAAGATCACGCCGCCAGCCGCAGCCTGTTCGGGCTCTACGAAGGCGTCCCGCTGACTAAGCGAGGTCCGCTCAGTTACAGCGGCGCCTTTCCTGACCGGATCACCATTTACCAGGGGACCATCTCGGAGCACTGCAACAGCGAAGCGGAGCTGGTCAGCCAGATCCGCAAGACGGTCATCCACGAATTCGCCCACCACTTCGGGATCAGCGACCCTCGGCTCGAGGAGCTCGGCTGGGCCTGAGAGCCCCGAGCTGTGCGTACCGGGGGTCAGGCAGGAACAGTCAGCCAGGAACTGCCGCGGCCGCCCAACCGGCCCGGCGTCCGAAAAAGGTGCCGTCGCCCAATGAAGTTCCGCTGGCATAGCCCCAAGACGGGATTCCCGACGTGGCTCGACCGGCGGCGAACAGGCCCTGGATCGGGAGCCCCCCAGGACCCACGACCTCACCGTTGACCGTCGTCACGAGTCCGCCCAGGGTGAACACGGCGTACGGCAGGCCCGTCAGCTGCACGCCCCCGTAAGGCGACTTGAGCGGGCGCAGGTACTCGGGCCGCTTGTGGAACACGGGATCGTGGCCGTCGGCGGCGTGGCGGTTGTACAGCTCGACCGTCGCTTGCAGGGCGCCGGACGGCAGGCCCATCTCCGCTTCGAGCTCTTCCACGGTTGCGCACACCCAGGTCGGGCGGGCTCCCCAGCGATCCGCTTCGGGCACGGACTCGAAAATCTCCTCGTCCAGGACCAGCGAGCACTTGGCCTGCTGATGGAATACGGCCGCCTGGCCGATCCGGCCGCAGTAGGTGTCCTCGTTGATGAAGCGCTGGCCGTGCTCGTTGACGAGGAGCGAGGGATAGACGAGCGACGGCACACTGGGCAGCGCCGCCTCGGACGCCTCCAGGTGGGCCACCGCGGCGCCCAGACCCTGACCCAGGCGGATCGAAGTCCCGTCGTCGCCGTCGGTCCCGAGGACCATCTGACCCGCGATGCGGGGGGCGTGTCTGCTGACCATGTCCGGGTTGGCGGCGAAGCCCCCGCTGGCCAGGATCACCCCACGTCGGGCCCGGATCGCGATTTCCTCGCCGAAGCGGCGTGCGATTGTGCCGACGACCCGCCCGCCGGCGTCCACCACGAGCTTCGCGACCCGTGCGTCGGTCATCACGGATGCACCTGCGCCCTCGGCCGTCGCCGACAGGTGCTTCATCAGCATCCACCCGCCGGACTTTTCCATGAGCCGCTTGTTTTGCATTTGAGGTATGTGGCCACGAGGGGCCGGCGGGGCTATCTCGCTAAAAGGCCAGGCATTCTCGCCGCCGGTGTACACGAGACCGTCATCGGTCGGTGGCTCCCAGCAGGGGGCCGCGTAGAAGGTCGGCTTGAACACCACGCCGCACTCGACCAGCCATTCGAAGTGTTCGACGCTCTTGTCGCAGTACACAGACAGCTTGGCTTCGTTGGGTCCGGGGCCGGTGGCCGCCATCAGGAAGTCGAACATGGCCTGGGGGGTGTCGTCGAAACCGCACGCCTTCTGCACCGGGGTGCCGCCGCCGAGGTAGATCTCACCGCCGGCCATGGAGCTGGCGCCGCCGCCCGCTCCGGTCCGTTCGACTATGAGGACGTCAACGCCGCTCTCGCGCGCTGCGATGGCGGCGGACGCGCCGGCGCATCCGTAGCCGACGATGACCACGTCAGCCTCGGCCTCCCAACCCTTTACGTCGCTGGCAGCTCGCGGCTCGATCGGAGCGGATGTCTCGACAGCATCGGCCATCGTCGGCCCTCCCATCCTCGCTCGGTGATCGGGTTGCAAGCTACGAGGCGACGTTAGGCGACCAGGGAGCTTCCGTCCCGCTGCTCGGGACGCAGGCGGGCCGTGTCCTCACTGTCGCTCTAAGCTTCGCCGCCGTGGTGTTAGACCTTTTTCGTCTGGACGGGCGGGTGGCGATCGTAACGGGAGCCAGCCGCGGGATCGGAGCGGCCTCGGCTTTGGCTCTGGCCGAGTGCGGGGCCGACCTGGTCGTGTCGGCGCGCGATCCCGAAGCCTTGGCGTCACTCGTCAAGACGGTCGCGGAGCAAACGGGACGCCGAGCCATCGCCGTGCCGGCCGACCTCAACGATTTGGACAACCTCCCTGCGTTGGTGGACGCGGCCATCGGGTCGTTCGACCGTCTCGATATCGTCGTCAACAACGTGGGCGGGACCATGCCCAGGCCGTTCCTCGACACCAGCGCCCGCTACCTCGAAGCCGCCTTTCACTGGAACGTCACCGTCGGGTTTCAGCTCACCAAGCTGGCGGTGCCGCACATGTTGGCGGCCGGGGGAGGGTCCGTCGTCAACGTGAGCTCGGCCGTCGGGCACCTCTCCGATCGCGGCTTCGTGGGGTACGGAACCGCGAAAGGGGCCCTCGACCAGCTGACCCGCCTGTCGGCGCGCGATCTCGCTCCGAGGATCAGGGTCAACGCTGTCGCTCCTGGCTCGATCGAAACCGACGCCCTCGGATCGGTCCTCAACGACGACATGCGCCGCACCATGACTTCGATGACCCCGCTCCAACGCCTCGGCCGGGTCGAGGACATTGCCGTGGCTGTCGTCTACCTGGCATCCGATGCCAGCTCCTTCCTTACCGGGAAGGTCATCGAAGTGGACGGCGGGCTCAACGTGCCGAACCTGCCTCTCGGATTGCCGGATCTCTAGGGGGCCCGACTCCCGATGAGCATCGAAGAAGGCGAGTTCCGCGCCGTGCTGGGCCACTTCGCGAGCGGCCTGGTGCTGGTGACCGGCCTGCACGACGGGCAGCCGGCCGGCCTCACTTGTCAGTCGTTCTTCAGCCTGTCGCTCGATCCTCCCCTCGTCGCCGTGGCCCCCGGTCGGGCGTCTACCAGCTGGCCCGGAGTCTCGAGCACCGGCAACATTTGCGTCAACGTGCTGGCTTCCGACCAGGAGGCGCTGGCCCGGACCTTCGCCAAATCTGGAGCGGAGAAGTTCGCCGGGGTGGGCTGGTCACCCGCCGCCAACGGGGCCCCGCGGTTGAGCGGAGCGCTGGCGTGGATCGACTGCACCATCCAGGAATCCCGTGAAGCCGGCGACCATTACCTCGTGGTGGCCCAAGTCGAGGAGCTGGAAACGGGATCGGGCCAGCCGTTGCTGTTCTATCGGGGCGGTTTCGGGGGCTTCGAGGCCTGAGCGGCCCGTCGGGCCTCAGGTATCGGACTGGGTCAGCTGTCTGACCACCAGTGGTCGGACAAGGTGATTCCATCCCGCTTCTCCGACTCTTCGTACAACCGCTTGTATCCGGTGCGGCTGATTTTCCACTCGCCGTCTGCCTTGACCAGTTCGTCCTCGTAGTAGGCGGCGCCGCGGATGGTCAGGTTGGCTGAGGTGACGATCACGACGTCGTCGAGGGCCCAGCGGGCGGTGGCGGTGGTCGGGCTGGTCAGCACGATCTCGGGGTGATGGACCCGGTGGGCGGTCAGGAGGTCGTTGGGCGGCATGGCACTGCGGAGGAAGTCGATGATGGCGTCCCGACCGTTGAAGCTGAGCTTGCCGGAGCTGTAGGCAGACGTGGCGTCAACTGTGAGGGTGGTCGCGATGAGATCCCAATCCCGCGTGTCGACCGCCCTGATGTAGCGGTATTTGACCGCCTTGATGGCCTCGATCTCGATCAGATCCTCGGGTGTCATGCCGGCCCGGAGACTCAGATCATGACGTCCGACGGGCCGAAGCCCATCGACGTCATTCCGAAGCTGTGCAGGGACCGGTCCACCGAGTTGACGGTGTGGTGCCGTCCGGCGTGAGCATCTCGCCAGAGTCGCTGGATCGGATTGGACAGACTGATGGTCCCGGCCCCGCTGCGGTCGAAGATCTCGTCGATGGCGGCGATGGCCCGCTGCGTGCCTTGTACCTGGTCCCGTCGGGCCCGGCTGCGCTGATCGATCGTGATCGGGTCGCCCCTGACGGCCGCCTCGTACATCTCTCCGATGTTGCGGAGCAAATGGGTGCGGCAGGCGTCGACTTCCGAAGCGGCGCGACCCATGGCGGCCACGGTGTAAGGATCCTCGGTCGCCTTACCCCAGCTCTTGCTGACCCTGGCCTTGGTGTACTCGAGGTTCTCGGCCAGGATGCCTTCGGCCATGCCGATGATGGCTCCGGTTATGGCGTTGGCGAACATCGTCGCGAAAGGCAGGCGGTAAAGCGGCGACGTGTTGACTGCGAGTCCGGGGCTCTCCCACGAGAACATCTTGACCAGGTCGATGGCCCGGTAGTCAGGGACGAACAGGTCCTCGACGATGATGTCGTTGCTCCCGGTCCCGCACAGGCCCATGGTGTGCCAGACGTCCTCAATCCGGTAGTCGGAGCGCGGGATCAGTACGTTCCACATCTCGGGGGGCGAGCCCTCGCCGTGGTCCAGGATGACCCCGAGGATGACCCACTGGCAGTGGTCGCAGCCCGAGGAGAAGCTCCACCGGCCGTTGAGGGTATAGCCGCCCTCCACGGGCGTCATGCGTCCTCCCGGCATGTAGGACGAGCTCACCCAGGTGTCGGGGTCTGCGCTCCAGACCTCGGACTGCACGCGATCGTCGAACAGGGCTATCTGCCAAGGGTGGACTCCTACGACACCGCACACCCAGCCCGTCGACCCGCAGGAGGCGGCCACGGCGAGCAAGCCTTCGTAGAACAGGCGCGGGTCGGCTTCGTAGCCCCCATAGCGCTTCGGTTGGAGCAGCCTCGCCAGCCCGGACGACTTGAGCTCCTTGACCGACTCGTCGGGAAGCCGGCGGGCTTCCTCGGCAGCCGTGGCCCGCTCCCGAAATAGGGGAGTGAGCTCGCGAACGCTTTCAAGTACGTCGAGTTCGCCCACCGGTTGGTGCTCCTCTCTAAGGGCGGCTCGTGCCGCCGGGTAAAAGTGTGGCGGGTGCTGGCGGCGTGCGGCCACGCCCNNTCCCGCATGCCGGTGATTGGGACAGGGCTCGATTCGCGACCCCCGGCCCGTCTGTAGGCTTCGCAGCGTGACGACAGCTACAACTCTGGACTTCGACGCGACCAGCCGCTACTTGGAAGGAGAGTACCGGCTGCACTATCACGAGGCGGGCGAGGGTGAGGCCTTCGTGCTTCTGCACGGATCCGGCCCGGGCGTCAGCGGGTGGTCCAACTTCCGCGGGAACTTCCCCGTGTTCGCGTCGCGCTTTCGGACCGTGATCCTCGACATGCCGGGTTTCGGACTGAGCGAGAGGCCGGCGTTCGATCGGGCCTATCCCAGGGTGGCCGCAGACGCGGTGGCGCGACTCTTGGACGCCTTGGGCATCGAGCGAGCCCACCTGCTGGGCAACTCTATGGGTGGGTACGTGGCCCTGGAGTTCGCTCTCGCGTACCCCGACCGGGTAAACCGGCTGGTCGGGATGGGCCCGGGAGGGTTGGCCGTCAACGTGCTCGGACCCGACCCCAGCGAGGGAGCCCGGCGGCTGGGGGAGTTCATGATGGCTCCGTCCAAGGAGGGCATGGAGCGGTGGGTCGACACCATGGTGTCGAACAAGGCCGTGGTCGACGATGCGCTCATCGAGGAGCGCTTCGCCAACGCCCAGGTCCCCGGGGCCTTGGAGTCGGCGATCGCCATTTTCACCTCGCTCGGGCAGCATCCCGAGCCGGTGCCGCTTTGGGCCCGGCTCAAGGGCGTGAAGGCCCCGACTCTCATCACCTGGGGCCGCGACGACCGCATGCTCCCCGTTGAAGGTGGACTCATGGGATTCCGTCAGCTACCGAACGCCGAGTTGCACATCTTCTCCAAGTGCGGTCACTGGGCCCAAGTGGAGCGCAAAGACGAGTTCGAGCGCCTCGTGATCGAGTTCCTCACACGCGGCTGAAGTCTGGCCACGAAACAACTTGGAACATGTCCTCATACAGGACCAGCCCATATGTCGAAGAGTTGCGTCAAGTTGTTTCGTGGCGAGCCATGAGGTCGAACGGCTTACCCATGGCGTGGCGGGCGGCCACCCACCCGAACGTGATGGCCGGCCCGATCGTGGCTCCCGCTCCGGCGTACTCGTTGCCCATGACCGACGACGAGGCGTTTCCCGTTGCGTACAGGCCGTCGACGACCGACCCGTCCTCCCTGAGCACCCGGGCCTGCTCGTCGGTGACCAGCCCCCCTTTGGTGCCGAGGTCGCCCGGCACCAGCTTGGCCGCGTAGAACGGCGGCTTCAGCAGCTCGTTGAGGCACGGATTGGGAAGCGTAGGGTCGCCGTAGTACCGGTCGTAGGCGCTCTCACCTCGATGGAACTCCTCGTCTCGACCAGCCCGGGCCGCGGCGTTAAACTTCTCGACGGTCGCCGCCAGGGCTTCGGCGGGAACGTCGATCTTTTCGGCCAGAGCTTCGATCGTGGCGGCCTGGTGGAGGGTGCCGATCCCGTACCACGACTTGGGGAACGCCATGCCTTGAGGGATCCCGCCGAACTGGTAGCGACGCCGGGCCCGGTGGTCCATGACGAACCAGGCTGGGACGTGGCCCCCCCGTTCGGCTTCGAGGCGGAGCTGGTCGTGGGTGAAGTTGACGTAGGGAGCCGATTCGTTGGTAAAGCGGTCGCCCGACTGGTTGACGATCAGCGACCCCGGCATGGAACGCTCGGAGACCAGGGGAAACAGGCGGCCCTTGGTCAGCTCGATCGCCGGCATCCACCAGGCGTCGTCCATCAGGTCCAAGGCGGCACCCACGTCTTCACCGAGGCGGATACCGTCCCCGGTGTTGGTCGCCGCCCCCAAGCTCCAGTCCTTCTCCACGCCGCCGAGGAACTTGGCCCGCAGCTCCGGGCTGTGGTCGAAGCCGCCCGAAGCGAGGATGACGCCGCGCTTGGCGCCCAAAAGCAGCCTCTGACCGTCCTTCTCGACTGCTACCCCACCGACCCGTCCATCTTCGTCAGACATGAGTTCGACGACCGGGGCGTCCAGCCAGACTTCCGCTCCAGCATCGGCCAGAGCCAGGCGCAAGCGACCGATGAGGGCTTGGCCCATGGTGGCCATGTGCCTGCGACGGATCTTGTTTGACGTCACCCGCCAAGCGGCCCGCAACAGCGCCTTCTTTCCCACCCAGGTCCGAGTGGCCTGACCCAGGTCGTGGAAGTCCGTCGCCGTGATCCACAGACCTATGGGCCCGCCCGCTGTGCTTTCGAGCAGGCCGCCTTCCATCGAACCCAACTTGCGCTTGTCGAAAGGCAGCGCCTCGATGGACCTGCCGTTGGGGCGCCCACCCGGGGACTCCGGGTGGTAGTCGCTGTAGCCCCGGCACCAGAAGAAGCGCATGTACTCGCTCTGGCCTTCGAGGAACTCCAGGGCGAGCGGCGCGGCCGCCGCGAAAGTCCGCAGCCGGGGGGCGGGAACTCGGTCCCCGACGGTGGCTTCCAGATAGCGGATCACGTCGGCCGGGTCGTCACCCAGGCCTCGCCGTAGGAGGGTCGGGTTGTTCGGCGCCCATATCCCGCCGCCCGACAGAGCCGTGCTGCCTCCGTACTTGGCCCCTTTTTCGACTACCAGCACGCTCGCACCTGCCGCGGCGGCGGTCAGGGCTGCGGTCATGCCGCCGCCGCCGCTCCCGACCACGACGACATCGAATTCCTGATCCCATCGAGGGTCCATCTCGTGATGATACGAGCCGCGTATCGACCGTGGGCGGGGCCCCGTTCCGATGGCCGGGATCGACTTATCGGATGACCAGGTCGTGGCGCTCGTCCTCGAGGATGCTCTCAGCCCTAATACGGCCCCGCAGCAGAACCGCTCGGTGGCGTCCGGTACCCGCCTATTCCCCGCCTACAGCCACTCGCCCGCCACCTGCTCCAGCCAGTCCCACCACTGTTCGACGTCCCAGTGGCCACGTGATCCCGCATCCTCGGCGTTGGTGGCGCCGTTGGCGCGCTTGCCGAACAGCTGGTTCCAGATGTCGGACGCGCACCTGCGCACGAGCGGGACCACCCGACTGACGTCCACTTTCAGGACCGGGCCGCTGACCGACACCGCGGCGACGGCCCGCCCGGACCCTCGAATCGGGGCCGCCACGCAGCGCAGACCGGCCACGTTCTCTTCGGTTTCCAGGGCCCAGTGGGCCGTGCGCACCGTCGCCAGCTCCTGGCGGAACAGCTCCGGCACCACGATGGTGCGACCGGTGCGGCGCTCGAGGCCGTGGGCGACCACCTCGTCCACCACCTTGTTCGGGGCGAAGGCGAGGAGGGCCTTGCCGGCGGCGGTGCAGTGGGCCGGCATCCGGCCCCCGACTCGAGTCGGCAGGCTCGGAGAGCCGTGGCCCCACAGCTTCTCGAGGATCACGACGTCGGTGCCCTCGAGGATTCCGAGGTGCACCGAGTGCTGGGTCCCGGCTTGCAGGTCCTGGAGGAATGGCAACGCCCGCTCGCGCAAGTGCGACCGGCTCGACACCAGACCACCCACCTCGAAGAAGCGAATGCCCAGCCGGTACCCGGATGTGGTGCGCTCCAACCACCTGTACTCCACCAGCTGGTCGGCCATCCGGTGAACGGTGGACTTCGGCAGGCCCGATCTGTCGGTTAGCTGGCTCAGAGTGAGCGTCGGCGAGCCGGCGTCGAAGGCCGCGATGAGCGTCGAAATCCGGCCCGCGACCGACTCGCGATGCTCGGGCTGATCGTCGTCGACCGGCCGTCCGTTTCCCCCTGCATCGGCACCCACAGGTGGTCAGCGTACCGCCGGCATCTGGCGCCGAGCGGGTCTGGCGGGCCGGCCTGATCGTGGCCAGGCCAGCCCCGGAGGTGCCCTCAGTCGGGCAGGTCTGCGACCTTTGCGATCACCTTGTCGCGGTAGCGGTTGAAGGCGTCGATCTTGTCCTGCAGTGTCTCGGAGTCCTGGTCCAGGCCGTAGGGATTGAACGAGCTGAAGCCTCCGACCGCGTGGGTGACCCCCAAGTCCGAAAGCCGGCGGACGCCGTCGGCGGTGAAAGCGTCGGCACCCAGGGCGTGGACTGCGAACGGCAGGTGGTCCCGCTCGTAGCGCTTGCGGAGCTCGGTCAGGCGGGCCATGGCGGACGCCAGCTCGTCGTGAGCCATGCCGGCCGGCAGCCAGCCATCGCCGAGGCGGGCCGCCCGGTCGAGGCTGCGTTCGTTGTGGCCCCCGATGAGGATCGGGATCCGGGCCCCCGGCTTCAGCTTGACGGGCCGGAAGTCGTAGAACTCGCCGTGGTGCTCGACGTACTCACCCGTGGCGAGGGACTGTATGACTTGGATGCACTCTTCGAAGCGCCGACCCCGCCCGGCCCAGGGCACTCCGCAGACTTCGTAGTCGTCGGGCCACGGGCTGATTCCGACTCCGAGGTCGAAGCGGCCACCGGTTATGGCCGAGACGGAGGTCACTTCCTTGGCGAATATGACCGGGTTGCGGATGGGCAGCTTCAGGACCGCCGTGTGAAAGCGGATGGTGGAAGTGACGGCTCCCATGGCTGCCGCGCAGATGAGCGGCTCGACGAAAGGCTTGTTCTCGAGGAACTCCCTCGTGCCGTCGAAGTTGTACGGATAGGTGGAGTCCGACTCCCGGGGGTAGAAGATGCTGTCCGCCAACCCGATGCTGTGAAAGCCGGCTTCCTCGGCGGCCTTGGCAAGCGGCGCGTAGTAGGACGGGTCGATCATCGAGTACATCGTTGAGAAGCGCACGGATGTTCACACTAGAACCAGGCCGGGCGGGCGCCCCGCCGCCTGTTTCGCTGGCCGGGACGGGATCTAGTGCACCACCTCACAAAACGGCCATGCTGTTGGCGTGGCCGGACTTACCTCTGATCAGCGCGAGCGCGCCGCCCAGGCCCTGTGGGACGCGGAGCTCGAGCGAGAGCCGATCGGGCCCCTGACGGCCGACTACCCGGGCATCGACGTGGTCGACTCCTATGAGATCCAGTTGATCAACGTCCGCCGCCGGCTGGAGGAGGGCCGCCTCATCAGAGGCCACAAGGTCGGCCTCTCGTCCAAGGCCATGCAGGAGATGATGGGCGTCCACGAGCCGGATTACGGGCACCTGCTGGACGACATGTTCGTTTTCGAGGACGACGAGGTCGACACCTCGCGCCTGTGCTTTCCGCGGGTCGAGGTCGAGGTCGGCTTCATCCTCGGTAGCGCCTTGCCCGGGCGCGGCTGCAACGCCGCGGACGTGCTGCGCGCAACCGAATACGTGGTTCCCGCACTGGAGATCATCGACTCTCGGATCCGCGACTGGAAGATCGGCCTGTGCGACACGATCGCGGACAACGCTTCGTCGTGTCGCGTGGTCCTCGGGGGCCGGGCCACGCGTATCGACCAGGTCGACTTGCGGGTCTTNNACCCTGCGACGCAACGGGACCATCATCGCCACAGGCAGCGCCGGGGCCGTGCTCGGTAACCCGGTCACCGCGGTGGCCTGGCTGGCCAACAAGGTGCACGCCTTCGGAGTGAAGCTAGAAGCGGGGCACGTGGTACTCCCAGGTTCGTGCACCCGGGCCTACGACGTCGCTCCAGGCGACAACTTGCGCGCCGACTTCGACGCCCTCGGCGGTGTCTCGATCAACTTCACGTAAGCCCTAAGCATCGGAAGAGGAGCCTTCACATGGCAAAGGTCACGGCGGCGATCATCGGGTCGGGGAACATCGGCACCGACTTGTTGTACAAGCTCCTCCGGTCGGAGCGGATCGAGCCTCGCTACATGGTGGGTGTGGATCCGGCGTCGAAAGGCTTGGCCTTGGCCAGGCAGCACGGGCTGGAAGCGTCCCACGAAGGGGTCGACTGGCTGTTGGCCCAGTCCGAGCCGCCGCAGATCGTCTTCGAGGCCACTTCCGCGTACGTCCACCGGGCCAACGCCCCCCGCTACCGGGACGCCGGGATCCGAGCGGTCGACCTGACGCCGGCGGCCGTCGGGCCCTTCGTCATTCCGCCGGTAAACCTGGTCGAGCACATCAACGAACCGAACGTCAACATGGTCACCTGCGGGGGTCAGGCCACCATCCCGATGGTGCACGCGGTGTCGAGGGTGGTCGAAGTCAAGTACGCAGAAATCGTGGCCACCGTGTCCTCTGACTCGGCCGGACCCGGGACCCGCCAGAACATCGACGAATTCACGCGCACCACGACCAAGGCGGTGGAGGTCCTGGGGGGCGCCAGCAAAGGCAAGGCCATAATCATCCTCAACCCCGCCGACCCCCCGATCACCATGCGCGACACGATCTTCTGCAGCCTGCCCGACGATGCCGACCACGGGAAGGTGGACGACTCGATCCGCCAGATGGTCGAGTCGGTGTCGACCTACGTGCCGGGCTACCGGCTCCGCTCGGACCCTCAGTTCGACGAGGTTCCCGACGGTCGAGGCGGGACTACCGGCCGGTNNCCGGCAACCTAGACATCATGACCGCAGCCGCGGCCAAAGTCGGCGACGAGATCGCCCGTCACATCACAGGAGGCGAGTGACATGCCCTACTCCGACCAGCTGGACGTGCGCGTCACCGATACTTCACTGCGGGACGGCTCGCACGCCAAGCGGCACCAGTTCACAGAAGACGACGTGGTTTCCATCGTCGGTGCTCTCGACGACGCCGGAGTGCCGGTGATCGAGGTCACCCACGGAGACGGACTGGGTGGCAGCTCGTTCAACTACGGGTTCTCGCTCACCGACGAGCGCAAGCTCATGAAGGCGGCGGTGGCGACGGCCAAGCGAGCCAAGATCGCGGCGCTCATGCTTCCAGGCCTCGGTACCAAGGACGACATCTCCGCAGCCGCGGAGCTGGGCGTGACGGTCATTCGAATCGCAACCCATTGCACCGAAGCGGACGTGTCCGAGCAGCACTTCGGGTTGGCTCGCGATATCGGGCTGGAGACGGTCGGCTTCTTGATGNNCGTGGCCGAGATCGGCGCCGAGGCCCAGGTCGGATTCCACGCCCACGAGAACCTGTCGCTGTCGGTCGCCAATACCGTTCTGGCCGTCCGGGCCGGGGCCGTGCAGGCCGACGGTTCCACCCGCCGGTTCGGGGCTGGGGCCGGCAATACCAGCGTCGAAGCGATGGCGGCGGTGTTCGAGAAGCTCGGCATCCGCACCGGTATCGACGTGCTCAAGATCATCGACGCGGCCGAGGACGTGGTCCGGCCGGTGATGGACGACGAGTGCGTCCTGGACCGGCTGGCGATCATCATGGGCTACGCGGGGGTGTACTCGAGCTTCCTCAAGCACGCCTACCGAGCCGCCGAGCGCTACGACGTTTCGGGTGCGGAGATCCTCCTCGAATGCGGGCGCCAGAAACTCGTCGGCGGCCAGGAGGACCAGATCATCCAGATCGCGGCCGAGCTGGCCCGGCNNGGGATGGCGTCGACGAAGTCGACCGTCTTCGGCGCCGACACCGACCCCTTGCGGTCCTTCACCAGCGCTACGAGGTCGGCCTCTTCGACGGCGGCTCCGGGTCGGAGCACCACGACGGCCTTGACNNCGGATAGACGTTCTCGCCGCCGGAGACGATCATGTCCTTCTTGCGGTCGACGATGGTGTAGAACCCTTCGTCGTCGGCGCGGGCCACGTCGCCGGTGTGCAGCCAGCCGAACTTGAACGCCTCCGCGGTCTGTTCCGGTTTGTTGAGGTATTCCTTCATGACGAGGGGCCCCCGGACACAGATCTCCCCGGGTCGGCCGTGGTCGACCTCCTGGCCTTCGTCATCGAGTAGGGCCACGTCGAGCCACGGCACGGGCCGCCCGCACGTGGCCAGGCGATCCGGGTCGTCGACCCGATGGTCCTCCTTGCGCAGGACCGTGATGGTCATGGGGCACTCCGCTTGCCCGTAGAACTGGAAGAAGACCGACCCCAGACGCTCGATCCCCTCGGCCAGGCGGCTGGGGGACATGGCAGCCGCGCCGTAGTAGAGGACCTCGAGGCTGGAGAGATCCGCCGACGCCATCCGGGCGTGGTCGAGCAGGACGTAGATCATCGTCGGCACGAGCATGGTGCCGGTGATGCGGTGCCGCTCGATCGTGTCGATGACCCTTTCGGGATCGAAGTAGGGGAGAACGTAGAGGGAACCGCCGCGCAGCAGAGTGGGGACGAAGAAGGCGGCACCGGCGTGGCTCAGCGGCGTGCAGCTCAGGAACCTCAGCTCGGAGGGCCACTGCCACTCCACCATCTGGATGGTGGTCATGGTGGACATGCTGCGACAGGTACCCACCACACCTTTGGGCTGACCGGTCGTCCCCCCGGTATACGCGATCGAGTAGGCGGTTTCGGGGTCCAGGGGAGCGACTGGGCGCAGCCGTCGGGGCCCGAAGCGAGCGGCCGCGGTAGCGATGTCCTCCGCGGCGTCGGTGGGAGCCAGGGCGATCACCCGCTTGAGCGACGGCACCCGATCTTTGAGGGCCATGGCCCGTTCCTCGTAGGCGTCGGGGTCATAGAACAGGGTTTCGATCCCGGCGTCTTCGAGTATGTACACGTGGTCGTCGAGCGACCCCATCGGATGGAGCGGGGTGCCCCGAAAGCCGGCCACCATGCCGGCACCCATGTTGTAGAGCACTTCCGGTCTATTCGCCGACAACGTGGCGGTAGGGCTGCCCTCAGTGACGCCCCACGCTTCGTAGGCCTGGATGTACCGGCTTATCTGATCGGCCATCTGCGCCGATGTCAGGACCTTGTCGCCGAGGTACACCGCCGGCTTGTCGGGGTGGGCCGCCAGCCCGCGGACCAGGAGGTCCCCACCGTAAGCCGGACGATAACGTGCGCGGTCCGCTTCACCTTGTTCCATCGCCTCGGGACCCCCTCAGGTCGGTCGTCTAGACTAGAAGCGCATTCTTGCCGGATCGGCCGCAGCGAAACAACCTGGCTTCAGGAGATGGCCCTAGAGACGTGACGCATACCCCTACGCCCGTGGATTCCCCCGACCCGGGCGACGCCATTACGGTCCCGAGCCTCCTGCTTTCGATGGCAACGGCTCACCCGGATGTCGAGGCCGTGGTCTCGGGCGACCGGCGGCTCACCTACGCAGGTCTCGCCGACTGCGTCCGTCGCGCCGCCGCCGCGCTCATCGCTTCCGGGATTGAGAAGGGGGATCCCGTCGCCATCTGGGCTCCGAACTCGACGGATTGGATCGTCGCCATGCTGGGTGTGGCGTCTGCCGGGGGCGTTCTCGTTCCTCTCAACACCCGCTTTCAAGGACCAGAGGCGGGCTACATCCTGGAGCGAAGCCGGGCCAAGCTGCTGTTCAGCGCGGCCGAGTTCCTAGGGCGAGACTTCCCGGCGCTGCTTGCGGACCAGGACCTGCCCCACTTGCAGGAGTCGATCGTTTTCGGTCGCACATGGGAATCGTTCCTCGCCCGCGGTGACGACCCCGACGCCCTCGATGAAGCCGACCGAGTCGCCACCAAGATTGATGCCGACGACTGGCTGGATCTGATGTTCACGTCAGGCACGACCGGGAAGCCGAAGGGTGTTCGATCGCGTCACGGAACCAGCATCCGATCGTTCCGGTATTACGCCACCAACCTCGGCATGAGACTGGGGGACCGGGCCCTTTTGGTGAACCCGCTGTTCCACACGTTCGGGTCCAAGGCCGGCGTGGTCGCCGCCCTCACCGTCGGGGCGACGGTCTTCCCGGTGCCGGTGTTCGACGCCTCGGCGGCCGCGGATCTCATCGCCGAAGAGCAGATCACCGTGTTTCCGGGGCCACCGACGATCTACCACGCCCTGCTGCAACTGCCCGAGGCCAAGCGAGAGGAGCTGCGTTCGCTCCGCTTGGCCGTCACCGGTGCGGCAGCCGTCCCGGTGGAGCTTCTGCGCCGCATGAGCTCGGAGCTCGGCTTCGACGTGGTGCTGACCGCGTACGGCCTGACCGAAACCATCGGGCTGGTCACGATGTGCCGGGCCGGCGACCCCCCCGAGGTCGTGTCGGCCACGTCTGGTCGGGCCATCCCCGGTGTCGAGGTCGCGACGGTCGACCCGGAAGGCCGGCCTACCCCGATCGGCGAGCCGGGCGAGGTGGTCGTGCGCGGCTATCCGGTCCTGGATGGCTACTTCGAGGACCCTGAGGCGACGGCAGAGGCCATCGACAGCGACGGGTGGTTCCACACAGGTGACGTCGGAACGCTCGACGCTGAGGGCGGGCTGCGCATTACCGACCGCATAAAGGACATGTTCATCGTCGGCGGATTCAACGCCTACCCAGCCGAGATCGAGGCGACCTTGATGGAAGCGCCAGGAGTAGCCCAGGTAGCGGTCGTCGGCGTATCGGACGACCGGCTGGGCGAGGTCGGGAAGGCCTTCGTCGTGGCCAAGCGGGGTGAGGTCGTCGACCCGGACCAGCTGATCGCGTTCGCCAAGGAACGGATGGCCAACTACAAGGTCCCCCGTTCGGTCGCAGTCGTGGACGAGCTGCCCGTCAACGCCGGCGGCAAGGTCATGAAGCACCTACTTCGCCGCCAGGTGTCCGACGAGAGGGGCCACGCCACATGAGAGTCGCAGCCATGATCCGCCCAGGTCGGCCGTGATCTGCGAGGGTCGGCCGTGATCTGCGAGGGACGGCCGTGATCTGCGAGGGACGGGTGGCCTTGGTCACGGGCGCCGGTCGCGGGCTGGGCCGGGCCCACGCGCTCGAGTTCGCCCGTCAGGGCGCGGCCGTCGTCGTCAACGACATCGGCGTAGCGCTCGACGGCCGGGGCGGCTCGAGCGGGCCGGCCGATGAGGTGGCCGATGAAATCCGGGCTCTCGGCGGGCATGCGGTAGTAAATGATGACGACGTAGCCGACTGGGAGGGGGCCAGGAGGCTCATCGATTCGGCGACCGAAGCTTTCGGCCGGCTGGACGTGGTGGTCAACAACGCCGGTTTCGTGCGAGACCGGATGTTCGCCAACGCCGACGAGGAAGAGTGGGACGCGGTGGTCAGGGTCCACTTGAAGGGCCATTTCTGCGTCGGTCGCTGGGCCGCGGCCTACTGGCGCGACCGGGCCAAGGCGGGCGAGATCAACGACGCCCGGATCATCAACACTTCTTCCGGCGCCGGCCTCCTCGGCAGCGTAGGTCAGGCCGCCTACTCGGCCGCCAAGGGCGGGATCCTGTCGCTGACCCTGGTCCAGGCGGCCGAGCTCGGACGATACGGAGTCACGGCCAACGCCATCGCCCCCGCGGCGCGGACGCGGATGACCGAAGGGGTGTTCGCAGAAACGATGCGAGCTCCCGAGGACGGAGCGTTCGACGCCATGGCCCCCGACAACGTGTCGCCGTTGGTCGTCTGGCTCGGCTCGGCCGAGTCGGCGGGCATCACCGGTCGTGTGTTCGAAGTGGAAGCGGGCCGGATCGGGGTGGCCGACGGGTGGCAGCACGGCCCGACGGTGGACAAGGGCACCCGTTGGGACGCGGCCGAGGTCGGCCAGGCGGTTCGCGATCTTCTGGCCGCCGCCCCGGCCCCCGCTCCCGTGTACGGCACCGCACCCGTCACGACGACGCCCGGCGGGGCCGGGTGACCGAGCCTGCCCATGATGGGCCCGGCCTCCAAGCCCGGCCCGAGTACGTCCCGGGCCACGGCTTGCTGGCCGGTAAAACGGTCCTGGTCACCGCGGCGGCCGGCACGGGCATCGGCTACTCCACGGCGAAGCGCTGCCTCGAGGAGGGAGCTGACGTGGTGATCAGCGACGCCCACGAGCGGCGGCTGGGGGAGGCCGCCGAGCGCCTGGCCGAGCTCACCGGCGACCGTCCCCTCGCCCTGACGTGTGACGTGACCGACGAGGACCAGGTGCAAGCCCTGTTCGAACAGGCCGCCCGCCGTCACGGCCGGGTCGACGTGCTCGTCAACAACGCCGG
>PMHU01000294.1 GCA_003156795.1 Acidimicrobiaceae bacterium
GCGAGCTCGCGGATCTGCGGCAGTCGTTCGAGGATCTTCTCGCGACCCAGATGACGCAGATCGAGGAAGACGCAACCGTCGACCCCGCGGCCCTCCAGGATCTCGGTCCACTCGGCGCGGCTGACGACGTCGCGCGAGGCCAGCTCGCCCTTGTTGGGGGCGTACTTGAACATGAACCGCTCGCCGTCGGCGTTGAGCAGGTAGGCGCCCTCGCCGCGGGCCGCCTCCGAGAGCAGCACGCCGTTCTCTTTGAGCGAGGTCGGGTGGAACTGAACGAACTCCATGTTGATCAGCGACGCACCGGCCCGAAGCGCGAGAGCGAGGCCGTCGCCGGTGTACTCCCAGGAGTTCGATGTGACTTTCCACGACTTTCCTATGCCGCCTGTAGCCAGCACGATCGACGGAGCGTCGAAGACGACAAAGCGCCCGGATTCGCGCCAGTAGCCGAAGGCCCCGGAGACCCGCTCGCGGTCCTTGAGCAGGTGGGTGACCGTGCACTCCATGAAGACGTCGACCCCGAGCTCGACCGTGCGCTGCTGCAGAGTCCTGATCATTTCCAGCCCGGTGCGGTCGCCGACGTGGGCCAAACGGGCGTAGCGATGGCCGCCGAAGTCGCGCTGGCTTATGAGTCCTTCGGGAGTCCGATCGAACAGGGCACCCCACTGCTCCAGCTCCCACACCCGCTCCGGCGCTTCCTTGGCGTGGAGCTCGGCCATGCGCCAGTGGTTGAGAAGCTTGCCGCCCCGCATGGTGTCGCGGAAGTGGACCTTCCAGTTGTCGTCGGAATAGACGTTGCCCATCGCGGCGGCGATTCCACCTTCGGCCATAACCGTGTGCGCCTTGCCGAGCAGGCTCTTGCAGATCACCGCGGTCTTGGCGCCGGCCTCGTGGGCCGCTATGGCTGCGCGCAGACCGGCGCCGCCGGCGCCAACCACCACGACGTCGTAAGAGTGGCGTTCGTAATCGCTCACTACACCCATCCTCCGTGTAGGGTCCCGCTGGCTACCAAGCGCACGTACAGGTCCGCCAGGGCCACGAAAATGAGGCTGGCCCAGGCCAGCTGCATGTGCTTTTGATTGAGCTTGGAGACGTAACCCCACATCCTGAAGCGCACCGGATGCTTCGAGAAGTGCTTGAGGCGTCCGCCGATGATGTGCCGACAGGAGTGGCACGAGAGTGAATACATCCAGAGCAGGGCGGCGTTGACCACCAGCACCGCCGTGCCCACGCCGACGTGGCCCCATTGGCCATCGTGATTGCGGAATGCCAGCACCGCGTCGTAAGTCAGGATCGAGTTGAACACCAGGCCGGCGTAGAAGAAGTAGCGGTGGACGTTCTGCAGGATGAGTGGGAAGCGGGTCTCACCGCTGTAAGACTTGTGGGGCTCGGCCACCGCGCAGGCCGGCGGCGACAACCAGAAGGACCGGTAGTAGGTCCGCCGGTAGTAATAGCAAGTCATCCGGAACCCGAGTGGGAAGATCAAGATGATGAGGGCGGGTGAGATCGCCCACCACGGGCCGAAAAGGCTGAGGTGGGGGACGCCCGACGCCCCGTGGATGGTCTTGGCCCCGCACACGTGGGCGAGGCACGGGGAGTAGAACGGCGAGATGTACGGCTTGTAGTAGTAGTCGCCGTTGACGAACGCAGCCCAGGTCGCGTAGATGACAAACGCCGAGAGCACGGTGAACGAGATGAGCGGCGGCTGCCACCAACGGTCGGTGCGAAGCGTTCGCTCGGAGATGGCGGCCCGCGCCCCTGACTTCTGTTGAGTCGGCGCCTCAGGCGCTACTGGAACTGCCATCTGTCTCCCTCTGGGGTTCCGCCAACCTTGGCGACCCAACCGTAAGCCCGAGCCGGCTACAGGTAAAGGATAAGTTTCCTCTGGCGACGATAGGCATAGACTATGTATATGCAACTCCAGCAGCTCCGCTACGTCGTGTGCGTGGCCGAGCAGCGCCGCTTCACCCGGGCTGCGTCCACCCTGCACGTGGCCCAGCCGTCGGTCAGCGGCGCCGTGGCGGCTTTGGAGCACGAGCTCGGTGCGCCCCTATTCCACCGGGACCGCAACGAGGTGACCCTGACGGGGGCCGGCGAGGTGTTCCTTCCGTGGGCCCGTCAGGTGCTCGCCGACTGCGAAGCGGCGACGGGGGCGGTGAGGGACCTGCTCGGGCTGCAGCGCGGCCGCCTGGTGCTCGGGGCCACGCCCAGCCTGACGACCAACCTGCTGCCACCGGTCCTGGCGTCTTTTCGCACCGACCATCCGGGCCTCGAGCTGACCGTGCACGAGGCCGGTTCGGAGGACCTGGTCGACCGGCTGGAACAGCGGGAGATGGACCTGGCCGTGGTCATCCTTCCCGTCGACCGGCCTTGGGTGGAGACGAGCCGGTTGGCCGAGGAGGAGCTGGTGCTCGCGGTCGACCACGGCCACCCGCTCGCGGCCAGGCGGTCGGTGCGGGTGGCCGAGTTGGAGAACGTGCCGCTGGTGATGTTCAAGGATGGATACGACTTGAGGGTGGCGACGTTGGCCGCCTGTCGCCGAGCCGGGTTCCTGCCGGTCCTGGCCGTGCAGGGACTGGAAATGGACGGGGTGCTGGCTCTGGCCGCGGCTGGTGTGGCTGCAGCCGTGGTGCCCGAGTCGGTAGTGGCGCCCTCGGGGCCGCTACGGGCCGTTCGGTTCCGCGGCGGGGCACTGAAGAGGACCATCGGGTTGGCGTCGCGCAAGGACCGTCCTTTTACCCCGGCGGGGCGAGCCTTCGTGGACGCCCTCGAGAGCTATCTGGGACCCCGCTCCGGGCCGGGCGGCTCAGCGCAGGCCGCGGTCCGCGTCGATCCCGGCTAGCGCGCTTCTCGTCCTGGGTTTGGCACAGTGGTCTCGATGCTGACCCCTTACGACGACTTCCCGATCCACCAGACCGCCTTGCCCCTGGCCCAGGCGGGAGGTGGCCACCCGGACCACTACGACCGGTTCTGGTTCAACGGCTACACCGAGGAGTACTACTTCGCGGTCGCCCTCGGGTTGTACCCGAACCGCGGGGTGATAGACGCTGCCTTCAGCGTCGTTCACGATGGAGTGCAGCGTTCGGTGTTCGCGTCCGGACCCATCCCCCTGGACCGAACGGAGACCCAGGTGGGGCCGATCGCCGTCGAAGTCACCGAGCCGATGCGGGTCAACCGCGTCACCGTCGACGCAGCCGAGCACGGGCTGGTCGCCGACATCACGGCGCGAGCGCGCACTTCCGCATACGAAGAGCCGCGCCAAACCCGTTACTCGGGCACCCGGCTGGCTATGGACGTGACCCGGGCTACGCAGTTGGTGGGCTGGACGGGGTCGATCCGCTCCGGCCGCCTCGACCTCGACCTGGCTTCTGCACCCGTGTACGGGACCAAGGACCGATCATGGGGCATCCGGCCGGTCGGGGACGCCGCCCCTGCCGCGCCGGCTGCGGCCGTTCCTCAGATCTTCTTCCTGTGGGCCCCGATCAACTTCACCGACGAGTGCGTGCACTACATGGTCTTCGAGGACGAGCGGGGCGAACCCTGGTCGGAGACCGGTGCCATTCTGCCGGTCATCAACGATTCGGATCCCGTGTTCGGACCGGGCGCAACCTTCGATCGCGTCGAAAGCCTCCGGCACGCCGTGCGGTGGGCGCCCGGCTTGAGGCGTTCCGACGGCGCCCGGCTCACGTTTGATCGGCCCGGACTCGGTCCACAGGCCATCGACCTCGAACCTCTGCGCACCTTCCGCATGAAGGGGGCCGGATACTTCCATCCGACGTGGGCCCACGGGCGCTGGCACGGCGGCACGAAGGTGGGCGGAGAGGAGCACAAGGTCGAGGACCTCGACACGCTGGAGTTCGACTGCGTGCACGTACAACAGGTAGTGCGGGCCAACTGGGGCGAGCGGCGCGGGATCGGGGTGCTCGAGCAGCTCGCCATCGGGCCGCACGGCCCGAGCGGCTTTTGCGACCTTCTCGACGGGGCACCCTGACCGGTGGCTCGGCCGCGCTGGTGATCAGCGGGTCGGAGGCGGTCCGCAACACCCACGCCTGGTTTGAGCAGCACAGCGGCTGGGCCCCGCCCGGGGCCGACACCCTCGAAGAATGGGTCGCCGACGGGCTGTGCCGCTGCCCCGACGAGTGCCTCGTCGCGGTGGCCGAGCCTTGCCAACACGGCTTGGCGTCGTGGTGGTTGGTGCTGAGGGCCCTGGATCGACCGGCCAGCAAGGATCCGATGGAACCGGGCCGGTTGGTTCCTCACCCGGACCGGCTCGATCCCGCCCGGGCCGACTACGTGGCCGTCATCGAGGCTCATCACTCCGCCATCGAGGCTGGAGATGTCGGATACCTGGATCCGGCGACGGGCCTGTTCGTTCAGACGGCCCGAACGTTGTGGCAGAGGGGGTCCTGCTGCGACCAAGGGTGTCGGCACTGCCCGTATGTCGAGCGTGGACAACGGTGACCTCGACGCACGCGCAACCGGATCAACATCTTGCGCACGACGATTGACGGCCGGGGCTCGCCCTTAGTCGGAAGCTGCGCCCGACGGCGGATCGTCTGGGTTACCACGCCGGCGGGTCGCGCCATGGTGGTCTCCTGCTCCCGACGCCGTCGCCACCTTGTAAGACCGGTAGCGGTGGATGATGAGGACCGCGACGGCGATCACCACGACCGCCCCTAACACGTACCCGGCGTCGCTGAAGCCCTTCATGATCTTGTGGTAGCTGGATCCTACCCCGTAGCCGATGAGGGCCATGGCGCCGTCCCAAATGAGGCTGCCCGCAGCGGTCAATACGCCGAAGCGCACCAGGGGGACTTCGGCCACACCGGCGGGCAGGGCTGCGAAGTTGCGGATCACGGGTAGAAGTCGGCCACCGAACACACCCCAGTTGCCGTGGCGGTGGTACCAAGCTTCGGCTCGATCGAGATCGGCGTGAGTGAGGAGCAGGTACTTGCCGTAGCGGTCGACGAAGGCGCGCCCGCCCGTCCGCCCGATCATCCAAGCCACGTAGGCACCGACGAGCTCTCCTGCCGCCCCGACCAGTATCGCACCAGGCAAGCTCAGCTTGCCGGTGGCCGCCAGCACGCCCGCGAAGCCCATGGTCAGCTCAGACGAGGTAGGGACGCAACACGACTGCAACACCGAAAGCACGAATATCGCGAGGTAGCCCGACGAGGATACGAAGCTGGTGGGGTCGAGCAGCGCGAGCACCGGCGAATCCTACGGGAGACTCGACCCACCGGCGAGCCCTCAGCGGCGGTGTGCGAGAGTGGGAAGATGCTGAGCTGGTTCGTTGGCGGCGGCGTGCGGCAGGCGTGCGTCGCCGCATCAGTGCTGGCGGCGACGACATTTTCGTTGGCCGGATGCGGTGCCCATTCGGGTAGCCCACGAGCAACCGCCGAGAGCTTCCTGGCCGCATGGAACGACGGCAACTGGGCGGCCATGAGTACCCTCGTCGCCTCCCCGGGCCCCGACTTTGCCGTCTCCGGGCCGGCGATCACGGCCGGCTTGGATGCCGCGGACGTGACGCACGCCCTGGGTGAGGTGACACGGACGGGTTCTTCTGCCACCGCGGCGGTTTCATCTCGTTTCACCTTGCCTGGGATCGGTACGTGGAATGTGCAGTCGACGGTCAACCTGGTCGACCGTTCCGGACGGTGGCTCGTGGACTGGTCGCCGTCCGCCATCCAACCTGCGCTCCAGACGGGCGACCATCTCGAGCTCACGCGTACCTGGGCCCCCCGCGCACCCATCCTCGGGGCTCGGGGCGCGCCATTGACAGCACAAGGACCGGTCGTCGTGGTCGGGATCGAAGGGAGCCGGATCAAAGACCCATCCGCTGTATCCGCCACCCTCATCGCGGCCGGAGCCACTGCGGCTGACGTCCACATGGCCGCAACCGGGGCGGCCGCCCACCCCGCTTACTTCGAACCCGTCTTCCAGCTGACTGAGGCCCGCTATCAGCAGCTGGGCGGTGATGGCAGCGCCCTGTACAAGATCCCCGGGACCGTCTTCCGTCACACCAGCGCCCGGACGGTCGTGACGCCCGGCCTGGCAGCACACCTCGTCGGCTCTGTCGGCCCGATCACGGCCCAGCAACTGCAGCAGCTCGGCGGCTCCTATGACTCCGCCAGCGTCGTCGGCCAGACCGGCCTTGAAGCGGCCTACGAGAAGCAGCTGGCCGGAACCCCTGGGGGCGCGGTGACGATCGTGGGAGCAGACGGCGTGACCAGATTGACGGTCGCCACCTTTTCGCCCCACGCCGGGACCGAGCTTTTGACGGGTATCGATCCGACCGTTGAGCAGGCCGCCGAATCCGCTCTGGCTTCGGTGTCGAACGATGCCGCTTTGGTGGCCGTCCGGGCGTCGACGGGGCAGGTGCTGGCTGCGGTAAGCGATCCTGCGAGCGCGCCGTTCGACCAGGCGCTGGAAGGCGAGTTCCCGCCCGGCTCGACCTTCAAAGTGATCACGTCGACGGCGCTAATCGAGGCGGGGTTGTCGCCCTCCTCGGCTGCAACCTGCCCGCCGTCAGTGACCGTGGACGGCGAAACCTTTCACAACGCCGAGGGGGACGCTCCGGCCAGCACCTTTGCGCAGGCGTTCGCGGAGTCGTGCAACACCGCTTTCATCGGAATGGTCACCGCGGCGCACCTTCAACCGGACAGCCTTCCTGAAGCGGCTTCCCTTTACGACATCGGCGCCACTCCGAGCATCGGGCTCGAAGCGTTCGGAGGCTCGGTGCCGACCCCCCCAGACGCGGCCGCCCTGGCTGCCACTGCCATCGGTCAAGGCGCCGTAGTGGTTTCGCCGCTGAGCATGGCCATGGTCGCGTCCGCCGTCGCCAGCGGAACGGTGCGCGAGCCTCGACTGGTGGTCGGTACGCCAGACGACACGGCGCCTACTCACCCTCTGCCGTTGGCGGTGGACGAGGACCTGCGGGAGATGATGGCGGCGGTCGTCGCGACCGGGACAGCAGCCGGTACCGGGCTGCCGGCGGGGACGTACGCCAAGACCGGGACGGCTCAGTACGGCACCGGCAAACCGCAGAGGACGGACGCCTGGCTCATCGGCTACCGCGGCGACATCGCTTTTGCCATCGTGGTCCAGGGGACGGGCAACGGCGGCCCGACCGACGGTCCCATAATCGCCCGCTTCCTCCAGGCCCTAGGGCCCGATTCGTAGCAACCGGCGCTTCTGACGCTCGAGGCGAAGGAGGGTTCCGAACCGTCTGAGCACCAAGCGCCATCTATGTGCCGCGATAGGGGAAATTCGCGCTCAAGGTCGCGGCGTATGTGGACGAGATTTCCACGGTGGGAAGAGCTGGGTAGTTCGATCCACTTTGCACCTATACGACCCGAATCTCGGCTCAGCGACCCCTGAACGGATTCCCAGTGCCACGGAAAGGCTTGGGCACAGCAAATGACCAAAAGAACACCCCGTCATGTGAATAAGGCCAGGCGCCGCCGGTTCTTCCCCTTGGTCTGGCTTGGCGCCGCGGGCGCCGCGCTGACCCTGGGCCTGGGCATTTCCGGGACCTTGGCCGGGTTCACCGCCAGCATCACCAACAACGCCAACACGGCGTCCACCGGGACGCTGACCCTCACCGAAACAGGTGTCAGCGGGGTCGGCGGAACCACCACGTGCGCGTCCGGTACCACGACCTGCCCGCTCAACAAGTTCGGCGGGCAGACAGCCATGGCCCCCGACATCGTGCTGGCCGGGGCCGTACCCAGCGGCACCATCCCGACCAACACTGATCCCGATCAGAACGTGGGCATCGTGAAGATGAACAACACCGGCACCTCTCGGGCCGGCACGCTCACCCTGGCCGGCAACGCGTGCACCTCCACACCGAATGGCTCCGGCCAACCGAACCTCTGCGGCACCCTTGACGTCGCAGTGTACGCAGCCGCCACGGCTCCCACGTCGGGGACGTCGTCGACGTACGGAACCCAGGTGTTCTACGGGACGGCAACGACCCTGGCGACCACCAACCTCGTCGTCGCGACCAACATCGCCGGCGGTACGTCGGAGTGGATGACCTTCGTCGTATGGGTCGACGGGTCCGCCGGAAACACTTATCAAGGGCTCACCGCGTCCGAGCCCCTGGTCTGGACGCTCAGCACTTAGCCAGCGAATGGTCTGGCGCTTTCCCCCGCCGGTNNGGTTGCTTCCCGAAATCGAAGGAGACCGATGATCGAGCGACGGGGGCGTCTGTTGAAGGCGGCCGCGCTCTTGAGCGCCGGCGCCGTCCTTCTGGTCGGGTTCAGCGCGTCGGCAACGTACGGCGGATACATCGGAACGGTCACCAACTCAGCGGACGCGGCCAGCACTGGGACGACGGGATACACGCACACGTACCAGTCGACCAACTGTACGCTCGCGGCGACGACTTCGGCATCCATCAACTGCCCCGGCGGCATCGCCCCCACGTCGGCGACGCCATCCTCCGGATCGATTTCGGTATCCGATGTGATCACTGACAACGGCACGATCCCGGCGCAGCAGATCTCAGAGCAGGTGAGCGCGACATCGTGCGGCGTGGTCGACCTCGCCAACCAGGCCGAAGCGACCAACCCGTTGCTGCCCCGTTACGGGACCGGCTATTCCCCGAGCACCGGCCCCATGACATCTTCGGGCTCGATCAGCCTCGACGGAAGTACCGCATACGCCACGGATGTTATTTCGCAGGCGCAGCCCAACCCCGGCCTGACGCTCGGCAACCGGTACGGGATCGGCGTCTGGTTCAAGACCTCGGGTGCCACTGGTGGGCCGATATTCGAGATCGGGACCAGCCCGGTGAACGCGACGGGCGGGGACGACCGCATCCTCTACATGAACTCGTCGGGACATCTGGTATTCGTGCAGAACACGGGCGGCAGTTCTACGACCACGCCGGGCACCTACAACGACGGAGCGTGGCATTTCGTCTACGTCACCATGACCGCTGTCAACGTGCTCCTCAGCCTCGACTCCACGACGACGATCTACGTCGACGGCCAGTCCGTGGCAACGGGCGGCGGGCTCCTGGTCGGCTACAGCTCCGACACCGGCTACTGGCACCTGGGCTGGGCGCCCACGTCCAAGACCGGATTGAGCTCCAGCTACTTCTCGGGGTCGCTGTCGAACTTCGTGGTATTCGACACGTCGCCTGCGCCGGCCAGCTCGCCCAACCCGAATCCCACGACGCAAGCCGCTTTCAACACGTGGGCGGCGGCGGCGACGGAGCAGTGGGAGCTCAACGACACTGGCACCACCACCTTCGCCGGTCCCTTCCCGGTAATCGGTTCGACGTCGCCGTGCACCATGGTCAACATCATGTGGGGCTTCACGACTCCCACGTCGTGCGCCGTCGCGCCGGAGTCGACGACGGCTGCCTGCACGACATCAGCATCCCTCACCACGTTCGTCGCGGCCGGCTGGCAGACGGTCGCGTCGGTAGGCCCGAGCGGCACCCAGACGTCGACCATATCGATCAGCAGGGGTTCCAGCTATAACGCCTATATATCGGGTCTGCATCTTTACGTACCCCTCGGGTACCGCGCTCAGAGCATCCCGAGCCTCTCCTGGTCGCTCACGTTCTCCTGGCCCGGCGCCACGGCCGCGCTGACCGCGTAACTCCGATGAGCAGGCACGCCGCCCACGTCGTTCGCGAAGTACGCGCTCCGCCGCGACGACGCGCCCGTCCCCTGCATTCAGCGCCTCGGCCGACGTATCCGCCTCCGCCGGCGCCTCGAAGGGTCGGTTGGCGAGCGCTTGGAGCGGTGGTGTTCGCCGGGCTGATCTCCTTCTCCGCGCTGGTCGGGTACTGGGCGCTCACAGGCGGGCGCTGGTACGTCGTCCAGACGCCCTCGATGGGGCAAGCCGCACCCGTGGGTACCCTCCTGTGGGTCAAGCCGGTCAGCTACGGGTCAATCCACGTAGGCGAGATAATCACGTTCCATCCGCCGGGGACCCATGAGACCTATTCGCACCGCGTGGTCAGGATCAATTCTGACGGCAGCCTCTCGACCCGAGGCGACATCAATCTTGCCGGGGATCCATGGAAGCTGCGAGCCCCAAACATCGAGGGGGCGGTCGCCATGCGGTGGTGGGGCGTCGGGTGGGTCATCGAGGCGGCGCCCTTGCTTGTCGTCGGCGGGATCGCGCTGTGGATACTCGTCTCCTGGTTTACCCGGCCCAGGTGGAAGGCCCCGGCGGCGATGGTAGGGATCGCCGTGATCCTGTCGCTTTCCATCGTAATTTACAGGCCGTTGGTCAGAGCCGACCTGCTCAGCTTCGTGCCTCACAGGCACGGCGGCGAGGCGACCTACGTCAGCACCGGGCTCCTTCCAACCAAGTTGAGCGCGCCGGGCAACGGTCACATCAACCTTCGCGACGGCCAAGTCGGTTCCATCCTCTCCACCCACCCCATCCACCACGACGTCTATGTGGTTCACCTGGATCCCCGCCTGAGGTGGTGGTGGTGGCTGGTAATGGTGCTGGTGTGTTTCGCACCGGCTCTGGGGACGGTCCTCATCGGCCGGTCCCGCCAAGAGGGCGACGGACCCATGGCGGCGGGTGCTTCGGCCCGAGCTATTCCCGTGTAGCGGCCCACCCTGAGTCCACTCGACGTCAGGCAATTCGAAGTCTCCCATTAGTTTCAGGATCATGAACGACGCCGCGTCCTACGTAGAGGGCTATTTCGCCCGCCTCTCTTACGAACCCGGCGATCAGGTGGCCTTGCACTGCGGCGCGACCGTGCCGAGGCCATCCGGCCGGGTCGTGCCCGCAGAGACCCCGATGGTCTTCGACCTCGAGGTGGCGAGGCTGGGCGCCGAGCGGGAAGTGGTGCATCGGGTCGAGGGGCTGGTGGCGGAGCCGCACCCGATTCCGGAAGACGCGGCCGCGGGCGGAGCCCGCTGGCCGTCGACCCTCCCCTTCGTGGCGGGCGACTGGCGTTCCGGCTGGTATGAGGCCGTACTTCGAGCCGCGCACGCGGACGGTTCGACGGCCGAGAGCCGAGCCGGGTTCGTGATGCGGGCACCCACAGGGAGCCCGACCTCAGCGATCCTGATGGAGCTCTCGCTCAACACATGGAACGCCTATAACGATTGGGGTCGATCCAACCTGTACATCGGAGGCACCGCGGTGTCGTTTCGGCGTCCGATGGCCCGTGGCTTCCTCGACCGTCCGGACGCACTGAACAATCGCAACGCCAACATCGCCCGTCAGCGTGACCTCGGTGGCGATGCCTGGCTGGAATATGCGCGGGCGAACAAGGTCAGCAGCTGGTCGGCCTGCGCGGGCTGGCCAACCTGGGAGGGGCCGTTCGTCGAGTGGGCCGAACGGGCTGGCTACCGCTTCGACTTCGCAGTCAACGCCGACCTGGAAGAGCGTCCGGAGGCGCTGCAGCCGTACCGGATGATGCTGTCCGTCGGTCACGACGAGTACTGGTCGTCGCGGATGCGAGACACGGTGGAAGCTTTTATCGCGGCCGGGGGCAACGTCGCCTTCCTGTCGGGAAACACGTCTTTCTGGCAGGTCCGCTTCGAGGACGACGGCGACACCATGGTCTCGTACAAGGACAGGGCGAGGCGAGAGGACCCAGTTCGTCGCGCCAATCCCGAACTGATGACTTCCATGTGGTGCGATCCGATAATCGCCCGGGGCGAGGTGGCCATGACCGGCGTGTCGTTCTCTCGGGGCGGGTACGCCCGCCAGGCGGGCTGCACCCCGAGCGGTCAGCGCGGATACACCGTTTGGCGACCGGGCCATTGGCTCTTCGAAGGTACCGACCTGCGCTACGGCGACCTGCTCGGTGACGAACACTGCGTGGTCGGCTACGAGTGCGACGGCGTGGAGATGACGATCGAGCACGGCCTGCCGGTACCGACCCATGCCGACGGGTGCCCACCCGGCTTCGAGATCCTGGCCAGCGCGCCGGCACGCCTGTACTCGGTCGACCTCGAAGCTGGCGTCAACGAATACCCGACTGGGTTGGCGCACACGCGTACCGTCGGTGAGCTGCAAGGCCTGGCCCATGCCCTGTTCGGATCGGCCGAGCCGGAGAACGTTCGCCGGATCGCCCACGGGAACGCCGTCCTCGGCGCCTACACAGCCGGCGGCACCGTGGTCACCAGCGGATGCACCGACTGGGCCTACGGCGTGGCGGGCGGCGACCCGACCGTCCAGCGGGTCACCAGCAACATCTTGGACCGACTGTCTGCCGATCCCGGCCCGGTCCCAGGGGAACGCCTCTAGGCCAGGTGATCGCTAAAGAACTCGAGCGTCCGAGACCAGGCCAAATCGGCGGCATCCTGGTTGTACATCGACGGGGCATCCCAGTTGCTGAAAGCGTGCCCGGCCTCGTAACGGTGGAACTGCGTGTCAGGGAGGCCGGTCACCGCTTGCTCGACGGCGGCGATGTTCTCGGTGGATATGAAAGGGTCGTTGGCGCCGTAGTGGAACATGGCCGGGCAGTGGAGACTTTCGACTTCAGAGAGCATGTCGTTGATGGCCGAGCCGTAGTAGCACACGGCCGCATCGGGACTGCGGCCGTCGACCCTGCTCATGGTGGCGGCAGCAAATGCCAACCCGCCGCCCAAGCAGAAGCCGATGGCGCCGACTTTGCCAATGCACTCCGGCATGGCCAGAAGGTGGGCGTGGGCGGCGCGAATGTCGCCGACGGACTTCGGGAAGTCGAACTTCTGGACCATGGCGAAGGCGTCGGCCATGCCGGACTCGTCCTTGCGCTCGAAACGGCGTTCGACGCGCCAGAACATGTCCGGCGCAAGCGCCAAGTAGCCGGCCCCGGCGAGGCGCTCGGCCAGTGACCGAATGTTGTCGTTGATCCCGAAGATCTCCTGGAAGAGCAAGACCCCCGGTCCCTCGCCGCCTTCGGGTATGGCGCAGTAGGCGTCGAAATGGTCTCCGTCGACGGCGACGGACTCGTATCTGGTCGTGAGGCTCATGCGAGGAAGGTACCCGAGCCGACTCGACGTCGCTCTGTGGATGGCGATTCGAAGGCCGGTGGCTAGGCGACCACGAAGATGCAGAAGGGATGCCCGGCCAGGTCGGCGTAGACCCGCAGCGGCTCCCCGGGGTCATCGGAGCGGTCCTGGAGGAGCCGGGCGCCGAGGGCCAAGGCCCGCTCGTGTTGAGCATCGAGGTCCCGAAGGGTGGGCACCGTCAGGTCCAGATGCAACTGTTGTGGTGACGGTCCCTGTGGCCAGGTCGCCTCCGGAAGCCGAGCGACCTGCTGGAAAGCCAACCGGGGCTGACCCCCGGGGCCGCGCAGCACGAGCCAGTCTTGACCCAACTCGTCGGGCTCATCGGCCGCGGGAGGTTCGTCTCCCGGTCGGTACTGCAAGCCGAGCAGCCGACGATAGAACTCCGCCAAGGCGCGTGCATCGGTGCAGTCCAGGACCACCTGTCGAAGTTTAGGAAAGCTATCGTCGGCTTCCACCGGCCCACCTCGCGCCAGCATGCCCGGGTGGCTCAGACCCCCACCCGCATCAGACAGCCCAGCGTACTTATAGCCGGTGCACACCATCGACGGGTCCGGATCATCCCGCTAAATCCGCGAGCTGTGAGAACCGTGCCCACGATCCAGGCCGTCAGCTGAAGACGGGCCTCTCCATCGGCTATCTGGCCGCCGGTGGTCCCGACCTCTGCGTCCACCTTCAGGAGTAGGGTTTGGGCATGAGGTTGAGCGCAAGAAATCAACTCGATGGAACCGTGCGCCGCGTACAGCACGGCGCGGTGATGTCCTCGGTGGTGATCGGCCTCCCTGGCGGCCAGGAGGTCGTATCGGTGATCACGAAAGAATCAGCGGAAGCGTTGGAGTTGAAGGAAGGCGACGCAGTCAAGGCGATCATCAAGTCCACCGAGGTCGTCATCGGCAAGGACTGATCGGGGCCCGGCGCTAGCGCTGCTGGGCCAGGAGTTCCCAACCACGGGGTGGAGGAGCCAGTCGCCAGAACTGTTCAGCCACGTTGGCGTCGAGGCGCTCGGTGAGGGCGTGGTCCCGCTCGAGCGGGGGGATCTGGCTGGCGTAGCACTCGATCGCTCTGCGCTTGCGGGACAGGTCGCTATCGAGGGGCACGATCGCTGGGGTCGGCCAGACACCCGAGTGGAACAGGGTCGACTACCGCCACGCCAGCAGGCCGGGCACATGCTTGTAGCCGTGATCCTCGTATGCGAACCAGGCCCAATCCGGTCTCTGCTGCCGCACGAGGAGACAAGCTTCGTGGGTCAGAGTGTGATCGGGGTTGGCCAGGCCCATCGGGACGAAGACGGCGGTCGGTGCTATGGCGTCGATAGCAGCCAGGATGACGGGCGCCACTTCGGCCGGCGTGTGGCTCTGATCCGACCGAAGGTACTGGTGGTCGGCGAAGTCCAGCCAGAGCGGCTCGGCGCCGAGGACTGCCATCGCGGCCCGGTCCTCTTCGCGGCGGGCGGCGACGACGTCGTCGCCGGGGCGGAACCCGCCCAGCGCGTCCCATTCTGTCGGTGGGTTCGGGTACTCCGGTGGCTGGCCGCCGAACACGGTGACCACTGTCGTGCGGGAGGCGTCGGCGTGGCGGATAAGCATCTGGCCGGCGCCCATCGCGACGTCGTCGAAATGTGGAGACACGGCCACGATGACGCCAAGCTCGTCCGGCCCGACCTGCCCCCAAGTCGGTTGCTCGTACTCCACGCGGTCACAGTATCGTCCGGGCGATGACCCGTCCCTTCCGCTTCTCGGCTCAGCTATCGAAAGCCGCCTCCCGTCTCGATTGGGCCGAACAGGCCCGCCAGGCCGAGGCGCTGGGCTATTCAGCCGTGACGCTCCCCGATCACTTCGGCGACCAGCTCGCTCCGATTGCCGCCATGATGGCCGCCGCCGACGCCACCTCCACGCTACGGATCGGCACGCTCGTCTTCGACAACGACTACCGCCACCCGTTGACGCTCGCCAAAGAGGCGGCCACCCTCGACTTGCTATCCGACGGACGCATCGAACTCGGGCTCGGAGCGGGATGGATGCGATCGGACTACGTCCAGTCGGGCATCGCCTACGACCGTCCGGGCCAGCGGATCGACCGGTTCGAGGAGGGCTTGGCGGTCATCAAGGGCTTGATGGCAGAAGGTCCGTTCTCATTCGGTGGCGAGCACTACACCATCGAATCCCACGACGGGCTGCCCAAGCCGGTCCAGCGCCCGCACCCTCCGATCATCATCGGCGGTGGAGGGAAGCGGATCCTTTCGATCGCGGCCCGCGACGCCGACATCGTCAGCATCAACGCCAACCTCAACGAGGGCCTCGGTGGCGCAGAGACGGCGCCAAACATCACCCCCGAGATGACGACTCGGAAGGTGGGCTGGGTGCGGGAGGCCGCCGGGCACAGGTTCGCGGAGATCGAACTTCATGTTCTGGTCGGGTTCTGCTTGATCACCGACGACCCCAAGTCGATCGCCGAAGCCATGGCCCCCGCCTTCGGCCTCTCCGCAGAAGACGCCCTACACGTCCCGGTCGCCCTGCTCGGGACCGTCGACTCGATGGTCGAGGAGCTGCAGCGACGTCGGGAGGAGTGGGGGTTCTCGTACGTCACCATCGAAGGCCCCTGGCAGGAGTTCGCCCCGGTGGTGGCCCGACTGGCGGGGACCTGACGTGCCCTCCTTCGACGTTCGGGTAGCCGAGCTGGGGCTGACGCTGTACGGGCCCCATCCTCCGCACGAGCCGCTCGCCGCTGTGGTCATCCACGGCGGGGTGGCGCGCACCTCCGGGCAGCTGCCCCGCATAGACGGACGGATCACCTGCATCGGCACGCTGGGCAAGGACGTCACGGTCGAGGAAGGCGCCGAGGCGGCGGGGGTTTGCGTATTGAACGCGCTCTCGGTGCTGAGGTCGGAGCTCGGGTCTCTTGATCGGATCGAGCGCGTCCTCTACATGACGGGGTACGTCGCCTGCGTTGCCGGCTTTGACCAGCAGCCGGCTGTGATGGACGGCGCCAGCCGAGTGTTGTTCGAGATCTTCGGGGAAGCCGGGCGCCACACCCGCTCCGCCGTCGGGGTCGCCGCTCTGCCCCGGGGCGGGGCTGTCGAGTTGGAGCTAGCGGTCGCTATCGGCTCGCCGGTTTGACCATCCGTTCCAGCCCGCCGGCCGGTGGGAGTGACCGGCTCATGTCAAAGGCAGACCTACCGACGTCTAGCCGGCGATGCTCGACGAGAGGGAACCCGGTCTCTCGGATTCCGGGGCGCTCACGGCCTTCAACATGGCGGCGGTCATCACCGCCGCCCACGTGCCGAACGCAAACGCCGGGACCCAGAATCCAAACGCTCCGTTCCACGCGAATGGACCCGTCGTCGTGACGACGATTGACGCACCGGGTAGCGAGAGCACAGCCACGGCGACGTTGAACGGGGCCAGCCAGCGGGGAAAGACCGGGTGATCCTGCCGGTCATGAAAGACCGCGACCGCGGTGACGAGCAGCTCTATCACGAAGGTGTAGGCAATACCTAGAAAGGGGATCCAGGACAGATCGCTCAGCAACAGGATCTCACTCGGTGCCCGGTCCGGCCTCAGGACGGTGACTTCAAGGATCATCAGGGGAAAGATGAGTTCCAAGATCAGAAGAGCACCGAGCGCGAGTTGGCAGTAGGCGGTTGGTGAGCTCGGTCCCTCGATCTTCTTGATCAGTTTCGTCATCACCGCCATCCATGGTCCGAGGCAGGCGGCTCCGAACATCATGATGACCGAGCCCCACCGTATGGAGGTCGCATGATGTTGGTAGAACCGCGAGATCCGGGTCGCGCTCTCGCTGGGAGACGGCGGTGGGAGCAGTCCAGCGACTAGCAGCCCTCCAAATAGGAGCACCATCCCAGCAACGCCCCACCACACATACAGCCGCTCGGTCCTCGTTGTCATTTGCGCTCCAATCTCCGCGGCGGAGAGCGGCCTGGACGGCGTCTGCCTGATGCCGCTCAAGCAAAAGTTACCGGTCCCCTGATCTCGGACCGAACCGTTGCGGTTGGGTCTTCTGAAGGGCCTCAGTGGAACTCATCGAATTCGGTACCGTTGGCTGCGACGACCGAACGGGTCGACTACGGAAGCGCCGCGAGCACCCGTCCGCACGGTCGAGGTATCACCGCTGACGACCTCAATCGGTGGCGAGATGCGACCGCGAGACTCGTGGGTCCTGCGTGCGGAACCATTGTCGACCTCGGGGCCGGGACCGGAATCTTCACCAGGGCGTGGGCCGAGTGGGGGGCTGTCGCGGTGGATACGAACCATGCGCAACGCAGACTCGCTGCTCCTCGCCTTTAGCGACGAGGAGATAGCAGCTGGCCTCGAGCGGCTGGCCGGCTATTGCGACGACTATTTGCTTGGCCCCACGAGATTGGGGCTCGCTGCTTTCCAAGCCGAGCCCTAACCGCGTCGATAACACAGCCGTTTGCCTTGCCACCACTTTCGCGGGTTGGGAGGACCGACAGATGCAGGTGCGACCAGGAGCCGTCTGGCATCCTGGGCAAATGGCCCTGCCAGGTATCGTCCCGATGCCACCGATCGCAGGCGGGGTGGGCCTGCCCTGGGATCAACCGGTTGGCGACGCGGTAGCTGCCATCGCCGCCGCCAGGAAGGACTGCGGCGACACTTTCGTGATCGACAGCGGCCGGGACAGGTATCTGTTTACCTTTTCGCCGCGGGGTGTGGCCGAATTCTACGGGTTGCCCGAGGACCGGGCTTCAAAGGGGGTGGCGGATTGGCGCATGCTGCGGCGCAAGCTCCCGGACGAGATCTTCGACGGTAGGCGCACGTTCCCGCACGATCTGTTCGGTCGTTCCGATGCGGCGAGCTACCTCGCCAATGTCCACCGGGCCCTTGACGCCACCGTCGCCGATATGGGTTCAGAAGGAACCGTTGATCTATTCGACATGAGCCGCCGGCTCGGTCATCGGGTCGGCCTGGCATCCTGGGGTGGACCAGGATCCGCCGAGGAGCCGGCCTTGGCGTCGCTCATCGGCGCCTTCGATGCCCTCGATGGGGCGGACGCCTTCGTTCACCCGGACGTCATGGCTGCGGTTGCCGCCAACTCCAAGGCGGCCGAGCGGACGGCCCTCGCCGCGGTAACGGAACGTTTCGCGGAAGCGGCGCGGGCCGTCGAGGCCGACCGCGTTCTTGTCACCCAACACCCGCTGTTCGCACGGATTGTGAGCGCCTGGTCGACCGAGACTGGAGACGTGCGCTACCGCGGCATAGGCCACGACGTAGCCCTCGTCCACGTGGCCTCGATGTCCAATCTCTTTGCCGCTCTGGGCTGGGTGTTCGTCGACTTGCTGTCGGACCGGCCGGCTGCCGTCCGGGTCGCGGCCGGCGAGTCGGCCTGGGCCGAACAGTGCGCCCTCGAATCCATTCGCCTGGCCCAGCGCTCGATCATGTCTCGCTTTGTGCTGGAGCCGGTCACCATCGGCGACGGGGAGCACACCTACCGAGTCCCGTCGGGGGTGACCATCGCCACCCTGCTCCCACTGACCAACGCTTCAGCCGGGCCCGGCCTCGAAACCTGGGATCCGACCCGCTGGAACCGCCGTCGCCTGACCCGACCGGTTCTGGCCGCGCCCGAACTGGTCACTTCCTTCGGTCACGGCCGGCACACGTGTCCGGCTCAACCGTTTTCGCTCGCCGCCATATCGGCGACCGTCGCCCGTCTGCTGTCCAACTTCCACTGGGAGCCCCGCTGGGCTGCACGACCGCAGCCGGTGCCAGCTCAGATCGGCGGTGTGGCCCGCGCGGACGGCCCCTGCCCGGCCACCTACCGTCGCCTTCGTTCCGCCGGCGCGCCATCGGCGTCCTAGCCCGAGCAACGAGCTGCTCCGCCGGGGCCCCCAGGCAGCCGGACGATCAGCGACCAGGACGCGGCGTGGAGACCGCCTTCTGGGCGATCAGCCTCTCCATCTCGGCTTCGCTGTAGCCAAGTAGCGCCAATACCGAGAGCGAGCTGTCTCCCACCACGAGTGGCGGGCCGGCGATCCGAGCCGGCGTATCGGAGAAGTCGAACAGCAGCCCGAACTGACTCAAGCGACCGACGAGAGGCTGATCGTATGTGGTCACCCATTTCCGGGAGAGCAGGTCCGGGTCGTCGAAAACTCCGACGGCGACGTCCGGGTCGCAAATCTCAGCGGACACCCCGGCTCGGTCGAGAACGGCGAACCATTCCGTAGCGGGGCGGGCCGAAAACAGGGCGGACAGCTCATCGCTCAGGGGCCCGTCATTGGCGGCTCGGGTGCATGGATCGGAGAACCTCGGGTCGCCGCGCAGATCTCTGCGTCCGATGGCCCCGCATAGCCGATCCCAATCCTCCTCGCCTCGACAGGAGATGCAAATCCAGCCGGAGCCGGCGCGGTAGATGCGGCGAAGCGCGTCGAATCCGAGCTGTTCGGCGTCCAAATGGTCGCGCTCGGTTGGTGTGCCATCCGGGTGAAGCCAGGCCGACGACGCCCCGAGCAGGTGGGCTCGCACGATGGACGTGTTCACGAGCTGTCCTTGGCCGGTGCGGTTGCGGTGCAGGAGGGCCATGAGGACTCCGATGGCGGACAGGAATCCGTTGCCGATGTCGCCGAGGGAGGTGAGACTCCACGCCGGGCGTCCTCCTCGCTTGCATCCTCCGTCATTGTGCAACACGCCGGTGAGCGCTGCGCCGGTCTGGTCGTTGCCCGGGAGATGGGCTCGGCTCTCGTCGAAGCCGGTCGTGTGGCAATAGATCAGGGCTGGATTCACTGCCCGCAGCTGTTCGTAACCGACTCCTAGCCTGGTCGCGGCCGATGCCCGCATGTTGTGGTGCACGACGTCGGCTTTGGTCACCAGGCGGCGAAACACCTCGAACCCGTCCGGTGTCTTCAGATCGACGGCCAGGCTCTGCTTGCCGCGATTGCAAGCCATCGCCATGTGGCTGCTGTGCCAGTACCAGTCCGACCGGCGGTTGACCTTGATCACGACGGCCCCCAGATCGGACAGCAGCTGCGTTCCCCACGGACCCGCCACGGCCAGACCCAAATCCACGACCAGCAGGCCGTCCAACGGAGGAGCTGAAGGAGCTGACGTCGAGCTAGACACCCCCGGTTGCCTCGAAGGCCTCACCGTCCGTTCGAACCGGACCTGACGATCGTGCTCGCCGACCGTCGGTGGACCCGTCAAGGGTCCCGGGTCGCAAACATGGAGGCAGATGGCGCGGCCGGCCTGTCGGACCTCACCGAGCCGACCGTCCAGCACGGAGATCACCGATCCGTCCGCGGTCAGCGCAGGGTCTGCGAGGGCTTCCTCGGGGCTGCGAACAGGTTGCAGGGCGATGTCTTTGGCCGCCGCCGCTTCGGTCCACTCGTCGGCGGTAAAGCGTCGAAAGGCCTCGGTCATGGACGGGAAGTAATGGTGAAGCAGGGCCAGGTCGTTGGGGTGGGGCAGGATCCGGGCCCCGTCCTCATAGATCGAAGGGAGTTCGACATCGGGGTCTAGCCGGGCGCCCTCGGAAACGCCGAGCACGAACGAGGGTCTCGGTACCCAGCAGCACACCCACCGCCGATCGGCGCATTCGAAGTGACCCCGGTTGGCCCTCGAGTCGAACACCCAGCTGTCGTAGTCAGGGGCGTCGGGCTTCTCGGCTCGTTGCCAAGCACCCCAAGTGGAAGCGAGGACGCCTTGCAGCATGGAGGTTTCGACCCGCTGGCCCCGCCCGGTCCGAACGCGGGCGTGGAGGGCGGCGAGGATGGCCAAGGCGCCGAGATAGGCAGCGGCCAGCGCCGGTTGCGGCGTGGCCGGATATATCGGCCCGGTCCGGGCGTCGCCGTCCCAGCAACCATCCGGGACGGTGAGATCGGGCAGCATGGCGCCGGCTCCGGACAACCGGGCTATGGGCCCGCCCACCCAGCCCTTCTGTTCCCACATGAGTCCGGACCTGGCCGCCACCAGAGTCGGGTCGTCCGGCCGCCCGGAGTGACGGGTGTCAGATCCGTAGGCGGTTATGGAGCAGCGGACCAGGCGCGAGTTGGCGCCGGCCAGCCGATCGTCTGGGAGCCCGAATGCGCTTGCTCGTACGGGCGTCCAGCTGTCGAGGTAGACGTCGGCCCGGGCGGCCAGGTCGAGGACGAGGTCAGCCTCTCCTGGAAGGGCCACGATGGCGCTGCGCTTGTTGCGGAGCCAAACTTGGGAGCCGGATTCGGCTCGGACCGGATCGCCGTCAGGCGGCTCGAGCTTGGTCACGGCGGCGCCCTGGTCGGCCAGGAGCATCGACGCCATGGCCCCGGCCTGGGTGCGGCTCAGGTCCAGGACCGTCAAGCCGTGGAGGGCGCCGGTCACGGCCGGGCGAGGATCACGGCGCTGCTGAGCGAGGACACCAAGGCGTGCTCGACGCCGGCGACCTGGTTGGCCGCGTTACCGCGAACTTGGCGTACCCCTTCGACCAGGGTGTTCATGCCGTGGATGTATGCCTCTCCGAGCAGACCGCCGTGCGTGTTGACCGGCAGCTTCCCTCCGATGTCGATCGCCCCGCTGGCGATGTAAGCGGCCGCCTCGCCCCGACCGCAGAATCCGAACGCCTCCAACACCAACAAGGCTAGAGGGCTGAAGTTCTCGTAGATCTCGGCCACGTCGATGTCATCGGTAGTGAGGCCGGTCTGCTGCCAGAGACGCGCCGCGCACCGTTCGGAATCGGGGAAGCCGGCCAGGTCGGGCAGGTAGTAGTTGTGCATGATGCTCGTCCCCTGCACGTGCGCGTCCACCGCTCCGACCACGGCAACCGGCGCGGGCGTGTCGGGCGCGCGGTCGGCTGAAGTGACGACGAGAGCCACTCCGCCGTCGCTCTCCTGGCAGCAGTCGAGCAGGCGAAGGACCGGTTCGACGATCCACCTCGACGCTTGATGGTCATCGATGGTTATCGGCCGCTGGTAGAACCAGGCCGCCGGGTTCGTGGCCGCGTGCCGGCGGTCGGCCACGGCGATCAGGCCGAAGTCGGCGCTGGTCGCGCCGTAGGCGTGCATGTACCGGCGGGCTGCCATCGCGACCGTGGCGGCGGGCGTGGCCAGGCCCATCGGATAGTGCCAGCCGCTGTCGATGGCGGCGGACGTGGCGCCCTGCACTGCGCCGGGGGCGACCTGGCCGAACCGGCGGCCGGACCGCTCGTTCAGTGCCCGGTAGCAGAGCACGACGCTGGCCGCCCCGGTAGCGACGGCCATCGCGGCCTGCTGGATGGTGGCNNTTGGCGTAGCGGCGGGCGGCTACGACGTAGCGCCCGAAGTCTTCGTTGCTGATGCCGTACTCGTGCATGTAACGCCGAAACCAGAGTGCGTACATCTTGGCCGGCGTGTCGATCCCGTACGTGAAATGAAAATCGAGAGGAGCTCGGGCCGACCGGTTTCCCGAAGGCTGGCCGAAGCGTCGGCCGGAGCGTTCGTTGAACGCCCGGTAGATCAACACCGCTTTGGCGGACCCGCTGGAGATGGCTCCTGAGGCCAGCTGGACCGTCGCGCTGGCCCCATAGCCGGCTCCGGGCGAGCGGGCCCAGTAGTGGACCTCTGGGATACCCAGCGCCCTCATAAGCGTCAGCTCGTCGTTCTCATCCACGGTGAAGGTGACGAGCCCGTCGATGTCGGGCGCTTCTAGGCCCGCGTCACGGATGGCGGCCAACCCCGCTTCGGCCGCCAGCTGCATTGTGCTCCGGCCCGACTCCTTCGAGAACTCGGTCTGCCCGATACCGGCGACGATCGTGCCGGTCATCCGGTCCTCGCCACCGCGGGGCGGAACACCGGGAGCACCGCACCCTCCGTATGCAGGAAGTCGGCCTCGACAGCCATGTCCTCAAAGGGTGGGCTGCCTGCGTCCATGAGGTTCGACACCAGCCGGACTCCCTCGTCCAGCTCGACCAGCACGATCACCGAAGGCGTCTCATCAGATGCGTTGGGGTGTCGCGACAGGATCGACGACATAACCCTGCCCCGACCGCTGACGGCCTCGTATCGCGCCGTCACCGACCCACAGCCGGCGCACATCGGGACGGGCGGGTGGCGGCGGAGCCCGCACGAATCGCACCGCTGGATCACCAGCTGATGCTGGTCGGCTCCCTCCCAGAATCCGGCCTCGTCTGGCGTTCGGACCGGTCGCGTCGGCACCCTCCCAGGTATAGCAACAAGTGTGACACCTGTGCCACACTTGGCGGGTGGTCACCCAGATGAGGGACATCTGCATCATCGACGCCGACACCCACCTAACCGAGCCTCACGACCTGTGGGCATCCCGGGCCCCATCAGCGATGCGGGACCGGATGCCGAAAGTGGTCGACATCGACGGCCACCCGACGTGGGTCGTCGATGGGGTCCGCATCAACCGGGCCGGGGCCAACGGCGTGATCAATGCCGAGGGAGTGAAGGTGCGAGGAACGTCGTTCTTCGGATGGACGATCGATCAGGTGCATCCGGGCGCCTACTCCGTGCCGGATCGCCTATCGATGATGGACGACACGGGGGTATGGGCCCAGGTCGTCTATCCCAACGCCTTCGGCCTGGGGACCCAGCAGTTCCTGAAAGTGGCCGACGAGGAGCTCAGGCTGCTCACCGTCACGATCTTCAACGACGCCATGGCTGAGATGACTGAGGCGTCCAGTGGTCGCCTGTTCGGGATGGCCGCGCTGCCTTTCTGGGACCTGTCTGCCGCGCTGGCCGAAGTGGAGCGGATCGGGAGTCTCGGGCTCCGGGGCATCAACTTGGCGTCGTCACCGCACGATCACGGTCTGCCTGATCTGGGGACCAGCCATTGGGATCCGCTCTGGGAGCTGTGCGCAGAGCTCGGGCTTCCCGTCAACTTCCACATAGGCGCCGCGGACTCCGCCATGGACTGGTTCGGGACGGTGAGCTGGCCGTCCCTGAGGCTCAACCAGAAGCTCGGGCTCGGCTCGGCCATGCTCTATCTCAACAACGCCGCCGTTTTCGGAAACCTCATCTATTCCGGAGTGCTGGAGCGTCACCCGAAACTGCAGGTGGTTTCGGTGGAGAGCGGGGTCGGCTGGATCCCGTTCTTCCTGCAGGCGCTCGATTACCAACTCGGCGAGATGAGTCCACGCTCGCTCGAGCATCTATCGATGACTCCAACCGAATACTTTCGCCGGCAGGTCCACGCCTGCTTCTGGTTCGAAACGTCCGGTATCGACCGGGCCATCGCTGCGCTTGGTCACGAGCACTTGATGTTCGAGACCGATTTTCCTCATCCAACATGCAGCTTTCCCGACGGATTGGATATAGCCGCCAAAGCTTTGGCCGACGTCGATGACGAGGTGCGTCGCGACATCATGGGCGGCAACGCAGCCCGCCTCTACGGCATCGCGACGCCCTGAGCGGCCCAGGATTCCCGACACGCGTCGACGGCCTCGTCGAATATGGCGGTAAGGGGGCCCGCCCCGCCGACGACATGGGCCATCACCGCGCTCTCGTAGCAGAGCAACGCGGAGCCGACCATGACCCGAAGTTGCAACGGACTCAACTCTTGTGCACCCGAGGAGCGGAGCCGGTCGGCGACGGTGACGGTCAACCGATCCGCGAACCCGTACTGCACCAATGACCGCTCGCGCTCGAGAAGAGTGGGCGACGCCCGGACTATCCGCTGTATGCGCCGGACCCTCCCGGCATCCGGGGGCGTCACCGACATCTCTCGGAGGGCGCTGAGAACCGACTCGAGCGGCGATTCCCCGATCGGGCGGGCGCCCACCATTTCGAGGACGTGGTCCTGTCGAGTCGTGAAATCCGAGAACAGGACTGCCTCTTTGGTTGGGAAGTAGCGAAAGAACGTCCGCCTGGCGACGTCGGCCCGTTCTGTTATCTGGGCGATGGTGGTGGCATCGAAACCGGCTTATTCGAAGCAGGACATGGCCGCTTCGACGATGTCGGATCTCGTGCGGCTGGTTCGCTGAGCCCAAACCGATCCGGGGACGGCCACCCGACCAGGCTACTTGCGTGGAGCCCCGTCATCAGCGGGGATGGCTGTACAACGGCACTCGTGGCACCACGTTCGCGCCCGCCATGCCGCCTTGTGGCGATCGGTCGAGGTGGCCGCGTACACGAGGGCCTGCAGGGTGGCAAGCTTGGCCACGGATCGAAGCGAGCTGGGGGTAGAAGGTGCCATTGGCCATCGACTGTGATATGCATCTTTTCGAGCCAGGCGACATGTGGGCAAAGCACTGCGATCCGGCTGATCGGGACGTGGCCTTGAGGATGATGACGGACAACCTTGGCTATGTCTGGGTCGTCTCTGGCGACCGTCGGCTCCTTATGGCGGAGCCGCACCGACCGGGCCAGACCGGGAGCATCGGCCAATACCGCCAGCGCTGGATGCAAGGGATCCCATCGACTCTCGATTACGAGGAGTTCGCGACGCCCTACTCCGATCCGGCGGCCATCATCGGGCACCTCGACGAGGTGGGCTTCGACGCCGCGGTGTTGTTCCCCAACTACGGAATCGGCTGGGAGCGGTCGCTTCAGGAGGACCTCCGAGCGACGTTGGCCAACATGTCCGCCTGGAACCGCTGGATCTCCGACGTCGCCGTCGACGGCCACGGCCGCTTGTATCCAGTCGCGCACGTGAGCTTGCGGGATCGGGCCTGGCTCACCGCTCAGCTGGTGACGCTGTCGGGTGCCGGTATCCGTCTGGCCCTCATACCGCCGGCCCTGGTGGACGGGCGACGCCTGTCGGATCCCGACCTCGATTGGGCCTGGTCGGAGTTCGTCGAGCACGGCGTCACGCCCGTCTTCCATGTCGCCAACCAACCTCGGCCGTTCGACGACGCCTGGTATGGCGAGGACATCGTGGCCGGCGTATCGCCGCTCTCGTCCATTTTCCTGTGGACGGGCGCGGCGCTGGCCCTTACCGATCTGATCGTCAACGGCGTGCTCGAGCGACACCCGGGGCTCCGAATCGGGGTGATGGAGCTATCAGCCGTCTGGGTTCCGCTCCACTTACAGATGCTCGACGGTGGTTATCAGTTTGCGGAGAGCTTCAACGGCGAGTCGGTGCCGCTATCTCTCCGGCCCAGCGACTACTTCAGGCGTCAAGTCCGGGTGGCGGCCTTCTCCTACGAACGGCCCCGGCGCTTGATCGACCGGGCCGGTGACATTTTCATGGCGTGCAGCGATTATCCCCACACGGAAGGTACGTCGACCCCGCTCGACGACTACCGATCGGTCGACATGGCACCCGCTGACAACTCCGCCTTCTTCGCCGAGAACATCGAGTTCTTGCTGCGCTCCTCCTGAGCGCTCGGCGGGCCCTGACCCACCTGAGCCGATTCTCTAGGCTGGGGACCATGTCCGTCGCCGAAGAAGTCCGCCGCTATTGGGACGCCGACAGCGTCGTCTACGACGACGCCCCCAACCACCACCCGACCGGAGCCGGCGAGCTGGCCGCTTGGATGGCTGCTCTGTCGGACCTGTTACCGCCCGCCCCCTCTCGCGTCCTCGACTGCGGAGCGGGCACCGGCTTCCTTTCCATTACCGCGGCTCGCCTCGGCCATCGCGTCACCGCCGTCGACCTGTCCCCGGGGATGCTGCAACGCCTCCGAGTCAAGGCGGAGGCTGGCGGTCTCGAAGTCGAAGTGATCGAGGGCCCAGCCGAGCAGCCCCCACCGGGGAAGTTCGACGCGGTCATAGANNCATCCTCTTCGAAGGCATGTGGGGAACCGCTGATCCCCTCGAGCGGATCCGACGCACCGCACGGGACCTGGCCACTCGAGCAGGTTCGGCGCCGGGACGGAGCCGCCACGGTGGTCACCACGCCGAGTACCCCCGAGCGCTGAAAGACTCCATGCCCCTCGGTTCGGGCGCCACACCGGCCGCGCTCGCCGCCTTGGTGGCGGAGTCGGGCTGGTCGGCGCCTCGACTGCATCGCCTCCGCGATATCGAATGGGCGTCCAACTTGGACCTGTCGCTCCTCGAGCGCATCGTCGGCGTCCCGGCCCGTTTCGCCATCGTCGCCGGGGCCTAGGATCAGGTCAGTGGCGTCTGAGGTACCAGAGGCCGGGGGGTAAGCCGTGTTGCTGCTGCACGAGACCCATTCAGTGACCGGTCGCGAGGAGGAACAGTTCGAGGCCGCGTACAGGGACACGGGCGGTTACATGGATCATTTGGCGTCGGACTCAGACGCCCGGCTCCTCTGGTACTTGGATCACGTCCACGGCACCGGGCCGGCGTACACCGTGACGACCATCACCGCCGTGCGTGACGGATCGGCCTGGGAGCGTCTCCACCATCGCATGACGGCAGGCGATCTACGCAAGTGGGCCGCCAGCGTCGACCGACTGCGCCACGACTCTGTGAGCAAGCTGCTCGTGCCGCTTCCATGGTCGGAACTCCGCCAGGTCGACTTGGCGGCGGTACCCGTCGAGCCGGTCGATCGTGAGCTCGTCCTGTTCATGGAGGACACGGCCGTACCCCACGAAGGGATGGTGGACGAGTACATCGACAAAGCCGGGGGGCAGTACGCCCCGAGCCTGCGCCGACCGAACCCCTTGCTAGAGATGGTCGGCGCGTTCCGGCCCGCGTTCGGCGCCGGACGTAGAAGGGAGATAGTGCTGTGGCAGCGCGTCGCCGACAACCAGGCGCTCCTCGGTCTGCTCACGACCGCGGTGCCGGCGCGCTACAAGGCGCCCGGTACCTGGATGCATGACGCCCTCGAAGTGAGAGACCAATGGGTCAGCCGCCTCCTCAGGACGTCCGCCTGGTCGCCGCTGGCCTAAGAGCCCTCGCCGAAACTACGAGGCGACCGGCGAAGACTTTGGCAGCTGGAGGATCTTGGCGGCCTCGTCGGGTGACGCCACCGGGCGGCCGACTTCGCCGCAGAGGGCGACGGCTTCGGCAACCAGCTCGACGTTCGAAGGAGTGCGGTCTCCTCGATAGAACTCGAGTCCGAGGTGGAGATGTCCACCGCGCTCGAGGGCGGGCCGGGCGATCTCGCTGGCGGTGAGGTCGCCTCCGACGACCGACGCCGCCCACGGAAGGTCGCAGCCTTCGAGCAACTCGAGGTAGGCGTCGAGGGCGCGGATCGTTGGCGGTAGACCAAAGGGGGCGCCCAGGTAGCCCTGCTCGGTCGAGAAGTAGAGCTTGACCATGGACCCTTGGGGCAGGCGCCCGGCCCGCCACCAAGCCAGAGCAGTCCGTAGGAAGCCGGGTTCGTAGATGGCCAGGCTGGGTCCGAGGTGTTCGCGTTGACAGATCTCGAACACCCGGGCGATCGAGTCGAAGGTGTTGGCGTAGGTGAATCCGCCGCGGGGGAGGCCCCGTTCGTCGACGCCGCCGAGGTTGACCGAACCTGGGTCGGCGAGCCCGACGCGCAGCCCGGCTGCGGCGAGGGGCACGAGATGCTCGTAGCTGATGGTCTCGGCGAAATGGACCGTTGGGTACAGCAGAGCGTCGGGGCGGGCCGAGAGGACGGGACGCCAGCCTTCCAGGTACCGTTCGACCGCTTCGTCGACACTGATGCCGTAGCGGTCGATGTGGTTGTGGACGATGGCCGCCCCCGCAGCCATGCAAGCGAGGGCGTCGGCGGCGATTTCAGTCGGCTCTACAGGTACGTTCGGGTTCGTGGACTTGGAGGTTGCCCCGTTGATGGCGCACTCGATGATGACCGGGGCGGCCCGTTCGGGCCGCGCGTCGCCAACCGGCATCGCATCTCTCACTCTTGCTGCAGCTCCGTTGCGATGGCGAGGGGGTTGATGCCCACGCCGGCGTGGTCGTAGGCCGCCTCGGGGTTGGCGCGCACCTGCTGGTCGAGTCGGTGGGCGTCGTCGCCGACGAGGATGCGCCACTTGCCGGCGAGCACTCCGTCCAGGATGATCGTCGCCGCCGCCGCTGCATCGAGGGGGGCGCCGTCCCGGAAACCTTCTTCGAGCATCTTGACCAGGGCGCGCAGCTGATCGGAGGAGAACTCATCCGCAGCGAGGCCGCGGCGAGCCAGCTCGCTTCGAGTGGTGGCCAGATCCGACTCCGACAAGGCGTCCGGCTCGGGACGCCCGAAATAACGTCGGGAATTGGCCACGATGTCCGTACCGATGTGTCCCGGCATCACGACGGAGACCTTGACGTGTGGAGCGTTGACCCGTAGGTCCTCGATCAGCGACTCCGAGAACCCTTTGACCGCGAATTTTGCAGTGCTGTAGGCGGTGTGCGGGATCCCTGGGCCGAGCGATGCCCAGAATCCATTTACGCTGCTCGTGTTGACCAGCCGTGCCTCATCGGCGGCGATGAGAGCTGGCAGGAAGGCCCGCGTGCAGTAGTAGACGCCCCACCAATCGACGCCGAAAGTCCGCTCCCAGTCCTCGCGACTATCGGTGATGAAGCTGCCGGCGCCGCCTATGCCCGCGTTGTTGAACAGCAGCTCGATCACGCCGCCGTGCGCGTCGACCACGGCGTCCCGGAAGGCGAGGACTTCCGGCTCCTCAGATACGTCGCAGATGCAGGTCGTCACCCTCGTTGCCGGCGGAGCCGCGGCCTGGGCCCGAGCCAGGGTTTCTGCGAGCCCAGCCGGGTTCACGTCGCATGTGGCGACGGAGCAACCCGCTGCGGCCAACTGGACGACCAGCTCCCGGCCCATCCCGGACCCCCCGCCGGTGACGACCGCCCGCTTCCCCCCGAAAGAATCCATCTTCAACTCCTCACCTACCCGGGCCCTTCGGCCACCGAACCCGACGCCGGGCTCGGTTCACAGCTACCACCGTCCCGGATCGCCTTCCAAAGTAGTGCGGCGACAGACCTGAAGATCACCGAAGCCAATGTCTCGACCACGCCCATTCCCGCACCGGTCGCGCCTGCCTTCAACCCGCGCTGGGTCTATCCAGGGTCCGCTTTTACCGAACGCTGACCGATCCGACACAGGTTCTTGACAGGGTTGGCCGATAATCGTGGAGTGAGCATCGTCACCTCGTCGACCGAACTGAGGGACTCGAGCGCCCTCCTAGGCGACTTCCAGGCCTTGCGCAACCGCATCGCCACTGACGGATACGTGTTCATGCGAGCCCTGCTCCATCCGGAACTGGCCCGCGAAGTCGGACAGCGGTCGCTCAGTCATCTGCAGAAGGCGGGATGGACCGACCCCGGGCCGGACCCCGTCACGGCCAGACCGCGCACCCCGGCCCGGGCCATCAAGATGCGCGACGCCTTCGGAGACGTCGGTTACCGCAACATCCTGGCCGACCCGTGGTTCAACAGCGTCCCGTTCGTGACTCCAATCGCCGATCTCATGGCCAGGATCCTCGGCCCTGCCGGCTTCTGTTACCCCTTGAGGCTGCCACGGATCGTCTATCCCGCCGCCTTGGTGTCGCGCCAGCCCGGAAACGTCGTGCACAAGGACTACAAGTCCGTGCAGGATATGTTCACCTGCTGGGTGCCGTTCGGTGATGTCCCCCGGACACGCGGCGGTCTCGCTGTTCAGCCCGGCAGCCAGCGTTCTCTACGAGTGCGTCACAAACCCCTCGAGCGTCTGGAGCCCGGCTGGCTCACCACCGACTATCAGGCCGGGGACGTGATCGTGTTCCACTGCCTCACGACCCACGCCGCTCTTCCCAACCATGAGAGTCGCATGCGCTTCTCGGGTGAGTATCGCTGGCAGCTGGCCGACGTGCCGGCGCCTCAGCGGCTGGTAATCGGCCCGAACGGCCGGGAGATCGGTTCGCGGCTGTTCGGGCATACGCCGTGGTGGCGGCCCGTCCCGGCGGGGCTCTCCCTCTTCGACGATGGAGGTGCCGACGGGCACCCCCGGTTCCCCGTACCGCCCTCGAGATTCGTCCAGTTCAAACCTCACGCCCTATGACTCAGGATCTCCGGGCTGGATGGTGAAGGCTCGGGGGAGCGGCCTTCTTTGATGGCGGTCCGGGTGTCGCAAGGGATAGCTCAGTCGAGCGTCGCGATGGTGCGGCCGACGGACTCACGATTGGCCATCGAGTCCAGGGCACTCGGGATGTCGCCGAACCCGACGACCCGGCCGACGACCGGCTTCACCCTTCCGGCGAGCACCATGGAGACGATCTCGCGCATGATCTGCTCGCCGAGTGCCTGTGGGGGGAAGTTCCAGCCCATCCCCGTCTTCAGGAAGTCGACGGCATCCGGCGACTGATAGGCGAGCAGCACGCCGCACATCTTGAAGTTTCCGAGCGCGATCCGCCGTGGAACAAGGAACTTCTCGTCGGCTACCGCCTTGTCGGAGGCGAAGCCCATCATCAGATACCGCCCGTTGTATTTCAGGCATTTCATCGACGACTCCATTACCGACGCCCCGACGTTGTCGAAAACAACGTCGACGCCAGAGTTAGAGGTCTCCGCCAGGATGACATCCGAGAAGTCGGTCGAGTTGTAGTTGATCGCCACGTGGGCGCCGAGAGAGCGGCACATCTCGACCTTTTTGTCCGTGCCGGCCGTGGCAAACACCCGCGCTCCGGCGTCCGCCGCGAGTTGAATGGCGGCTGACCCCGAACCTCCGGCGCCGGCGTGGATCAACACCGACTCTTCAGCCATCAGCTCGGCTCGATCGAAGAGTCCCAGCCAAGCCAGATGGAAAGGGAAGTACAAGGCGGCCGCGCCCGGCAGCGGGATCGAGGCCGGCATCTCGAACGTAGACACCACCGGACAAATCGCGTACTCGGCGTAGCCGCCGTACGCTCCTTTGGGAATCGCCACGACCCGCCGGTTGAGCCACTGTTGGGTGTCGGGACCGCAAGCGTCGACGAGGCCCATCACCTCCATGCCCGGGCTGTACGGGAGGTCGGGGCGGACCATCATGTTGCCCCCCGTGACGCGCTCGAGGTCGTTGAGGTTGAGCGGGATGGCCTGGACCTTGACCCGCACCTCGCCTGCGTCGGGCGAAGGCACCGGGACCTCATCGAGCTTCAACACGTCGAGCGGCTGCCCATAGTGCTGCGTCCGCCAGGCCCGCATCAGGTCTTCACCGCTCGACATGGCGGCGACAAGGCGTGCCGCCAACCAGGCGACTTGGTGGGGCTTCGGTGAGTTCGACAACGACATGTTCCAAGTTGTTTCGTGGCGAGTCCTTATCCGGGATTGTCTTCGGTGTGAAGTCCTTGGTGTCGATGGGTCGGCTCGTAGGCATCAGAGGAATCCGGCCGGGCGGCACCGCGGGGACCAAAGACCACGCCAGGCGTGGTCGATCTGGCCGAGCGGGTCCTGGGCGATCCGGCACGGCGAGTCGAGGATGGCCGTCGACCTTTCGGGTTTGGTGTAGGCGGGCCACGACCCCGTCGTCGGACCGGCCGGCACGCCCGACCGGGCGAACGATGCCCAAGCGGATCTGATCTCGGTGGAGAGCTGCTCGGCCGCCTCGTCGGATCCGAGAAACACGGACCACCCGGCTCGATCGAGCGTCCCGAACACGAATGGGAGGTCGATGGCGTGGAAAGCCCCGCGCTGCCATTCACCGCCGCGAGCCGGCCAGGTGAACTGCGCACAGTAGGTCGCGGCCCCTTGCTCCAGCCGTGACTCGGCAATCCGCCGTGCGGGAAGCCGCATGGCTCCATCGGTCTGAAGCGCGGCCCACACGTATGCTCCCCGGGTCCGGCCCTGGGCCGCCTCCGAGGCGGTGTAGAAGTCGACGAGGTCCGCGGCTCGGTCCAGCGGCACCTCCTCGCCGGCGCGTGCGGACAGGTAGCGGGCCGTCCACTTGACGAGCCCGTCCCGACCGATCGCGTCGGCGCGAGCGTTAGGGAACAGGCGCATCTCGTCGGCGGTCCAGGTGAGCAGGAGGTCGACGTCGGCTCCGGCCCCGCCGGCAATGGCTACCGACGGCTTCTCGGGCACGATCCGGCCGTCAACGACGGGGTGGAACGGCATGGAGCTGACGGCGCTCATCAGGCCAGGCGTGCAGTTGCGCTGGGCCGCGATCAAGTCGGCCGCGGGGATGGCGCGCAATCTGTCGATGGCCCCGGCTCCGGTTCCAGCGTCCAACTCGTCCACCAGCGCCGCTGTGACCATCGCGGCGCTCTCCACGTCGAGGGTGTGGTCGATTCCGGCGCTCTGGCAGATGAAGCGACCGAAGATTCCCTTCGACAGCGGCGAAGCATGCAGGTGTAGCAAGGATCCGGCTCCCGCCGATTCACCGAAGACCGTCAAGCGGGTGGGATCGCCCCCGAAAGCCGAGACGTTGCGGCTTACCCACTGCATGGCGGCGAGCTGGTCGAGCAAGCCGGCGTTCGGTACGGCTCCGGCCTCCCCGCCGCCGTGCTCATCTAGCCATAGAAACCCGAACGCGCCCACCCGGTAGTTGGCCGAGACGACCACGACTTCTTGCTCGGCGCACAGCCGGTAAGCGTCGTAGGTATCGATGCAGGTGCCTCCCGTTAGGAACGCCCCTCCGTACACCCACATCATCACGGGCAGATCGGATACGAGCCCGGTAGGAGTCCAAACATTGAGCGTCAAGCAGTCTTCGGCGACGACGCCAACGTCGCTGCCGGGAATCAGGGCCGCGAAGGGGCCGCCGGTGTCCTGCATGGGTGACGCCCCGAATGACTCGGCTGCCCTGACGCCCGACCACGGTTGGGCTGGCCGGGGCGGAGCGAACCGGGCGTCGCCGACGGGAGGAGCGGCGAACGGAATGCCCCTGAAGACGCGCACCATCGGGAGGTGCTCCGATGGCTGGTCGTAGACACCTCGGACCCTGCCCTTGTCGGTCTCGACGATCAGGCCCAACCGGGCCACCCTAGTGGTCGAGCCGCGGCCGCCTCATCCCGGGCGCGGATCCACGCCTAGCCTTCCCGCCGATGAAAAGTCTCACTCGAATAGGAACACCATGAAGGTGACCGTGCTCGACGATTACCAGCGCGTTGCGCTGAGCTCGGCGGACTGGTCCTCGGTGGCGACTCGGGCCGAGATCTCCGTCGTCGACCGCCACTTGGACGGCGAAGCTCTCGTGGACGCGTTGGCGGACAGCGAGGTAATCGTCCTGATGCGCGAACGTACAGCCGTCCCCTCGACCCTGCTGGATCGGTTGCCGGCCCTGCGACTGATCGTCACCACCGGCCCTTTCAACGCAGCCGTCGACGTGGGCGCGGCCGTCCAGCGAGGGATCGTTGTTTGCGGGACCGGGGGCGACGTGCAGCCGACGGTGGAGCTGACGTGGGCTCTCATCCTCGGTTTGGCCCGTTCCGTGGCGGCCGAAGACACCGCCCTTAGGGCCGGAGGGTGGCAGACCGAGGTCGGCACGGGTCTATCCGGCAAGACGCTCGGGATCGTAGGCCTGGGTCGGATCGGCAGGGGCGTGGCTCGGATCGCATCGGCCTTCAGCATGGAGACCGTGGCGTGGAGCCAGAACCTCGACCCCGAGGAGGCCGCGGCCAGAGGGGTCAAGCCCGTCAGCAAGACCGAGCTGTTCGCCTCTTCCGACGTCGTATCGATCCACCTCGTCCTGTCGGAACGCTCCCGGGGGCTGATCGGTCGCGCCGAGCTTGAAACCATGCGACCCACCGGCCTTCTGGTCAATACCTCTAGGGGTCCGATCGTCGACGAAGAGGCGCTCGTCGACGCCCTGACCCAANNCCCGCCGATAGCCCCCTCCGGCGCGCCCCCCGAACCCTTCTGACCCCACACATCGGCTACGTGACCAGAGAGTTGTATTCGCGGTTCTACCGCGAGGTCGTGGAGGACGTCACCGCGTACTGGGACGGGTCGCCGATCCGCGTCATCGAACCGTAGATCCTTTCGATTCCGCTTCTATAGACCGCCGGGCCGCGTCCTGCCGCAGGTCTCCTTTGGCCACCTTGGCTCCGGAAGAACGGGGGATTTCCTCGACCACGACCAGATCCTCTGGAAAGACTTCCTTCGAGACGCCGGCGTCGGCCAGGAACCGCTGGAGCTCGGCCAGCGTTACGGAGGCGCCGGGGCGCAATTCGACGTAGAGGCTTACCCGTTCCCCGAACATCCGATCCGGCATCGGCACCGCGGCGGCCAAGGAGATCGCGGGGTGGGACATGGCGGACTCTTCGACGACAGCGGCCGAGATGTTCTTGCCGCCCCGGATGATGATGTCGGACTTGCGGCCGACCACGGTCAGATACCCGTCCCTGCCGATCTCCACGATATCGGCGTGCAGGACGAATCCCTCGGAGGTGAACAACTCGGCGTTTGCTTCCGGATCGCCGTAGTAGCCGAGGCACGTCGCCGGCCCGCGGCTGCCGGGTTGGCCCCGGCCGGAACCGGTCACGTCGACGCCGTTATCGAAAAGCCGCACTTCTGTTCCATCGAGCCGCGATCCTCCGGTACGCAAGCGTCGCTCGGCGGTGTCCGACGAGCGGGTTCCGGTCGCGAAGCCACTCTCGTTGGAACCGTAAAAGTTGAGGACCTTGGCGCCGGACCGTTCCTCGAAGGAGCGAGCGGCGCGGTACGGAATCATCTCGCCGCCAGTGAACATCACCTTCAACGAGCTGAGGTCATAGGCGTCGAAGGTGTCCACGTTGAGCATCATCTTGAATTGGGTGCTGACGCACACGAGGACCGTGGCCCGTTCGCTCTCGATGAGTTCCAGCGCTTCCCGCGGATCGAAGTGACTCATCACCACAGCTGTGCCTCCCAGCAGGACCGGAAGGAAGTGGGTGGTGAAGAGGCCGAACCCGAATGGGATGGGGGCTCCACCGAGGATCACCTCGCCTTCTTCCAACTCCGCGACCTGGCGAGCCAGTTTGGCCATATAGAACTTGCTGTTCTGGGAGTGCATGACGCACTTGGGCATGCCGGTGGTGCCCGAGGTCGAGTTGACCATGAAGAGGTCGTCCGGGCCGATCCGCCGGCCATCTGGGGGGCCCGACCCCACCACGCATCGGCCGTCCACCGTGATGTCGCCCTCGGGATCGAACTCGAACGCCGGGACGACCACATGATGGCTCAGCGTCGAGCCGCGGCCGCCCAAGTCCGCGTATAGGGCGTCGCCGTCGCGGCCCCGATGGGTCGCCTGGGTGATCAAGGCCGAGGCACCGGTGCGCTCGATGATCGAGCGCATCTCCGCGCTACCGGCTCGCGACCCGAGCCCGACCGTTGTCAGACCGGCCTTCTCGTTGGCCAAGTAGACCGCGTGAGCGGTCGCACCATCCGGCAGCAACACGGCGATCCTTTCGCCCGGCTGCGTCCCGGCGGCGACGAGTGTGNNAGACGAGTGTGGACGCCAGCCGGTCGGACGTTCGGTCATAGCTGCGGTAGTCGAAACGCCGGCCGTCGGCAACGAATGCCGTCGCCTCCGGCCGCTCCCGGGCCAGGATGGTGACCATGTTGCCGACGGTGTCGTCGCCCCACCATCCGGCCGAGCGGTAGCGCGCCGCGGCGCTCTCGTCGACGACCAGACCGGGCCTAGGTTCGTAAGCTGACATGCCATCACTCGCTCTCACCGTCCACGGTCATGGTAATTACTAAGGATGGGCTTTGTGGATGAGAGACTGAGCGGGGGGACGGAGCGGACCGGGGGTCGGGCCGTGTGGTCGCCCCGCCTCGTGCCCGGGATTGGGCGAGAGCTCAGCGACCAGCAGAAGCTGGCCTGCGCCTTCAGGGTCCTGGCCCGAGACGGGTTCGCGGAGAACATATCGGGCCACATCACCTGGCAGCGGGCCGGGCACGACGGGATGCTCGTCAACCCGTGGGGCTTGTGGTGGCGCGAGCTGAGAGCTTCCGACATCTGCACCGTGGCCCCAGATGGGCAGGTGGTGGCCGGCCTCTGGGACGTCACCCCCGCCATTCACATCCACACCGAGCTCCATCGACGGCGGCCCGACGCCAGGGTGGTCATACACAACCACCCTTACTACCTGTGTCTCCTGGCCGCCGTGGGCCGCCTGCCCGAACTAGTGCATCAGAGCGGGACCGCATTCGTCGATGATCTCCTATTCGTCAGTGAGTACGACGGTGAGGTGGACTCGCCCGAGCTAGGGGAGGCCCTGGCCACCCAGATCGGCAACGCCAGCGTCGTGATCCTCGCCAACCACGGAGTGATCGTTACCGGTCCCACTCTCGAAGAGGCGACGTTCCGCGCCGCTACGATCGACCGCGCTTGCCGCATGACCTACGACCTGCTCCTGTTGGGTGAGAAGACCCTTCCCATTCCCCCGACGGTGGTGCGCGGAATGAAGGCCTCCATCCTCGAACGAGGATCCGAAGTCTTCTTCGCCGGCGCCGTTCGACAGCTCATACGCGACGAACCAGATGTCCTGGACTGAGCCAGATGTCCTGGACTGAGAAGGAGCACCCATGCTCTCCATTGACGACCTGACCTCCAACAGCAGCTTCACCAAGTCGGGAGGCGCTCCCAAGAAAGTCACGTTCCTCCCCGACCCGCCGCGTGCCGAGCGGCGCTACACCGTCATCTCGGTCGACGACCACATCGTCGAGCCCCCGTCCGTCTTCGAGGGCAGGGTCCCGTCCAGGTTCGCCGAGCGGGCGCCACGCGTCATCGAAAAGGAAGACGGCAGCCAGACCTGGGTCTACGACAGCACCGAGCTGCCCATGGTGGGGTTCAACGCCGTCGTCGGTCGACCCGTCGACGAGTGGCGGATGGAACCCACCCGCTTCGACGAGATGCGATCCGGCGCCTATGACATCGGAGCCCGCGTCGCAGACATGGACCTCAACGGGGTATACGCCTCGCTGAACTTTCCGTCGTTCCTGCCCGGATTCGCGGGCCAGCGGCTGCAGCTCGTCACCAAGGACCCGGAGCTGGCCATGGCCGCCGTACGGGCTTGGAACGACTGGCATCTGGAGGAGTGGGCGGGAACGTTCCCCGGTCGCATCATCCCCTGCCAGATCCCATGGCTCCTCGACGCGGAGGTCGGGGCGCAGATGATCACAGAAAACGCGGCGCGAGGATTCAAGGCCGTTTCCTTCAGCGAGGACCCGAGCAAGCTGGGTTTTCCCACCCTCCATTCCGGTTACTGGGAGCCCATCCTGACCGCATGCGCCGAGACGGGCACGGTCGTCAACCTCCACATCGGCTCGTCAGGATCGTCTCCCACCACCACCGCCGATGCCCCCTCCGATGTCGCCGGTGTGCTCTTCTTTGCCTACGCCATATACGCGGCGGTCGACTGGCTGTTCAGTCTGGCCCCCGTCAGGCATCCCGATCTGAAGATCTGCCTGTCGGAAGGGGGGATCGGTTGGGTACCCGCTCTCCTCGACCGACTCGATCACATGGACCGCTACAGCGAGATGTACGGGACCTGGACCGGGGAACTGACGCCGGCGGAGGTCCTCAAGCGCAACTTTCATTTCTGCGCGGTCGAGGACCCCTCGGCATTTCCCTTACGGCATCGCATCGGCATCGAGCACATCCTGCTGGAATCGGACTACCCCCACTGCGACTCCACTTGGCCCAACACCCAAGCGGTGATCGAAAGGGAGATCGGTGCCTTGCCCGCCGAGGACATCCGAAAGATCACCTGGGAAAACGCATCGACCCTGTACCGTCACCCCGTGCCCCACGAGGTGCAGGAAAATCCCGACGCGTTCTGAACGCCTGGGGAGGGAGGATCCCCTCGGCTCGGGCCCCGCGGTAGGGTTTTTGGACCGGGGAAAGGAGGGGGCGTTGTGGAACTCATACGTTCGAACAGGGGGAGGACCGTCCTCGCTGTGAGTGCCGGGCTGGTTTTCACGCTGGCCCTTCCAATCGGTGCGGCCGCTGCAGCCGGGAACTCGTCATCCAGGCGAAGCGCGGCGGAGGAGGCAGGCGCCGGCGCCCGCCCGGTTTCGTGCGATGCCAAGGCCCCTGTTCGCCACGCCCGCTGTTATCTCAGCATCGAACCCGGCGGCGCATCGCCTCTAGTCGCAGACGGATCCGGCACCTGCACAGTGAGCAAGGCGGCCGGGTGGTCCACTTGCAATTTGCAGGGCGCCTATGGACTCAAGCAGGCCGCCAAGACCGACGGGAGCGGCAATCTGGTCGCGGTCGTAGACGCGTACGATGATCCCAACGCCGAGGCCGATCTGGGGACGTTCCGTGCCGCGAACAAACTGCCGGCCTGCACCACCGCCAACGGTTGCTTCGAGAAGGTCAACCAAGTGGGGCAGCAGGCGAGCTACCCGAGCCCCAACACCAGTTGGGCAAGCGAGATATCGGTCGACTTGCAGATGGTGTCCTCCACTTGTCCCCTCTGCCACATTCTTCTGGTCGAGGCCGACTCGAACGGGTTCGGAGATCTGGCGACGGCGGAGAACGAGGCGGCCGCGCTAGGAGCGCACGTCATCTCCAACAGTTGGGGCAGCGGCGAGTTCAGCGGGGAGACGAGCTACGACACCGACTGGGACCATCCCGGGATCGACGTCACCTTCTCTTCCGGTGACGGCTCCTACCTAGGTGGTGTTCAGTACCCGTCGGCCTCGCCGTACGTCACTTCGGTGGGAGGCACGCAGCTCAAGCCGGCCAGCAACTCACGGGGCTGGACGGAAAAGGCCTGGGTCAACAAGAGCAGCAATCCGCCGACCCAGGGATCGGGGAGCGGTTGCTCGGCGTACGAGCCCAAGCCGTCTTGGCAGATCGACTCCGGTTGTTCCAACCGCATGACCGCCGATGTGAGCGCTGTGGCGGCGGACGTGCAGTTCTACGACTCCTACCAGGAGACGGGATGGTTGTACGCCTTCGGTACCAGCGTGTCCTCGCCTCTCACCGCCGGAATCTATGGCCTGGCTGACAACCAGCCGACTTATACCGTCGCCGCGTCGGCTGCCTACGCCGCTCCAGCCCAGGACCTCAACGACATCGTCAAGGGGAAAGAGGGCACTTGCTCGCCGGCCTACTTCTGCCGAGCAGGCCCGGGCTACGACGGCCCGACCGGGCTTGGAACCCCGAACGGCATCGGCGCTTTCCAAGTGCCGGTTACCGGCCCCCCTACGATCAGCGGAGTTACGTTTACGGGATCATCCGCGAACCCGACAGTGACCATCTCAGGCACCAATCTTGGATCTGAGCCTTCGGGCAGTCCAGCCGGTTGCAGCACGACCGGCGACAACTTCCCCGGAACCAGCCTGACCTTTAATGACACGTCGGGCGCTTGGGGCGCCGGAACGGGAGGGGACTGCATCGGCCTCTTGGTCTCTTCGTACACTGCCACCGAGATCGTGTACCAATTCGGGTCGGGGTATAACACGTACGGGACTGCCAACAGCGGCGATTCCTTCAACCTGACGGTCCAGACCGGAGGCACATATAGCGGGACCATCACGTACTCGTGAGGCCCGGCTAGGCGTCTCTAGGCCGAGTCTGGCCGGTGTGGTTCCGACCCGCTGTCGTCGCACTGCCGGCGACGCCCGACGTGGAGTTGCTCGGGGGGCCGGCTTGCCACGGCCCCCGACATCCGGTAGACGTGGTGCATCCGAATGAGCGTCTGAACGACGGGAGTGATGATGCGCGTGCGGTCCACCGGCTTTTCCTTGCTGCGTTTCGGCGGCGTTGGACTCGTCCTCATGATCGCGTTCGTTGCTTCGCCGCTCCGCGATCAGGGCGTCGCCACTGCAGCGGCATCTACGGTGCTCAGCGGCGGAGCCGAGGTCGCGTTCCAAGCCAATACGGGGGAGTTGTGGACTGTTGGCAGTGCCATCGATACAGCCGACAACGCACGTCTGAGCTCCGGCACTAGCCCCAGCATCATCGCCCTTGCCAGCGGCGGGGACGAGGTGGCGTTGCAGGCAAGTACGGGTTTGTTATGGACGGTGGGATCGGCGGGGAACGTGAACTGGGCTTTGGGGATGCGGCCGGGGACGAGTCCGGCCATCGCGGCTCTCGCCGGGGGTGGGTACGAGGTGGCGTTTCAAGCCAATACCGGCAGGCTGTGGACCGTCGGTAGCGCAGGCGATAAGGATTGGGGTCTTGGGATGTCGCCGGGGACGAGCCCGGCCATCGCCGGGCTTGTTGGGGGTGGGTACGAGGTGGCGTTTCAAGCTAATACGGGTTCGCTGTGGACCGTCGGTAGCGCGGTGGATAGGGCCTGGCCTCTTGGGATGTCGCCGGGGACGAGCCCGGCCATCGCCGGGCTTGTTGGGGGTGGGTATGAGGTGGCGTTTCAAGCTAATACGGGTTCGCTGTGGACCGTCGGTAGCGCGGTGGATAGGGCCTGGCCTCTTGGGATGTCGCCGGGGACGA
>PMHU01000025.1:0-139 GCA_003156795.1 Acidimicrobiaceae bacterium
GCCTGGCCCTGTCGGGCCTCACCGTGCACCTCGGTCGCCTCTTGGCGCCGCTCGGCGTGCGCTATGTGGTGGTCGTCGACGGGATCAACCCTGCCGCAACGACCGAGGTGGCATCCGTGGGGGCACCAGCGCCGGCCGG
>PMHU01000025.1:198-2594 GCA_003156795.1 Acidimicrobiaceae bacterium
GACGCAGGGGGGGCGACCCGTCCCCCGCCTTCCCGCCTTCGGCTGGGCCAGCCAGTACCGCGGGGCCAGGGCCGGCCCGGCCGCGCTCGGATTCCAGAACTTTCCCTATGTGCCGCTGGCCGTGCTGCTGGAGCTTCTCGGATGGCTGATCCTGGCGGCGGCGCTGATCGGACGACGACGCTGGCCCTGGACGGCGCGCCGCGAGCCCGGGGAACCGTGAGGCCGGCCCACCACGACGAGCCCCGGCGGTGGCGGGTGCTGGTGCTGGTCGTCGGGGTGGTGGTGGGCCTGGCGGTTCTGGCCCGTTCGGCGGTGTCGACGGCTCCGGTGGGGCCGCCACCCGACCCCGGGGCCGTCGTGAGTCCAGCCGATGCCGAGTCATCGGCCTGGTACTGCGCCGGGCAGTCGACCGCGGCCGGCCAACTCGCCGTCGGGTCGGTTGATCTCACCAATACCGGTACCCGCACCGTGGTGGGGTCGATCACCTCGCTGACCGACCAGGGGGCGGCCGTGGCGACCCCGGTGTCGGTCCCGGCGCNNCGAAGGGGACCTGGGTCTCGCAAGCGGTCATTCTCTCGGGCGGGGGGGTGGCCGTGTCCCAATCGGTCCAGGGTCCGTCCGGGTGGTCCGAGGCGCCATGCCAGAGCAGCACGTCGCGACAGTGGTATTTCCCGGGCGGCATGCCAGCTGATTCGGACGATCTGTATCTGGCCCTGTTCAACCCCACCTCGACCCCCGACGTGGTCGATCTGACCTTCGTCACCCCTTCGGGTGTCCTGCACCCCATCGGCTTCCAGGGCATCGTCCTGCAGCCACAGCAGACCCAGGTGGAGAACGTCGGCACCTACGTCCAGAATNNGTTCTCCGGCGGCACCTCGGGATTGGCCAACGTGCCGGGGTCGCCCCGTGTCGAGCAGCAATGGTCGATACCGCAGAGCCAGGAAGTGGCGGCGGGTTCTTCATCCATTGACATCTTCAATCCGGGATCGCGGACCGAGGACGTGTCGGTGCGGACCCGACTGGCCTCTGCCGCCCTGCCACCGTTTCAGGACCGCGTGCCTCCGGACTCCACCTGGACGCTGCGCACGAGCGCGCAGACCAGGATCCCCAAGAGTGGCTTCGGCGGCGCCGGCAACTACACCGCGTTCATCGACGCCACCGGCGGCGCCGGTGTCGTCGTCGGTCGCATGGTGACGGCGCCGAGCGGGGCGCCCAGTCCGCAGGCCGGGCTCTCCAACGCGGTGGATGCCCTGAGCGCCCGCTCCCCACCCCACCTGTGGGTCGTGCCCGCTCCGGGCAGTGCGTCCATGCCGGCCACGCCCGGAGCGGCGCCGGCCGACGTGGCCCTCTCCAATCCGAGTGGCCGGTCCGAGACTNNCCCTTTCTGCCGCCGGGCTCAATCCGCTGCTGGTCAGCGCCAGCGGGTCGGTGGCCATCAGCGAGAACGTGGCACCGGCGGGGGCCTACGGGGTCGTGAGCATGCCCGGCATCCCTCTCGCCGCCAACACTGCGAGCTGACGCCTACAGGCTGTGCCGTTGCCACCGTCGCCACATGAGCCGGCCGGCCACCGCCGCCAGTCCGACACACAGCAGGGTGAAGAGGGCCGGACCGGCAATGCCGATGACGCCCTCCACCCCGTCGATGAACCCGTGCACGCTGTCCTGCCAGGCCCGGTCGATCCCGCTCGGGGGGCGCGGAGGCGGCGCCGGCACCGGACCCGGCTCGCTCACCGCCACCGTCAAACTCGAGTATGTCGTTTCGTCGGTCAGCACCTGGAACTCCCCCTGCAGCTGCTCAATCTGAGATTGCAGGCCGTCCAGCTGCGCCTGCACGGCCAGGATGTCGCTGATTGACGTTAANNGGGCCATGATGGTCAGGTACTGCTGGCGGCTGGCCTCGAGTGCAGTGATGCGAGATTGCAGATCGACGTAGTGCCCGCTGACGTCCGTGGCCTTGGTGGTCAATTGCAGGACCTTCCCCAATCCCTGGGCCTCCTGCAGCACGGCCGGGAAGCTGGACACGGGGACCTGCAGCGTGATGCTCCCGCGGGGTGCCCCGCCCGCCGCCGTGTCCTTGGTCTGCGAGTTGGCCACGAAACCGTGGGAGTTGGTGGCCAGCAGCATCAGTGCGCTGATGGTGGGGGAGAGGCCACCGTGGTGGACCCGGAGATCGAGCGATCCCGTCTGCTCGACCTCCGAGGATGCGGNNGCCAGGGCGGCATTGGAGTGCTCCACCGGCCGCGTGCCCGCTGGCCCGGCCGGCCGCGCCGCCTCGGAAGGCACGGAACCAGTGGCACGTGGCCTCCCCGGCGCCGCCGGCCGCAGGGAAAATCCGAGGCTGGCCAGCACGGCCACCACGATCAGCAGCTCCCGCTTGCGCCGCAGCCCCCTGGCGC
>PMHU01000025.1:2601-2898 GCA_003156795.1 Acidimicrobiaceae bacterium
GGCTTGTGTGAAGAGGGTGCCCAGGAACTCATCGTCGAGTACGGGCATGGGTCAGGCCTCCTCGGACCGGGTGGCACCGGCGCCGTCGGCCAGGGCCACGATGCTGGGATCTTCACCCAGACGACGACGAGCCTCGTGGAGCCGTGATTTGACCGTGCCCGGACGCCGGCCGATGGCCAGGGCGATGTCCCGCTCGCTCAGGTCGGCGTAGTAGCGCAGCACGACCGGGACCCGCAGCGAGACCGGGAGTTGCTGCAGGGCGACGAGCACCGTCTCGGCCACTTCGTTGTGCTGCGC
>PMHU01000198.1 GCA_003156795.1 Acidimicrobiaceae bacterium
ACGCGGGCCACGTCTGCGGGGTCCGATCTGGCCCAATAGCTGTTCGGGCGCTTGGCGTCCGATAGTCGCTTGAAGGTTCCACTGGCCACCAACGAGTCGCACAATGAGTCGTACTCGGCGGCGCTCCCGTCGCACCACACGACGTCATCTGGTTGGGTCAAGGCCGCCCAATCATCTACCCATTGGCGCAAACGCCTGTGCCTGGTGAGAGGCTCGGTGGAGGTCACGGGTGAACAGTTCTCCTTTGGACTTTGCCTACGATCTCCCTGTGGACGACGCTAGTGGATCAGGTTTGTGACGAGCGAGTTCGCGGCAATCGCGAGGATCCTCACCCGCCTTCCTCAACCTCCCGATTCAACCCAGGTCTGGATCGGCGACGACGCCGCCGTGCTGCCCGGTCCGGGCTACGGACCCACCCTTTGGGCCGCAGACACGGTGGTGGCCGGCGTGCACGCGGACTTGTCGCTCACCGGCTTGGACGACCTGGGCTGGAAGGCCATGACGGCATCTCTCAGCGACTTGGCCGCCATGGGAGCCGAGCCGGCCCACGCACTCGTCACGGTGGCCGGCCCCCCCGGCACCGACCTGGACCTGCTGTATCAAGGTCTGGCGGCGGCCTCACGCGAGTACGGGTGCCCCATCGTCGGTGGTGACCTGACCGGAGCCGCGGTGCTGGTCGTGACGGTCGCCGTCAGTGGCACATGCGACGGTGACCCAGTCGTCCGTAGCGGAGCCCGCCCGGGTGACCTGGTCTGGGTGTCGGCGCCGCTCGGGGCGGCCGCCGCCGGGCTTCGCCGCTTGCGGGCGCGAGCGGCGGGCGACTCGACACCGGACGGGCTGTCCGACTCAGACGCCGAATTCCTGTTCCGGGCCCATGCTCGCCCTTCGGCCGCGATCCCAGAGGGGAGGGCGGCCCGGCTCGGCGGGGCGAGCGCAATGATCGACATCTCCGACGGCTTGGCGGCCGACCTCAGCCACGTCGCCGAAGCGTCGGGCGTCGGCCTGCGCCTTGAATCCGTGCCGGTGGCACGGGGAGCCACCACCGACGAGGCCATGGGCGGGGGAGACGATTACGCGTTGACGTTCTGCGCGCCGGAGGCGGCGACCATCGAGGACGCCTTCGACGGGCTCGTGCGGCCGATCAGGATCGGGACCTGTACGTCCGATCCGGCCGAGAGGACCATCGCCGGGAGAGAGTTTGCGCCGACCGGATGGGAGCATTGGGTTTGACCCGGGCGGCGCCGCCGGTAGCCCTGACTGTTGCCGGATCGGACTCGAGCGGCGGCGCAGGCGTCCAAGCCGATCTGAAGACGTTCTCCGCTTTCGGAGTTTGGGGCGCGTGCGCGGTTACGGCCGTGACCGCCCAGAACACCGCAGCCGTAGTCGAGATGTTCGTGCTGCCCGCAGCAATGGTCAGGGCGCAGTTCGATGCGGTTGCTGACGACATGCGCCCGACCGCAGTCAAGACAGGGATGCTCGCGACCGCGGAGATAGTGGAGTCGGTCGCGGCAGCCGTCGCCCATCACGGCGTGTCCAATCTCGTCGTTGATCCCGTCATGGCGGCCAGCTTGGGCGCCCAGCTCCTCGATCACGACGCGGTCAGGGTCATGAAGGAACAGTTGCTTCCTCTCTGCGCCCTGTTGACCCCCAACATCCCGGAGGCGGAAGCACTCCTGGGTGGAAGCCCTATCGAAGCCGGTGACATGCCCGAGGCGGCGGCCGCGCTGGCAGCCATGGGTCCGCGAGCCGTGCTGCTCAAGGGGGGGCATCTGAAAGGCGACGTGGCTCGTGATCTGCTTTGGTTTGAAGGGGCCACGACTTGGCTGGACGCCCCGAGGATCGACACCGGCGATACCCATGGCACCGGATGCACCCTGTCGGCTGCCATCACGGCGCAGGTGGCCGCGGGCATCCCGATTCCGAAGGCGTGTGCGGCCGCGAAAGCCTTCGTGACCCGGGCCATTGCTGGAGGGTTCGGGCTCGGTGGCGGCCCCGGCCCGGTGGACCCAAGTTGGGCTTTGGGCGGTCTTTCCTAGTTTTCTCTCAAGTCCGATCCGGTCGACGCCGACTCATCATCCATGACGGTGTCACGTCTCAGCTCATCCCGTTCCAATGGCGGCTTGGCCGAGGCAGGTGCGCCCGCAGGCGGATACGTGCGCCTGTCGGGGATCTCCAATCCTCCGGGCCAAGTGTTCGCCGACCTCCTACTGCTTGGGGCGCTGGCCTGTCAGGCACCTGTCGCCGTGCTGTCGGTCCCGCAAGCCGGGGGTGGCTGGAGCACGCTGTCCCACGGTTTCGACACCAGGGATGGCCTAAACGACGCCCTGCTGCTCGACGCCATAGCCGGTAGCGCCGGGCCGGCCGAGTTCGTCGACTTGGTCACCAGCTTGCCCAAGAGCCCCCTCGTGCTCCCGCCCCACTCGATGAGATGGGCCTATGGCGTGGGGTTGCGCGACGCGAACGGTGCGACGGTGGGCGTGGTAGCCGTCATGGACCGTTGGCTGAGGCAGCTGACGAAACGCGAACAGCGAGCCATGGGCGCCCTGGCCCGCCAGCTCACCGGACATCTGTTCCAAGTGCGCCGCCCGGTCGAGGCCGAGGAACAGCGGCCCGTCCTGCTGGGCGTGCCGAAGCCCGCTCCGACTCCCGTCCCGGTCCCATCCCGGACGAGGCCTTCCATCGGCGAACCCCCGCAGCTCCTTCGCAGCCACGAGGTCGCATCGATCTTCGACGTGACCGAAAGGACGGTCATCAACTGGGCCGCAGCCGGCAAGCTCCCCAGCTTGCGCACGATCGGAGGCCACCTGCGCTTTCGCCGTGACGACGTGATGAAGCTGCTGTCGGGCTCCGAAGAGACCGCTTTCAAGTAGATCCCGCGGCCGCCTTCCTAGCGGACGGCGATGTTGTTGCGCCTCCCTAGCGGA
>PMHU01000327.1 GCA_003156795.1 Acidimicrobiaceae bacterium
CGCCGCGACCTCGGCGGCGATGGATGGCGGCTGGTTCCGCACCGGCGACCTCGGGACAATCGACGCTGACGGTTACGTGCGCATCACCGGCCGGCCCAAGGACGTGATCATCCGCGGCGGCGAGAACATCGCGGCGCCCGAGCTCGAAGCGGTGCTCGAAGCTCACCCCGCTGTCCAGGAAGCGGTCGTAGTCGGATACCCGGATCCACGCTTGGGGGAGCGCGTGTGCGCATTTGTCGTCGCCACATCACCGTTCGACTTGGAGGTTTCGTGCGCGTGGTTCGAAGAGCGAGGCCTGTCCAAGTTCAAGTGGCCGGAGCGGATCATCGTGGTCGATACGTTGCCCCTGATGCCTGCCGGTAAGCCCGATCGCAACGCTTTGAAAGCACGGGCGAAGCTTCCGTAGGGGATCCTCGATCGCTAGAGCTGTAGGGCATGGAATATCGTCGACGGATAGACGCGGAAGTTGCCGAGCAGATCCGCTGAGGAAGCCTCGTGGACTTAGACCTAAACCCACAACAGCAGGATTTGGTGGCGGCCTTTCGTGCCTTCTTCCTGAAAGAGTCGCCGCCCTCTGTGGTGAGATCGGCCGAGCCTCACGGGTTCGATCCGTCTCTTTGGTCTCGCGTCGCCCAGCTGGGCGGCCCGGCCATCGGGGTTCCCGAAGGCAGCGGGGGCGGCGGGGCCGGCTTGGTCGACCTCGTGCTCATTACTGAGCAACTCGGGGCGTCGCTGGCGCCGATCCCGCTCCTGGAAGGGATGATCGCCGCTCGTGTTCTGGCTCGAGTAGGAGACAGCGGTCGGGAAGCGTTGGAACGCCTGACCTCTTCTGCTCCGGCCGTGGCGACGGTTGCGTTGACGCCGGTCCGCGACGGTCAGGCCCGGATGGTCCCCGCCGGAGGAATAGCCGAGCTCGTCGTCGGGCTGGACGGCTCAGATCTGGTACTGGCTTCGGGCGAGCCACCGGTCGGGCGCCGCAATCTCGGCGATTCTCCAGTAGCCGATCGATCGTTCGGAGCCGATCGGACGGTGCTCGCGTCAGGGTCGGCCGCGCTGGAACTCCACGCAACTGCGTTGAACGAGTGGCGAACTCTGACTGCCGGGGCCCAGGCCGGGCTCGGGGCGACAGCTTTGGGACTGGGAGTCGAGTACGCCAAGCAGCGCAAGCAGTTCGGAGTCCCGATCGGGTCCTTCCAGTCGATTGCCCGCGACCTCGCCGACGTGGCCACGGCGGTGGACGGAGCGACCATGCTTGCGAGAGAGGCCGCATGGGCGGCAGACGTCTGTCAGACCGATGCACCGGCTCTGGCAGGGATGGCGTTCCTGTTTGCGGGGAGGACGGCTCAAAAGGCGAGCGGGGTCGCGCTCCACGTACACGGCGGCTATGGCTTCACGCTCGAGTATGACGTCCAGCTCTATTACAGGCGAGCAAAGGCCTGGTCGCTCGCGCTCGGCGACCCGCGCCGCGGGCTCCAAGCGCTTGCCGACGTGCTGTTCGGGCCAGGAGCGAGGACCTGATGGACTTCTCTCTGGGTGACCGATGTGAAGAACTTCGTACCGAGGTCCGGGAGTTCTTGGCCGAGCATCTGCCTCAGGAGACGATCGACCGGGTGCACGAGACCGGGACCGCCCACGACTGGACCTTTTATCGAGCGCTGGGCGCGCGCGGATGGATTGGGGCGGCCTGGCCTAAGGAGTTCGGCGGTCAAGACCGCGACCCGTTCGAAATGACTGCGCTGCGGGACGAACTCCGGTTGGCCGGCGCGCCCACCGACGGCCTGGGGCAGTCATTGATCGTCGCCCGCACGATCCGCCACGTCGGTACGGAGGACCAAAAGCAGGAGTTTCTGCCGCCCGCCTTGGCCGGGGAGATCATTTTCGCGCTCGGCTACAGCGAGCCCGATTCTGGCTCAGATGTCGCCGCCGCCAAAACGCGCGCCACTCGGGATGGTGATGATTGGGTGATCAACGGCCAGAAGATGTTTACCACCCTCGCCCACGAGGCGGCGTTCGTCTTCCTGCTCGCGAGGACGAACCCAGAAGTTGCCAAGCACAAGGGTCTAACGATGTTTCTGGTTCCTCTGGACTCGCCAGGAGTCGAGATGCACCCAGTGCACACCATGGGTGGTGAACGCACGAACGCGACCTTCTACAACGACGTCCGCGTCCCGGATCGTTATCGGGTGGGGTCGGTGGACGGAGGGTGGGACGTCATGACCGTCGCCTTGACGTTCGAACGTGGCGGATTCGGACTCAGTGATGCCGACCGGGTTTGGCAACAAGCTGTCGCCTGGGCGAAGACGACCCTAGGAGACGACGGCACCCCCATCATCGACGACCCGCTCGTCAGAGAGAGGCTGGCTTCGATGCGGATAAACAACGAAGTGGCGAAGCTGCTCGCGTACCGCACCTCCTTCGTTGCGGCCCGCGGAGGTCTTCCCACCGTCGAAGGTTCGATGCACAAGTTGTGGTACTCCGAGTCGATGACAGCCGATGCCGGGGAGCTCCTCGACATGCTCGGAGCAAAGGGGGTGCTGCGCCGTGGAGACGGGGACGCCCCGGCGGATGGTTGGATCGAGCACCTTTACCGGCACGCAGCCGTGACGACCATTTACGGCGGGACCAGCGAGGTACAGAGGGGCATCATCGCCGAACGGGGACTCGGCCTACCGCGCCCCGGTCGCTGACCGCTGACCCTTGACCTTGACGCCCGACGGAAGCGATGTAAGCGCTTCAGTTCCGGGGACATTGCTGTTGGAGCCCCTCTGGGAGGCGGAACTCATTTGCCCCGGCGACAACTGGCAGAAGGCGGTCCGACGTAGGAGAATGAGGATATGACGCAAGCGTCAGGGACAGGTGAAGAGACGGCCGCATTGGGGGAGCTCTCGAAGGTGCTCGGGACTCTCGACCTCCAGGAGGTCGAGGGCGGCTTCTCCGGTAACAGTCTGGATGAGGGGGGCCGAGTCGTGTTCGGCGGCCAGATCCTCGCACAGACGGTAGTGGCGGCAGGGCGTACCCATCCGTCGAAGGAAATCAAATCGGTGCACACGATTTTCGCGCGCAGCGCGACCTGCGAGCGCCCTCTGAATTTCGATGTCGAGACCATGCATTCCGGACGGTCCTTCGCCAGCATGACGATCAGTGTCCGCCAAGGCGACGAACTGTGCGCCAGATCCCTCGTATTGCTACACGCGCCAGATCCCGACTTGATTCGCCATGGCCAGGATCCTTCGATCGAGACAGCGGGCGATCGCCTGCCCCCTAGGGGACAGAGCTCGTGGTGGGACGTACGGTACGAAGCGCAGGTCGACATCTATGATCCAGACGCCATCGGACCGCCGACGCTCGATGTGTGGACCCGCTTTCCCGGTGCGCCAGATGATCCGGTCATGAGTCAGGCGCTGCTCGCGTATGCGAGCGATGGGTTTCTGATCGCCACCGCGATGCGTCCGCATCCAGGTGTCGGCCAGTCCCTGGCCCACGTTTCGGTGTCCACGACGGTCCTGAGCCAGACGCTCAGCTTCCACGAGCCATTTACAGCGTCATCGTGGCTCCTGCTCGCTCACGAAAGCCCGTACGCCGGTAGGGGGAGATCATACGGTAGGGCCAACGTCTTTAGTGGCGGCGGACGGTTGGTTGCCTCCTTCGTGCAGGAGAACATGATCAGGGACTACCCCGCTGGGCGCGCTCCCGCGGCCGGAACCAGGTCAGCGCATTGAGTCCCGACGGGCCGGCGGAGCCGGCATGAGAGCGGGCGTTATTTGGTGATCCTCCCGCCCATCGCCGAAACGAACAGGGCTATCGGAGCGGGATCGCGTTGAAGGAGCGGAGATCGCTCGACGCTCCCATCGGCTCCACGCGCACCGAGGTCCTTTATGACGTCGTCAGGGTCACCGTCGACCTCGTAGATGGCCAGATAGCGGTGGGGGAGCTGCGTCGACTCCAGGCGGAATCGTTGGGCGCTGACCAATCCTGGGACGTGCTTTAGTAGTTGCGGGATGTGGGTCTGGTCGTACCACTCATTGAATTCGGCTTCCCTGCTCGGGTCCGCCGGGTTCGAGAATGCGAGGAACAGGTTCTCAGCCATACGGTCTCCTTTCGCTTTCCGTCAGATGCTCAATCCGACGAGCTTCGTCTCGAGGTACTCGGCTAGACCTTCCTGGGCGCCTTCCCGACCCAGCCCGCTCTCTTTCATGCCGCCGAATGGTGCCGCCGCAGCCGTGGGGTTGATGTCGTTGATTCCAACGATCCCGAAGTCCAAGGCCTCTGTGACCCGCAAAGCCAAACCAATGTCCCGGGTGTAGACGTAGGACGCCAGACCGTAGGACGTGTCGTTGGCCATGGCCACCACTTCGCTCTCATCGTCGAAGGTGATGACGGGCGCGATGGGTCCGAAGGTCTCTTCACGATAGATGGTCATTTCGGGGGTTACGTTCGACAGGATGGTCGGAGCGAAGAAGGCTCCTTGACCGAAGGCCTCCCCCGTTAGCTGCTCACCTCCGGCCACGAGGGTCGCCCCTTTGCTCACGGCGTCGCTGACGTGACGGTTCATTTTCTCCAAGGCGGTTCGGTCGATGAGCGGCCCGATGCTGATTCCTGCCTCCAACCCATTGCCGGCCTTCAACGCCGCGACCCGTTCGGTGAAGGTGGCGACGAACTCGCCTACGAGCGAACGGTGGACGAAAATTCGGTTGGGACAGATACACGCCTGTCCGGTGTTGAGGAACTTCACCAGGGCGGCGCCCTTCGCGGCGTGCGAAGGATCGGCATCCCCGAAGACGATAAAGGGGGCGTGCCCTCCCAGCTCGACCGACACCCGCTTCATTCTCGACGCGGCCTCGCCGGCGAGGCGTTTGCCCACCTCGGTCGAACCCGTGAATGTCAATTTGCGCACCAATGGACTCGCTAGCATCTCGGCTCCAACGGGTTCCGGTCGCTCGGTCGTGATCAGGTTCGCAACACCGGGGGGCAACCCGGCCTCCGCCAGTAGCTCGAAGATGGCAACGGCGCAGATCGGCGTTTGCTCGGCGGGCTTCAAGACGACTGTGCACCCCGCAGCAATGGCCGGGGCGACCTTCCGAGTGATCATGGAGATGGGGTAGTTCCACGGCGTGATGGCCGCGACCACGCCGACGGGCTTGTGCATGACGAGGAAGCGCTGGTCGGCCCGGGGTGAAGGAATCATCGCCCCGTAAACGCGCTTGGCTTCCTCTGCGAACCACAGGAGGAAATCCGCGCCGTAGTTGACCTCGTTTCGAGCGGCCCTGAGCGGCTTGCCCTGCTCGACTGTCATCAGGTGGGCGAGGTCGTCCGCCCGCTCCCTCATCAGGCGATGGGCCTCATACAGCACGGCCGATCGGTCGTATGCGGTTCGGGCCGCCCATTCGGGTTGAGCGGTGGCCGCGGCCGCGATCGCCCTGCGTGTGTCGGTGGCATCGCCGGCACTCAAGGTACCGATGGTCTCCCCGGTTGCCGGGTTGGTCGACTCGAAGACCGTTCCGGCACTCGACGGACCCCATCCGCCGTCGATGAACAGGGTTCCGAGGTTGAGTTCAGGTAGCCACATGGGAGCCTCTCGAGTATCGGTAGGGTGCGTCACGATTGGTTGGTGCGTCTGTCGGCCAGTACCTGCCGGAAGGGAATACCCTTATCCGGACTCGGCTCGGGTGGAAGGCCGAGGATCCGCTCGCTGATCTGATTGCGCTGGATCTCGTTGCTGCCGCCGGCGATGGTTGTGGTCCGGGCACCGAGCCAACGCAAACCGTAGGTGCTGATTTCGTCGTCATCCGCGGCTGCTGCCCGAACGCCGCCGATCTCCATCGCGATCTCGCTGAGTCGAAGCTGAACGGTAGAACCCAGAAGCTTCAAGATGGCTGACGCTTGGGGGGGAAGTTGCCCAACTTGCATCAGAGAGTTGATTCGCTGGATGGTCGGTTCGGACAATCCGCGCAGCACCAGGGCCTCGCCAATGAGCTGTCGGACGACCGGGTCGGAATGGGTTCCCAGCCTTTTGGCCAGGCTCACAAGTTCGTCCTCAACCGACTCCGGCGCTGACGAGGTGAGCAAGTGATCGTTGAGGCTGTTACCACCGACCATGGCCCGCTCGTGGTACAGAAGGCCGCTGGCCACACGCCACCCGTCGTTCTCCTCGCCGATCAGGTTGGCTGACGGGACGACCACGTCGTCGAGGAACTCTTCGCAGAAATGAGACGCACCAGTCGACAGCTTGATCGGTCTGACTGTCATGCCGGCGCTGGACATCGGAAACACGATCATCGACAACCCTCGATGTTTGGGGGCGTCGAGGTCGGTCCGGACGAGAGCCATTGCGAAGTCGGAGAACTGTGCTCGGGTGCTCCAGGTCTTGCAACCGTTGACCACGTAGGCGTCACCATCGCGAGAGGCCCGAGTCAGTAAGCCGGCGAGATCGGAACCGCCGCTCGGCTCGGAGAGGAGTTGTACCCACAGCTCCTCGCCTCGCAGCATGGCAGGTAGGAAGCGTCGCTTTTGAACCTCGGTCCCGAACTCGAGGATCGTGGGCCCGATGATGCCGTGGGTGACGTTAAACAAGGAAGGGAGTCGGAATCCGGTCGCGGCTCGGGCCCACNNGAGTCCCAATCCGCCGTACTCCGGCGGATAGCGAATACCAGCGAATTCTGCATCGAATATCTTCCTCTGGACCTGACGCGCTTCCTGGATCAGGACACGTTCGGCTTCGTCGTCCACTTCGAATCCGACGCTCCGATCAGACCGAGGCAAGTGCCCGACGATCCAGGCCCTGGCCCTTTCGTAGAAGGAATCGACACTTTCGCGCTCGATCGTCAAGTCAACCATCAGATATCAGATTCCGGCCATGACGCAGAGTCGTTCACGATGCTGAGATGGCGACCCGTACAGGACCCGATTGACGGTGGCCCTTCTAAGGAAAAGATGGTGGTCGTGCTCCCATGTCAGCGAAATGCCACCGACCAGCTGGGAGCAATCTGAGATGACGTCGACGGACTGCTCGCCGATGTGGGCCTTGGCGATGCTGGACAGTTGCTCCGCCCTTGGGTCGGCCGAGTCGATCGCCCTGGCCAATGCCGAAGCTAGAGCCAGCGCCGTTTCGACCCTGACCTTGTGGTCCGCGACCCGATGCTTCAACGCTTGGTAGGAGGCGATGCGGCGACCGAAAGCGAAGCGGTCCATCATGTACTCCAGGGTCGAAGTCAAGACGGCATCCATCATCGCCGCCGTCTCCCCGCACAGGAGGCAGGCGGCCAGAACGAGTTGGTGGGCGACGGCCTTGGAGGCGTCGACCGATTGGCCGTCTCGGCTGACGTCGCCAAGTATCGCCGAGGTCGGCACCCTGACGTCGCTGAAGGTGACATCGGCGAGCTGTCGGTTGAGGTCCAGAGACCGGCCTGCGGAGATCACGATGCCGGGGCTGCCGGAAGGCACGAGGATCTGTGATGGACCGCTCGGGCCCGAGGCCGTCACCAGGAAAACCTCTGCGACGTCGGGCGCCTCGACGGCGATCTTGGTACCGCTAACGAGGACGTCGCCCCCGCTGATACGCGCCGTGGTGGACATGCCCTCAGGGTGCCAGACGTCGGGTGTCTCTGCGACGGCCCAGCTCGCCACGCATTCGCCGCTGGTCAGACCCGGGAGCCAAGCGCGCTTCTGCGCTTCCGAGCCCCAGCGGACGATGGCGTCGGCGACGAGATTGCACGCCGTCAGCGGGCCCGGGGCAACGAGTCGACCGATCGCTTGGGACACGATGCAGAGGCTGGCGACGGGCTCGTCAACGGCGACTCCCCCGTAGATTTCGGGGACGAGCATCGAAGTGAAGCCCATGTCGGCTGCCTGCCGCCAGTATTCACTGTTGTGGGTCAATCCCTCAGAGGCCCAGTCCTTCGTCGTCGCGGGTGGTACGTGCTCCTCGAGGAACCTCGTCGTCGACTCGAGGATCATCTGCTGATCGTGGGACAGTCCCGGCTCTACCTCCACATCGGTCTCGTTTCGCTGGTCACGTCGAGGTGAACCTGAAGAGCGTCCAATTGGGTGTGACGTCGTCATAGACGATCCTGACAGGCATGCCGATGCGAAGATCGTTGATATTCAATTCGGCCACGCCGGCGGCCATTCGGAATCCTTCATCCATTGTCGCGTGGACCAACGCGTACGGAAGGTCCGACGCGTATGCCGCGCTAGGCGCACGCCGGACGACGGTGTAGGTATAGATCGTGCCGCGTCCACTCAAGGGTGCCCAGGTTGCTTTTCTGCTCTGGCAGCTGGGACAAGCGTCCTTGGGGTGATAGCGATAGGTGCCGCAGCGGTCGCACCGTTGGACGCGGATGTCGTGGGCGCGTAGCGATTCCCAGAAGGGCATCTGGCTGGACGGGATGCCTTCTGGGAGGAACTTCTCGTACGAGCCTTCCTCGACCGTGGTCACGCTCTCGCCAGGACAGCTGCCGCGTGGGCTTGCTGCGCTCCTCCAGTGGCCGTCACGAACCCGACGCGAGCCCCGTCAACCTGCCGTTCCCCACCTTCGTGGCGCAGCTGCTCGACCACCTCGATGGCAGTGAAGATCCCACAAAAGCCGGCGTGGCTGAATGACAAGTGGCCGCCCGACGTGTTGATCGGCAGGTGCCCGTCGAGTCCGATTCCGCCTCCTTCGACAAAGCTCCCGCCTTCCCCCGGGCCGCAGAAGCCTGCGTCTTCCAAGCCGAGGATGACGCCGATGGTGAAGTGGTCAGCCAAGCCCGCTACATCGATCTCATCGCGTCGCACCGCCGCCATTCCGAAAGCCGTGTCGGCGGCCAGCTTGGCGGCCGGGCAGTCGGTCATGCTGGGCATCGAGTTCGGGTCCAAGTGGCTGTGGCCCTCGCCGTAACCAAGGAGGACGACAGCCGCGTGCCTCCCTAGCGACGCGACCTGCGTGGCCTTCGTGACGATCATGGCGCCCGCACCCTGGTTGATGATGCAGCAGTCGTAGAGGTGCAGAGGGTCCGCGATCATCGGCGACTCGAGTACATCGTCGATGGTGATGTCCCCCCGCCGACCCGTGACTGAAAGTGGATGCAAAGTCGCATGGTGGCGCTGCGCCACCGCCACCTCGGCGAGCTGTGCAGAACTGGTCCCGAACTCGTAAAAGTGCCGCATGGCAAACACGGCGTAGTCGGCGACACGGGTCGTGCCGTAGACGTACTCGTAAGGTCCGCTGAGCTTGGCCATCGCCGCTACCGAGGTATCTCTGTCCGAGCTGGTGTACCCCTCGCCGGCGCCCGCGACAGCGTTGACAATGACGACGGCATCGGCCAGGCCCTGCGTAACGGCGTGGGCTGCCAGGTTGAGACCGGCCAGAGGTGAGCCCGCCCCGGTCTCGCTCTTGGCGTGGAACCGCAGTGGGTGTCCGAGCTGCTCGGCCAAACCGGCTCCCGGCATATGGCTGCGAAGGCCTATCCCTGCGGGCCCGTTTCCGACCAGACCATCGATGTCGGCTAGCTCGATGCCGGCGTCCCGGCAAGCTCCCTCGGCGGCCTCCCACCACACTTCAGCCTGGTCCCGTGTACTCAGATCGCCCTGCTCACTTTGGTAGATCCCGGCGACAGCAGCCTCGTGGAGCTCACCCATCTCGGTCCGAATGTTACCCTCGGCCGCAGGTTCCCTGACAATCGTGTCAGGGTCTTGGCCGGTCCAAAACGAGTCGTTCGGCGACGGGCCCCATTAGATGACGCCTTGGCGCGACCGAGTGTCTACGCGCCGGCGTCCGACACCGATCGGTCGGATAGAAGACGCCGGATCTCGCCGCTGGGGACCTTACCCATTTGGTTTCGCGGAAGGCGCTCGAGGAATACGAAGCGTTCGGGCACCTTGTAAGCGGCCAGCTGCTCACGGCAGTAGGCCACGATCGCATCTCTGTCGACGACCGCACCCGGCACCGTCTCGACGGCCGCACCGACCCGCTGTCCGAGGCGGTCGTCGGGCACACCAACGACCGCGCAGGCCCGCACTCCGGGCGCTTCGACCAGCACCCTTTCGACCTCGGCTGGATAGACGTTGGCGCCTCCGCGGATGATCACCTGGCTCTTCCGTCCCACAACGCGAAGGTGACCCGAGGCACATACCGAACCCAAGTCGCCGGTGTGCAGGAGCCCATTCTCTAGAGCGGCTTCGGACTCCACGGGTTTGTTCCAATAGCCGAGCATCGGTCGGTACATACCGGCCCACGGTCCCTGCGCGACCGGCGACAACACGAGTTCATCGCCGAGGGTCGCGACTGCGACGTGATCGAGTGGTCGTCCGCTCGTGCCTTCGGGACGTTCGCCTGCGAGGTCGTCGAGGCTTACTAGTGCCGGGGCTTCAGTGAGACCGTATGTGCGACTCACCCGGATGCCGAACCGGTCCTCGAACGCGTCGCGTAGCCTGTCAGGGCAGTCCGCGCCTCCCACCCATACCTCCGTCAGACTGGCGAGGTCCTCGTCTTGAACGCTCTCGTCACTGACCATGGTGTGGAGTTGCGCAGGCGGTCCATTCCATACGCTCACCTGCTCGCGTCGAATCCACTCGACCACAGATGCGACGTCGCCTTTGTCGATGATTATCGCTACGCCACCTGCTTGGGCGGTCAGGAGGGTCGTCAGGACCATCATGTTGAGGATCGTCAGCGGCAAGGAGTCGCCTTTTCGCAGGTTCTCGTCCCAGCCTCGGCGGGCGACCGTGGCCTGGCCCGGCAGGATTAGACCCGATTGGCTGTGGACGGCACCTTTCGGGCGGCCGGTCGTTCCGCTCGTGTAGGCGATGCCCGCTGGATCCGACGGGTCTGGTGTCGGGACTGACGGTCGACCCTGGGAGGCGTCCAGAGCTTGGTGCCAGCACCCGTTGTCGACAACGCGCACGTCCGATGTCAAGCAGCCCCTCATCTCATCGGCCACCGACTCGTCCGCCAACATGAGCGTCGATTGTGAGTCGGCCAGGATGAAAGCCTTTTCGGGCGGCGCCAAAGCCCTATTTACTCCGACCCAGATTGCCCCCAGGCGCATGGCGGCGTGGAAGCACACCAGTATGTCGAGGTCGTTCGGTAAGGAGGCTGCCAATCGGTCCCCGGGTTTGAGTCCCAGGTCGTACAGCGCCCCACTGGCCTTGTCGGCCAGGTCATCCAGGGCCTCGTAGGTCGTCTCGCCTTGGCGGGTAATGACTGCCGCCGCCCCTGGACGCTGGCGCTTGGGCCCGTCCAACACGTCGAAGACCCCGACGGGTCGGCGACTGCTGGTCACGGTTGAAGGATAATGCGCCACCGGAGCTGCTGGTGTTCGACGTTGTCCAAACCGAGTCGCCGACCGTGCGCTCCAGTAACATCGAGTCCGCAACAAGCCCGGGTAGCTCAGCCGGTAGAGCAACGCACTCGTAATGCGTAGGTCAGGAGTTCGATTCTCCTCTCGGGCTCTGGAGAAAACCTCCTGGTGGGGGCGCATATCTGAGATCGGTCGGATCGGAGCCACGACCGACGGCGTGCGCGATTCGTGCGCGATCAGCTGGTGTGCGGACAAACGTGCGCGAGGGGTTGTATGCGGACCCGTTCATGATGGACAGTGCGCGAGGGGTTATGCGCGCGAGGGGTTATGTCGTCGGCCGGCGCCGGGCGAGGACCTGGGTGGCTCGTTCGACGAGGCGTCGGACCAACGCGACGGCTTCGACCGCCCTATCCGGGGACCCGTCAGATGACCCTTGCGGATTGGGCGGTCCGATCGTATCCTCACGCTATGGGTGGACTGCGATGGTTGGGTGGCCTAGCCATGGGGGCGCTGTTGGTGTCGGGTGGGGTCGTGTCTGCCCCCAGCCGCGGCGCGGCGAGTGCTTCGAACGTGTCGATCGGTGTTCAACTCGATAACGGCTCTTCGAACGAGTCCGGGAATGACCAGAGCTGCTCGGGGCTCGATGCTTACGATGCTTGGGCGACGGGTCAGTCGCCCGCTGAGTTCGGATCTTGCGGTTGGACCACCAGTGATGGTGCCAATGGTGGTGTTACCGGTCTTGCGGGCGGCCGGAAGGCGGGACAGTGGACGGGGTTCACCGGGTCGGCAGGGACGCAGGGGAGGGTCAGCCTCATCGTGTCTATGCAGCCGACCTGCTTGGTGCCGTTGGCGACGCTAAGTGTCGCTACGGGCAAGAGTCAGATCTCAACGCTGAACGTGACTTCTCCTCCTGGCACGACGGCTGCGATTGGTCTCAATGACCTGATAGAAGTGGCTTCTGGTACTAAGGCGCAGATCTTTGAGGCGAGTTCTGCTGTTGGTTCGGGATCAATGTCAATCTCGATCGATAGCGCAACACCCAACTTCAACTTTCCGAGCGGATCCACCGTCGCCGACGTGGCGACGATGGTCGGCTCGGAGTATGTGTCAACTGGGGATACGACGCCGTTCGCGACGATTGACTCGACGCACGGTCTCAATCAGTGCGTTGAGGCTGGCAACGGCAGCACCGTGAATCTTACGAATGCCGACTTGACCGATATCGCCGCTAATCTCGCGAGTGACGTCTATAACTGGTGCGACCCGAACAAGGCGACCTGCACGTCGAGCAACTACTGCACCTATTCAGCAGAACTCGTGTCTCAGGAGAACCAGCCGTGCAACTGGGCCCCGTACTACATCGCAACGGCCGACGCCCTCATGGGGAGCGGCGACGGGAACGCCTATATTCGCCTCGGTGATGAAGCCGAAGGAAACTGGTACGCGGATCAGTACGGCCCGGACCCGGCCGACTGGGCGACTTACTACGGCAAGATCGTCAAGACGATGGATCTCGAACAGTCACTGTACAACAAGGCGAACATGACTAACTACCAGTTCAAGTTCGTGTGGGTGATGGGACTGTGCGCCTCTACCGCGCCGACAGTCGGAGGCAATCCGGTTCCACCCTCGGAAGCTTGGCCGACCAGCAGCAACGGGACTCCGAGTGTCATCGGACTTGACTTCGACGACCAGGTGAGCGGTCAGTGCGGGGCCACTGCTAACAACCCGTACCAGGAATGGAACGTCGAGCAAACCGAGACCAACGGAATCGACTATTGGGTTAACTTCGCCCAAGGCAAGGGCCTACCTCTGGCGCTGACCCAGTGGGAACCCCAGGACGACAACCCGTACTTCATCGACCAGGTGTATCAAACACTGATCAACACGGGGGACGTTCTGTTCTCCGACTACTTCGACGTGGGCGCCAGCCGACTCTCTTCCCCGAACACCACTCTGACCGCATCGGCGGGACCCGGACAGGTGTCCACGCTCGACGTCGCCGCGACGACATTCGCCGTAGATAACAATGACCCGATCGAGGTCGTGAGCGACGGCCAAACCCAAACCTTCACCGCAGATATCACCACCGACAACGGCATCCTGCCGGCTGGGGCGATGAGCATACCGATCGACACCACGAACGTCCCCACCAGCTTCCCGTCCGAATCCGTCGCCGTCGATCCGAATGTCCCGTCCCTGCTTCCGAACTCGTCCGCGTGCTACCGCTACCTATACTTCTACCCCGACTTCGAGAACACCACCGAACAGTCCACCTGCGAGACCGCCCTCAACACGACCACCTTGAAAGGCGCTCTCAGTAACGACTCCCAGATCACATCGCTCGCAGTGGTCAAGACGACCTTCGTCATAAACAATGGAGACACCATTCAGGTGACCTCCCCAGACGGAACCGACACCGAGAGCTTCACTGCCTACCTACCCAACGGCCCACTACCAGCCGGGTCAGGAACCATCACCATCGCACCAGCGAACGAACCGGTGACAGTCCAAGGCACATACCCGACCGGATCGACCGTCACAGACGAGACAAACCTCAATAGCTGATCCCTTCGCCTACGCCCGCGTGACGTTCACATCCGACGGTCAATTCTGACGGCAGCCTGCCCCGATACGGCCCAGCAGCAGATCATTCGCAACCGCCGCCCTGGCCCAAGGGCACGGACCACCGCCACGGCTGTTGCCCCACTGACGGGGCCCCTGGATAGGGGTCCACCTGAGCCGGACCCACTTCCGGGGACCCCTCATCCCCACCCCCGACTACCGGCCACATCTCGCCGCACCGCTCCAGAGAGCTCTGGCTTTTGTAGATTGGCTGACCGCGCATCGGGTTCTGGTCGGGGTCTACACCTTGTGCTTCTGCAGCGTGCTCGCCGGCGTAGCCCTTCTGTTCGATGGCNNGGCTGGACACACGGGAATAGCCGAGGGCTTCGAGTGGGAGCCGTATTGTTAGGCACTGGCTTGGTCCTTGCGTGCCTCCTTGCCATCCACAGGCACCTCACCCACTCGCCGAGCGCAAGCCGACGGATCGAAAGTCATAGCTGCAAGGAGGGGCGCCGAATGTTCTATCTCGGCCTCCTTCGTGGCGCGCCCCCTAGCTGGAGTTGACCCGGTGGTTTGGACACCGTGTCCACGCAACCGGGTCAACTCCACGGCTGATATCGGACGCATAATGTCCATGCCAGGCCACCGGTATGGGTGAATATTATGTGCGGGTAGACAGCAACTGAGTTTGTCAACTTGAGTTGGCCCCACTTTGATCAAGGGATCAAAACGGCCCCAAGTGGGGCCAGATCAGATGATCACACCCACACACCATTGGTGCGTTGGGTGATTCGCTCAGACTGCCGACTCCGGCGTAATGGCCGACGGCGTTGCCACGAATCCGGCGGCGCGGGAGTGAATATTCGGCACTTGTATCCTGGAACCCAAACGATCCCAGGAGGGCGCAAATGGCGCGCAACGACAATCGGCTCACCGACATCGACCGTAAGATCATCCGCGCCGCCCTGAGCAAGTTCCTCGACTCCGACCCCAGCGGCACCACTGGCCACACCGGGGTCGCGGCCAGGGCCATCGGCGTCAAGGCCGCCGACCTGCGCGAAAGCGAGCTTGAGGAGATCAACCAGATCCTCAACGAACTCCTCGGAGCCATCACCCGCTGACCTGATCGGCTGAACACTACAACGGCTAGTCACAGAGTGGTCTCGTGGGTCCACCAGGTATACAAGTGCCAAATATACGGTGCTCGCTAGCTGCTTCGTCGGATGCTGATATCGCCAGCCGATCAGAAGGCGGCGCGCCAGTACGACGAATCGGGTCGCGGTCTTGGCAGTCCCTCAGAAATAAAGCGGGAGCGCGAGAGGGAACCTTCGGCGCTCGCGTAACGCGACAGGCGATCCTTTCCTGCCTGAAACTCAGGTTGTCGGCACAACGACCTCAACCACGTTGCCGCCTAGACGGATCACCTCTTGCATGAGCGCATCTACCGCATCGTTCTGTATGGCCTCGCCGCGGTACCGCCTCACCTCTAGGCGCAATCCGCCTGACAGACAATCGCCGACCGCCTGAATCGTCTTTTCGGCCGTGTCAGGCGAAGGAGGAAAGGAGAAGATGACTCCACCGTCGTCGGCGAGGTGGGCCGTCGCCTCCATGTCGCTGAAGATCACGACCCGGCCCGGTTCGCCATCCATCTCAGCCAGAGCCAGGTGCAGCGCCGCCGCGATGTTAGAGCCGTACACGTAGTCCCACCCCATGCTGGCCAACTCGGCCACATCGACGGATCGGGGCAGCTCTGAAAAGGCAATGACGGCCTTTAGTTCATCCGAACTGTCGGGGCCTTGCAGCCCCTCGACCAAGGCCAAAACGTCCCCATGGGCGGCTAACCAGTTGTCGCGCATGGGCATCGACAGGGAGACGTCCAGAATGACGACGGTCAACATCCAGCGATTATGGCACCGAGTTCCGGCGAATAGAACGTTCGATGACATCTTCCTGACACACGGTGCCTGCCGAATCCGCGTGCAGAGGTGGCTTCGGCCTGCATCCCGACTGGAGGCGAGACCGAACATTCTGCGCTCGCTGTATCTACGGAGATCAGACGTCTCGGCGAGCTTGTTCGCGCTTGCGTAATGGCCACAGGAGGCCGATCACGGCGCTCACGGCGTTCAGGGCTGTCACGACGAACCAGCCTGCCCTGCGGTCATTTTGCACTCGGACGAGCGCCCCCGTCTCCGAGAGGCGGTCCCGGTTCCCTGTCATACGACAACGTGCTAACAGCGGGATACTTCGAGTCCAGCCGTTGGCTATTCAGGTGGGTTGGGTTCCAGAGACGTCGAGAGTGTGGCTCTCAACTACAGGGGGCCTGGGAGAGGTGTCGACCAGCAATCGGAATATGTCAGGTCGGTTGTAGTGGCCAACGGGATCTCGCATGCGGCGGGCGGATAGAACCGCGTCGAGATCCAGGTCCGCGATGAGAGTTTCCTCCCGTTCGCGGATAGGCCCCTCAATGATGACGCCAGTCGGTCCGACGATGACGGTATTGCCCGGCTCGAGCCAGTCTCCGTGTTCTTGACGGTAGGCGTCGCTCACGAGTTTGTCTCGATCGGGGAAAGCGGTCGGAACTTGCTCTGCATGCAGGACCGGGTTCACCCCAACGACGAACATCGTGTTCTCTCGGGCGATATGACGGAGGGTAGCGATCCAGCCGTCGCCGACCGCCAGAGTCGGAGCGACCCAGATATCTATTCCCTGCGCGTAGAGGTGGAACCGGGCAAGCGGCATGTAGTTCTCCCAGCAGATGAGCCCTCCAACCCGGGCGAAAGGAGTAGGGACCACTCGAAGAGTTGATCCATCACCCATACCCCACACCGTGCGCTCCGCACCCGTAGGCACCAGCTTGCGGTGTTTCTCCACGAGTTGCCCCTCCGGCGAAAAGTACAGAACCGTGTTGTAGATGGTGGCCCCATGCACATCGCGCTCCTCCACACCGATGACAAGCCATATCGAGTGTTCGGAGGCGATGTCGGCCAACCGCTCGGTGGCCGGCCCCGGGATCACCACCGCGTTATCAACCAGCAGCCGGTACCAGTCGTCGTCGCCGTCCCAGATCGGTCGGGTGTCGATCCAGATCGGAGTGCCCGGCACAAAGACCTCCGGAAACACCACCAACTGAGCGCCTTGCTCGGCCGCCTTGGCAGACAACTCTGCTACACGCTCAAGCGTCGCGCGTTGGTCCATCAGCACATAGCTCGCTTGCACCGCTGCGACCCGCACCTTGGACACCGCGATCACGCTCCTTTCCGAGCTCTCGGGCGCCACAATATATGTCAACGGGTCGACGGGACCGATGCCGAGTCCTCCGAGCGTCGCAGTCCCGGTCGATGAGCCGTGGGAGGATTCAGGGGCCGGCGTATTGACCGATGAGGTCGAACCTTCCGTTCCTCACAATCAGGGACGGCCCAACGTAGGCCCCCAGAACAACCGCAAGACCTACCTCAGATTGAGCGCGGATCGATGCTCCTATGTTTGTCAAGG
>PMHU01000215.1 GCA_003156795.1 Acidimicrobiaceae bacterium
GTACCACACCAGCTTCGGGGCGACCGACCCGGAGTTCCACAAGGACATCGGCTTCTATGTCTTCCAGCTTCCATTCATCAACTTCCTTCTAGGGTGGGCTTTTGAAGCGGTCATCGTGGTGCTGATCGTCACGACCGTGGCCCATTACCTCAACGGTGGCATCGAGCTGCAAGGGACCGAACGCCGCGTCTCTGCTGCGGTCAAGACCCACGTCTCGGTCCTGCTCGGAGTGCTGGCGCTGATCAAGGCCGTCGACTACTACTACGAGCGGCTGGAGCTGGTCCTTTCTCGTACCCACGTGGTCAACGGCGCCACCGCAACGAGCGTGCACGCCGACAAACCGGCCAAGACCTTGCTCATCGCCATCGCGGTCATCGCGGCTGGTCTGTTCCTGTACAACATCCGCCAGAAGGGCTGGGTCCTTCCCGCTGTCGGAGTCGGACTTTGGGCCTTGGTGTACGTCTTGGTCGGGGCCGCCTATCCAGCCCTGTACCAGGCCCTGCGGGTCAGCCCGTCCGAGCTGACCCGTGAGGCGCCGTACATACAGCGCAACATCGACGCGACCCGATCGGCCTACGGGCTCAACAACGTCCAGGTCGACAGTTCATACCAGTACACCCCGACCATCACCACCTCGCAGATACAGGGCGACAGCCCGCAAGCCGAGGCCAACCAGCAGACCCTCGCCAACGTCAGGCTGCTGGACCCGGCCGTGCAGCTGGCCAACACGTTCGACAAGTACCAAGCTTTGCGGTCGTACTACCAGTTCAACGACCTCGACCTGGACCGGTACGACTTCAACACCGGTGACGCCACGGAACTAACGGCGACCATCGCGTCGGTGCGTGAGCTCAACTCGTCGGTTCCTTCCGGATTCGTCAACGAGCACCTCTCGTACACCCACGGATACGGAGCCGTCGTGGCCCCGATCGGCGAGAGCGGAGTCAATACCGACGGCACCCCGAACTTCGCCCTGTCGGACCTGCCCCCCGCCACCCAGCAGCCGAACCTGGGGCTGTCACCCACGGGCTCGCAGATCTATTACGGCGAGGGCGCGGCCGCGGGCGGGTACGTCATCGCCGACACCAAGACTCCCGAGATCGACTACCTCAACAGCAGCACCGGTCAGGAAGTGACCACCAAGTACTCCGGCACCGGCGGGGTCAAGGCGGGCAGCCTGTTGACTCGAGCTGCTTTCGCCCTCAGGTTCGGGGACCCCAACTTCATCCTTTCGTCTCAGATAACTGCGTCTTCCAAGGTCATGTACATCCGCAACATCACGCAGCGGGTCCAAAAGGCGGCCCCGTTCCTTAAGTTCGACGCCGATCCGTACGCGGTGGTGCTCAACGGAGGCGTGTACTGGGTGATAGACGCATACACGACCACGGACAACTACCCGTACTCGCAGAACGCCGACACGGACCGGGTGCCGGGTAACAGCGGGCTGTCTTCGACTTTCAACTACGTTCGCAACTCGGTCAAGGTCGTGGTCAGTGCGTACAACGGGTCCATGGATTTCTTCGTCGTCGATCCCAGCGACCCGATCATCCAGGTGTACGAGAGAGCTTTCCCTGACCTGTTCATCCCCGAAAGCAGGGCCAACACCCTCATCCCGGGAATCGTCGCCCACTTCCGCTATCCCGAGGACCTGTTCCGGGTGCAGACGAACATGTACGGCCGCTACCACCTGACCGACGCCGCCGACTTCTACTCTCAGGCCCAGGCCTGGGCGGTCTCACCGGATCCCGGCAGCGGTCTCCTGTCGAACATCACGTCGGCTCCCGCCGCAACCGTCGGGGCCAACGGCCAGGTCATTCCGGCGTCGGTGCAGCGCCTGCAGCCCCAGTACATCCTCGCCCACCTTCCGGGTCAGACCAAGCAGACGTTCATGCTTCTCACCCCGTTCGTGCCCATTGCGTCCACGACCAACCAGCAGAACCTGACCGCGTACATGACGGCGTCGTCGGATCCCGACGACTACGGGCAGCTGCGCGTCTACGAAGCGCCTCCGGGTGAGACGGTGGACGGTCCCGGCCTCGTATCCAATGCAATTCGATCGAATCAGGCGATTTCTCAGGAGCTGACTCTGTACGACCAGAAGGGCTCCAACGTGGAGCTCGGCGAAGTGGACATAGTGCCGATCGACGAGAGCCTGCTGTACGTGCAAACGGTGTACGTGGAGTCGTCCTCGAACCAGATTCCGACCCTGCGCGACGTGGTGGTCGTCTATAACAGCCAGGCGTACCACAGCGGGAACGCCTCGCTCGACAACGCGCTGTGCCAGATCCAGAACCCCGACGGCTCGACGCCGTTCTCCAACTACTGCAACACGGCGGCCGCCACCAGCGTGCTTCCGTCCTCGACTTTGCCGGCGGGCTCGACGCCGAGCAATACGACGCCGTCGACGACCACCACGGTGCCGACGTCGGTCGCCCCGCCCTCCAAGGGGGCGACGGTGCAGACCTTGCTGGCCGATGCCAATTCAGAGTTTGCGGCGGCCAACACGGCGCTCAAGGCCTCGAACCTGGCGGCCTACCAGACCGATATCAACCTGGCCGAGACCTACGTCAACCAAGCCGAGCAGCTGGCGGCCAAGACCTAGCGGGCTCGAGCGTTCGGCAGCAGGTGGCGGTCCGGTCAGGACTTCCAGGATTCCAGCTGCAAGCCGGTCGGCTGCTCCCCTCGCCCTACCAGCCAGGCCAGCAAACCGGCGCGGGCACCGGAGTCAACCACTCGCTCCGCCAGTTCGGCGGTAGCTATGGTCAGCTCGGCCGCCACGTAGTCGGCCGGCCAGTCGGATATCTCGTATCCGAGCCCGAGGTCGACGTGGTGGATTTCGACCTCGCGTCGGCGCAAGAACGGCATTTCGCGACACGCCATCGTCGTGCCCCCGACGGAAGTGCCGTACCCGTCCCACGTTTCTGGCGTCATCCTGGCCCAAGCGTCCTCCAGCTGGGCGAAGGTGGCGATCACGTCGTCGATGACCACGTGAGAGGGGCGGCTGGCGCCGGCTTCGATGCCTGCCAACCTGCCATCCCACCCGCCCTCGTACTGTTGCAAGTGCTCGCCCGCCAGGGCGCCTTCGAGGATCCGCACGTGCGACTCGGCGTTGCGGGCCACATGGGTGAGAACGTGCCCGACGGTCCAGCCCGGCAAGCGGCTCGGCCGTCCGACGGCATACTCGTCCAGCCCTCCGAGGGTCATGCGCAAGCTCCGATGGGACAGCTGACAGCCAGCGATCGAAGCTTCCAAGGTGGTAGCGGCGGAGTCCATGCGCAGGACTCTACGGCGGTTGACGACGGCGCGACTTCCGCGCGTCGACGTGGGGGCCGCCGCCGTGGCCGCCGCCGTTGCCGGTGTGACCGTCGTGGCCGTCGACGTGGCGGTCCGGTGGCGCCCACTCGCGCTCGGGACCACCCTTGCGGGCCCATCTGACCGACGCGCTGATGCGCGGACCGGCTCCGGCGGTGACCTTCGGGACGCCGTGCTCCCACGACTGCTGGCAGGCCCCGCCCATCACGAGTAGGTCGCCCGACGCGGGGCGCAGATCGATGGACCGCCCGCCGCCTTGTGGGCGCAGCAGGAAGGGTCGGGCCGCGCCGAGGGTCACGATGGCCACCAGGGTGTCGTCGAGATGGCGCAGTTCACGGTCGGAGTGGAAGGCGACGCTGTCTTGGCCGTCGCGGTAGTAGTTGAGTCCCATGGCCCCGAAACGGACGTGGTAACGGCGCCCTAAGGCCACCCGGAACCAGGCCAACGCATCGTCGGGGAGTCGGTCAGAAGCGCGGTACCAACGGCTGAGGCGGGGCTCNNGCTCGTCGACCTGCCGGTCGTACATCCACCTCCGATGGTGCTTCCAATCGACTTCCCGAGCCAAGCGGTCGGCGAGCTCGTCGGCGCCCCCCAGCCAGCTCCGGGCCACGTCCACCCACGCGCCACCCTCGAGCTCGGTGCGTTCGAACTCGGGTGACGGGCGCACCTGGACCGGGCCCATGGCGAAGAGGCTGCCTTGTGCGGCTGCGACCACGACCTCGACTTTAGTCGAACACGCGTTCGTATGCGAGGCCGCCGCCATGGCGGGCCGAAGGCTGGCGCCTAGGACACCCGGGCCGCGGCCCCGTCGCCCATGGCGACGTCTCGCTCGTCGGCCAGGTGGCGGGTCTCCGCCGACACCGGGAACGACAGGATGGCCGTGACCACATCGATGAGGTAGCTCGTAAAGAGGCGGTCGTCGGTGTGCGGACCGCTCCTCGCCCGCCGGGCCAGTTCGGTGGCGGCGTGGACGATCGCTGTATAGCGCCGGTGCAGCCGGACCGCATCGCGCTCCAGGAGCGGGTCTATCAGGGCCCTCCAGCGGGCCAGGCTGGGCAGGGCCGCCGCCGCCCCGCCTGGGCTGCGGTCGAGCATCTCGGCGTGAATTTGGAGGAACTCGGGTCCCCCGTCGGGATCGGCGAGCTTGGCGGCCAGGGGTCGAACCAGCGCGCCCGCCAGGATCCTCACCGCCTCTGGCGAAGTGGACCCGGAACCTTCGTATTGGTCCAGGAGGGCCTGGCGCGCCGACTCGACCCCGGGCTCGTGCTTGGCCGCGATGGCAGCCAGCACCCCGGCCCGGTCGCCGAAGTGGTACTGGGTGGCGATTGCGTTGCGCGCGCCCGACTGGCGAGAGATTTCCCGCATGCTGACCGGTTCGATGCCGCGTTCCGCGAACAACCGCTCGGCGGTGGCCACCAGCCGCGTTCGGGTGTCGTCCCCGGCGGTCACGAAGTCACGCCGTCCAAGCAGTCACGCCATCACCCGGCCGGCGCGGTCGCACCCGCGCCGGCGCAGGACCGGTTCAGAACTCGGCAACCTGGCGTTCCAGCAGGTCCGCGTAGCGGGCCCGGGCCTCGGCCCGGCGGGTCGGAATGTGCGCCGACGGCCACATCCCGTCCGACGGCTTGTACTCCTTGAGGAGCTGGGTGGCCAGCGTGATCTTGTGGACTTCCGTCGGACCGTCGGCGATGGCCAGGGCTTCGGCGCCCACCATCATCGAGGTGAACGGCATCTCGTTGGACACCCCGATGGCGCCGTGCAGGTGCATGGCCCGCAGGGCGACGTCGTGGTACACCTTGGGCATCGCCACCTTCACGGCCGCGATGTCCTTGNNTCCTTGCGCACCCGCTTGTAGTCCTGGTGCTTGTCGATGAGCCACGCGGTGCGCAGCACGAGCAGGCGGAACTGTTCGATCTCGATCCAGCTGTCGGCGATGCGCTCCTGGGTCATTTGCAGCGACGCCAGGGTGCCGTGGCGGGTCTGGCGCGACACGGCTCGCTCGCACATCATGTCGAAGGCCTTGCGGACCTGGGCGATGGTGCGCATGGCGTGGTGGATGCGGCCACCCCCGAGGCGCGTCTGGGCGATCACGAACGCGCCGCCCTCGTCGCCGAGCAGGTGGTCGGCGGGAACGCGCACGTCGTGGTAGCGGATGTAGGCGTGGCTGCCGTGGTCCTCCCGCTCGCTGCCGACGGCCACGTTACGGACGATCTCTACCCCCGGCGTGTCGGTCGGGACGACGAACATCGACATCCCCTTGTACGCGCTCACGTCGGGATTGCTGACCGCCATGACGATGAGGAAGGTGGAGTATCGGGCGTTCGAGGAAAACCACTTCTCGCCGCTGATCACCCACTCGTCCCCGTCAAGCACGGCCCGGGTGGTGAACAGGGTGGGGTCGGCCCCGGCGTGCGGCTCGGTCATCGAGTAGCACGACGAGATTTCTCCGTCGAGCAGCGGCTGCAGGTACTTGGCCTTCTGCTCCGCGGTTCCGTAGTGGGCCAGGATCTCGGCGTTCCCGGAGTCGGGCGCCTGGCACCCGAACACCGACGGCGCCCACCGGCTGCGGCCAAGGATCTCGTTGAGCAGGGCCAGCTTGACCTGCCCGTACCCCTTGCCTCCGAGCTCGGTGCCGAGGTGGCAGGCCCACAGGCCCTTGTCCTTGACCCGCTGCTGCAAGGGGCGGACGATCGCCATGGCCTGCTTGTCCGACTTGTCGTAGGGGTCGTGGAGCACCAGGTCGAGGGGCTCGACCTCCTCGGTCACGAACACGTCGGCCCAGTCGAGAAGCTGCTGGTACTCGGGGTCGGTCTCGAAATCCCACGACATGTCGTTCCTCCAGGGCTCGTTTAGCGGCCGACTCAGATTAATGCGACTGCATCAGAAAATACAACAGCCGCATCTATTGAGCGTCACGGGCCGCCGCCACCTCGTCGGCCAGGTAGGCGGCGATCGCCAGGGAGGAGGTGGCGCCCGGTGACGGGGCGTTGCGCACCGTCATGACCGCCCCTCGGGGTCCGGCCCGCCCGATCCTGAAGTCGTCGACCAGGGTGCCGTCGGAGTCGACGGCCTGGGCCCTGACCCCGGCCGGGGCGGAGACCACGTCGTTGGGGGTCAGCTCGGGCACGAGGCGCTGGGCTTCGGACACGAACGCCTTCTTGGACAGCGAGCCGTGCATCTCCCGGAGGCCAGCCTTCCAGTGCCGTCGGGCCATGGCCCGAAAGCCGGGCCAGGCCAACGTGGCGGCCACGTCGGTCAGGACCAGGTCGGAGCGGCGGTAGCCCTCACGCGACAGGGCGAGCACGGCGTTGGGGCCGAGGTCGACGGCGCCGCCGATCCGAGGCGTGAAGTGGACCCCGAGAAACGGGTACTCGGGATCCGGCACCGGATAGATCAGGCCGCGCACCAGGTGTGAACGCTCGGGCACCAGGCGCCAGTACTCGCCCCGAAAGGGGACGATGGCCGGGCCGGCCCCGTCGCCGGCCATGCGGGCGACCCGATCCGATTGCAAGCCGGCGCAAACGACCACCCAGTCCGCCGCCACCTCGCCCGCCGGCCCGCACAGCACCACTTCGCTTGGGCCGCTGCGGATCGACGTCACTTCGAAGCCCAGACGCACGTCCAGCTCCGATGCCAACGCCACTGCGACACCGGTGAAATCGACGATCGCCGTGCTCGGCGAGTGCAGCGCCGCCACTCCGGCGGCGTGAGGCTCGATCTCGGCCAGCTCCTCCGGGCCCAGCCACCGCAGGGCCCGAACCCCGTTGGCGGCACCCCTCGCCTCGATCTGCCTCAAGGCGGGGACCTCGGCTTCGGATCGGGCCACGACGACCTTGCCGCACTCCTCGTAGGCCAAGCCGTGGGAAGCGCAGAACTCCTTGAGCAGGCCGCGGCCTTCGACGCACAGCCGGGCCTTGAGAGATCCCGGTTGGTAGTAGATCCCGCTGTGGACCACCCCGCTGTTGTGCGACGTCTGGTGGCAGGCGACCGAGCCTTCCTTGTCGACGACCGTGACCGTCGCCTCCGGACGGCGCCGGAAGATCTCCCGGGCCGTGGCCAGGCCCACGATGCCCGCACCCACGACCGCGTACCGCTCTCGATCCATACTGGGGTCATGTTGCCAGGCGTCGTGGTGGGGTCCGTCGACGCCTACCTCCGCGCCCTGCGCCGCCACACACCCGACCAGGTGGCCGCGGTCTACGCGGTCGGCTCGTTGGCCCTCGCCGACTTCAGCCCCAAGTACAGCAACGTCGACCTGGTGGTGGTCGGAGACCCGCCTCTGACCCCATTGCAGGTGATGGGTTTGCGGCGAGCGCAGAAGAGGCTGGCGCGCGCCGGACGCCCGGCCGAGGTGTGGTACACGAGCTGGGCGGAGGTAGCCGGCGACGCCGGCATCGGGGCGGACGCCGTCCTCGCCACGCCGTCCCCACTGGCCACGCCGATGACCCGCGCCCTGTTGCGTCAGGACGCGCTGGCGTTGATCGGACCCGACTGGCCCGTGGTCGGCTACGACGACGCCGTCTTTCGGGCCTGGTGCTCGGCGCGACTCGATGCCTTGACCACCGATAGGAAGGGTCTCCTGGTGATGCGCCGCGCCATCACGCCGCTGGTTCTCGAAGCGTCGCGACTGGCGCAGGGCGCCATCACCGGGAGGCTGTATTCCAAGAGCGCGGCCGGCGAGTCGGTCGGCATCATCGTGTCGACGAGATACCGGCGCATCCTCACCGACGCGGTCGGCTACCGGCGCGGCGCCCGGACTTCGATGTACTGGGGCCCCTTCGAACGGAAGTACGACGCCTTGATCCTGCTCCGCGACCTCAGAGAAGCCGCCGTCGGCGCCCGCTCTTGAACCCAGACCGGGGCGGAGTCACTACTCCGGGCGCCGACCCACGACGGCAACCAGCCCGGCGATGAGCTGCTCGTCACCGAACCCGGTCCGGATCGACGCTTCGATGCCGGAGGCGGCCAAGTGGCCTGGAACCCGTGACGTGTCGAGGATGACGTTCTCGTGATGCTCCTCGTCGCGCCGCCACGTCCCGTCCGGGTTTCGGAGGAACGTCGTCATGTCACGGACGAACCGGCTCTCTGACGGCTGGCTGAACTCGGTGACGATCAACCAGTCGTCGCCGCGCCAGACGCCGGGCGGGGCGCCGGCCCGGGCCCGATTCCACTCGAGGTCGCACAGGTCGAACGCCAGCACCCCGCCGGGGCGCAGTGCTCGGGCCGCCGCGGTCATGGCGCGGTCGACGGCCGCCTCGTCTGCGAGGTAGCACAGGACGTGGCCGACCGACACGATCGCATCGACGGGCGGGAGGGGGTCGTCGGGCAGCACGATCTGGCGCACGTCCGCCCCCGATGCGTGCTTGCGGGCCAGCTCGAGCATGGCGGGAGAGGCGTCGGTGGCGATCACTTGGTGTCCGCCTTCGACCAGGTAGCGGGTGAGCAGCCCGCTGCCGCAGCCGAGCTCCAGGACCACGCCACCGCGCCGGCGGACGGGCTCGAGCAGGGCCAGGATGCCCGGCGCGCACATGTCGGCGTGAAACCCGAAGCCGAGATGGTGCACCAGCGCCAGGTCGTCGCGGTAGTACACGGTCAGCCCGGGCTGAGGGCCAGCTTCGCCATGTCGCCGAAGAGGGTGAGGATGTCGCTGGGCAGGTCGGCGCCGAAGTCGCGGTACAGGGCGTGGACGTTGACGGCCAGGCGCTCCGACTCGCCCCACCCGGAAAAGGCGGTCATGTCGATGTCGCGCGCCGCGTCGAAGGGGCTCATGCCTCCTTCGTAACGGGACTTGGCTTCGACCGTCAGGTATTCGAAATAGCCCTTCAAGTCGGAAACGGCGCCCGGCCCGGCCAGCGGCCCGTGGCCGGGAACGACGGTGGCCGCATCCAGTTCGAGGATGCGGTCGCAGGCGGCGATCCAGTTGGCGACGGGTCCGGCCCACACGATCGGGTGGCCGCGGTGGAAGACGATGTCACCGGTAAAGACCACGCCGTCGTCGGGGAGGTGCACGATCACGTCGCCATCGGTGTGGGCCGGGCCGACCTCGATGAGTCGCACCCGCCGGTCACCGACCATGAGTTCCAACTCCCCGACGAACGTGCGGGTCGGCGTGACCATCTCGATGCCGTCGAAGGTAAATGGACCGAAGATCCTCTTCACGAAGGTCCCCACGTCTCCCAGCCCCGGCGCGGCTCGCACCAGGTCGGCCAGCCGCGACGGCGGCAGAGTCGCCATCTCCTCGGCGCACTTCTTGGAAGCGACGATGTCGGCCGTCCTGACCAGCGAGTTGCCGAAGCAGTGGTCACCGTTGGCGTGGGTGTTCACGACGGTCCCGATGCGCTCAGCGTCCGCCGTGGCCCGGCTCATGGCGGCGAGCATCTCCGCGGTCAACTTCAGGTCGAAAAGGGTGTCCACGAGCAGGGAGGCCCCGCCGCCCGTGACCAAACCCGCATTGGACCAGCCCCAGCCCCCGTCGGGTTGCAAGTAGGCCCACACTCCGTCGGCCACCTCGTGCAGCCCTTTCGAGTACGTCATGCGGCGACGATTGTAGGAGCCCCCGCCGCGTCCCCAGCGCTGACCCGGATGGTCAGCGTCGCCACCGTGAAGGCCACCAACAGCAGAGCCGCGCTGACTCTGTAGGCCGTCACGTAGCCGGCGACGAAGGCGTGGTTGACGGCGTGGTGCAACCCCGGCGGCAGTTGCGAACCGAACGCGGGACCGGCACCCGCCGGGATGTGGGACGCAGGAGGGCCCAGTCGATGGAGGCGATCGCCGGTGAGGCTGGCGGCGACGGTGCCCAGCACGGCCAGCCCGAGGGCCCCGCCGACCTGCTGGCCGGAATTGAGAAGCGCAGACGCGATGCCCGCCTCCTGCGGCACGACGCCGGCGACCGCGGCGAGCGTCAGCGGCACGAAGCAGCACGCCATGCCCCCTGCGATAAAGAGCATGGGGCCGATCACGCCGCCGAGGTACGTGCTGTTCTGATTGGAGAACGAGAGCCACAACATCCCACCGCCGGCCGACAGCGTCCCAACCATGATGAGGCGAAGGGATCCGGCTCGCACCACCAGCTTGGCCGCGACGGTGGCGAACACCATGACGCTCACCGCGAAGGGGACGTAGTAGAACCCGGTCCGGAGCGCGCTGTACCCGAGGATGTCCTGCATGTAGAGAGTCAGGAAGTAGAACATGGAGAAGACCGCGGTGCCGAGGGCCAGCATCACGCCGTAAGCGCCCGACCGGGTTCTATCGGAAAACAGGTTCAGCGGCATGAGCGGGGCCTGGGTGCGCAGCTCGATCACGATGAAGCTGCCGAGGAGCACGACGGACGCGGCGAGCGGGAGCACGGTGCCGAGCCGGCCCCAAGATGTCGTGGCGGCGTGAACGAGCCCGTAGACGAGCAGCGACATCCCCGACGTGGCCGTCAGTGCCCCGGGCAGGTCGAGGCGTCCGGATTGGCGCTCGGTTTCGGGCAGCACCTTGGGCGCGGCCAGCACCACGGCCAAGCCGATCGGAACGTTGACGAAAAGGACCCATCGCCAGCTGAACGCGTCGGTCAGCACCCCGCCGAGCAGCACGCCGATGGCCCCGCCCGCCCCGGACATGGCGGCGTAGACCCCCATGGCCCGGTTGCGCCCGGGGCCTTCGTCAAACGTGGCCGCTACGAGCGACAGCGCCGTGGGTGACGCGATGGCGCCTCCTATGCCTTGGACGGCCCGGGCTGCGATCAGCCACGTTTCGTCGGTCGCCAGCCCGCCGACGAGCGAGGCGATAGAGAACAGACCCACGCCGATCACGAACATGCGTCGCTTTCCGAACAGATCGCCCAGGCGCCCGCCCAGGAGGAGCAGGCCGCCGAAAGCGAGCGTGTAGGCGTTGACGACCCATTCCAGGTTGGCGCCGGTGAAGTGGAGGGCGCGCTGGATCGAGGGGAGGGCCACGTTGACGATCGATATATCGAGCACCACCATCAGCTGCGCCGTGCTGATTACTGCGAGGGCGAGGCCCAGGTGCTTCTGGGCGGCCGGCGTGTCAGTCAAAGCACCCCTTTGGTCGTGCCAATACGAAACTGTTCATTACCGTAATGGCAACCGGGCTCCTGGTTCCAAGCTGACGGCGCCGCGTCAAGCCGAGGGAACCTCGCCGGCGCCACCGCCGGCGCGATCGACCGTGTGGCCGAGGGTGTGGCGCAGGGCTGGTTCCAAGGTCGGGAAGCGGAAGCGGTGACCGGTTTCCACCAGACGGTGCGGGCTGACCCGCTGGCTGGCCAGGGCCAGCTCGCGGGCTCCTTCCCCGCCGAGCAGCAGCCTGGGCCCGAAGGCGGGGACCGGGAGGACGGCCGGACGCTTGAGGACGCGGGCCAGGGTGGCGGTGTAGTCGACGTTGCGGACCGGGTCGGGGGCGACGGCGTTGAGCGGGCCGTCCACGTCCGGGTCCACCAAAGCCCGGAGGAAGACGTCGAGCAGGTCGTCGAGCGCGATCCACGAAGTCCACTGCCGGCCGTCACCGAGGCGACCGCCCAGGCCGGCGGCGAAGAGGGGCCGGACCAGGCCGAGCGCGCCTCCGGAGGCGGACTGCACCACTCCGGTGCGGACGTTTACGACCCGCACACCCGCGCTGCCAGCCGGGGCGGTCGCTCGTTCCCAGTCGCCGACCACCTCGGCGAGGAAGCCGTCGCCCGGGGCGCTGGTCTCGGTGAGCTCTTCGTCACCGCGGTCGGCCCCGTAGTAGCCGATGGCCGACGCCGCGATGAAGCAGCGCAGGCCCGGGCCCGCTCGGGCCGCCAGCTCGGCCAATCGGGTGGTGGGGCCGATGCGGCTGCGCCGGATCTGGTCCTTGTGGGCTCGGCTGAAGCGACCTGCGATGGACGCCCCGGCCAGATGCACCACGGCGTCGACGCCTTCGAGGAGGCCGGCGTCGGGGGCGTCCGGATTCCATCGCCGCTCGTCCGGTCCGGTGGGAGCGCCCCGCACCAGCCGTATCACCCGATGGCCCCCGGTGGTCAAGAACGCCGAGAGGGCGGAACCGATCAGCCCCGACGATCCCGTCACTGCGATCGTCATCGGTCCGGTCAGGTGCTGCCCGGCCCATCGGTGGCTGGCCAGGTCGCCTTCGAGCTGGCGGGTCCGGTAGGCGAACATCTCCCGCATGAAGCGGTCGGGTACCCGGGAAGTGACGGTGTCGGTGACCCGGGTGCCCCCGCCGGCCGCGGACGTGAAGCCGTGGACGTGGGTCCAGCGCAGCCAGCCGCCCAACGGTCGGGTGACCAGCTCGTCGGCGAACTGGCGGGGCGGGTCGTAGCGCTCGGGCTGCTGCGCCGCGGTCCAGCGGAGCCCGGCCGGTAGGCCCAGGACGGCTCGACCGTCTCGAAGCGACTCTGCTTCGGCCACGACCTTGACGGGTTGCCACGGCGGGACGAGACGCCTGATGGCGCCCGGTCGGGCGTGCCAAGCAAACACCTCCTCCAGAGGGACAGCCACCACGGAGGAGTGCGTATAGGCCACCAGCTTGAGGCTACGCCACCAGAAAGTGATTGCGGCGGGAATAGTTGTCTCTGCAACTACGTTGGACTGGGTGATTCGATCCGTCACATCAAGCCAGGAGAAAATGATGAGTTCAGTAACGACCACACCCACGTTGAGCGGCACCTATACCGTCGATCCGACCCACAGCCGCGTTGGTTTCGTGGCCCGGCATGCCATGGTGACCAAGGTGCGTGGATCTTTCAACGAGTTCGAGGGCTCGGGATATTTCGACGCCGCGGACCCGACCCGGTCGCGCTTGGACATCACCATCAAGGCGGCCAGCATCGACACCCGCAACGCCGATCGTGACGGCCACCTCCGTGGCAACGACTTCTTCGACATGGAGACCTACCCCGAGATCCGTTTCGCCAGCACGTCGGTGGCCAAGGTCGACGACGACAACTACAAGGTGACCGGCGACCTGACCATCAAGGACGTGACCAAGCCCGTCACCGTCGACTTCGAGCTGACCGGCACGGCCGAAGATCCTTGGGGCAACACGCGCCTGGGCCTCGAAGGTTCGACGGTGATCAACCGCAAGGACTGGGGCGTCAACTTCAACGTGGCCCTGGAAGCGGGTGGCGTGCTCGTCAGCGAGAAGGTCACCATCGAATTCGAGGTTTCCACCGTGAAGGCCAAGGACGAGGCCCAGGCCTGATCCGGGCCCGTTCCCGCTCTGTCCGCCACTGGGGGCCGCGCTTCGAAGCGGCCCCCAGTGGCGCGTCTAGGTTCGGTGCGGCTGGCGCCTAGCCGGCCGCCACTTGGTGGAGCTCGATCTGGTTGCCGGCCGGGTCGTTGAGGAAGGCCTGGAGGCCCGAACCGACCGGTATCGAGTCGCTCACGTCGGTCCCGGCCTTGCGCAGCTCGCCGATCACGCTCTCGATGTCGTCGACTTGCAGCGCGAAGTGCTGGCCCTGCGCCGGCGGCGGCGAACCGCCGATGAGGTGGACCTGCTGGTTGCCGGCGTCGAGCCAGGCCCCGGGAAATCCGAAGTCGGGCCGGTCGGGGCGCTGGACCAGGCCGAGCTGGCCCACGTAGAAGCCGAGTGCGGCGTCGACGTCTTCGACGTTGATGGAAACGTGGTGTACCCCCCGGACTTGCATGAGCCGAGCTTAGGACCCCCGACCGCCAGCCGCGCCGGCCGCGGGGGCTCCGCCGAGGGCCTCGGTCAGGCGGGCGGTGGCCGCGACCATCTGCTGGCCGAGCGACGTAACGGTGGCCCCGGTGACAGCGGAGGGGACGGGCAGCAGGCTGAGGATGAGCGTCACGTTTCCTTCGGAGTCGAACACGGGCGCGTCGACGTGGCTCACGTCGTAAACGCGCCCAGCCGCCAACTTGGCCGGGAACCAGGCCTCCCGGTGCATGAGCTCCCCGGTCAGGGCGTCGGCCAGGTCACCGAGGCGGCCGCTGCGCATTTCCGCGGCCCGGATGAGCGAGGCCAGCTCCTGCAAGCGGACGTCGGGAAGCACGTGCAGCCCGACCGCGTAGCCGCGGCGGCGGGTGGCTGCCAGGGCCCGCCGGTACCGCTCGCGAGCGTCGGCCGGGACGCGATCCAGCCACCGGTCTCGCTGGTCCGCGCCGACCCAAGCGGCCAGGGCGGCGCCGTAAGGGGGACGGGTCGGCAGCTCGGTCCCGATGGCCATCGGGGTGCTCGGCACCCTGACGTTGCGGACCTGGTGGGCCACGGTCACGTGGTCCTCGCCGACGAGGAAGGCGATGCAATGCCCTCCGGTCTCCAAGGCCAGGGCGGCCATGGCCGGGCGGGCCAGGTCGAGGGCCGGCAGCCGCGACGAGGCGGCCGCGCCGAGGCGGAGCATGGCCGAGCCCATCTGATAGGTCTTGCTGTGGGGGTCGCGCACCAGCCAACCGGCGCCCACCAGCACGGCCAGCATCGAGTGGCAGCTGGCCTTGTGCACGTCGAGCTGGCGCGAGATCTCGGCCAGCGACAGGCTGCGGCCCGGGTTGGCCGCGAGTATCTCGAACAGGTCGACCACCCGGCTGGTCTGCGGAGACGGTCGGGGCGCCATCGCTCCATGGTCGCATATTGCGACCCTTGCATCGGTATATACGACCATGAGAGGATTTCTGGGTAATAACGAGGTTCGAACGCCGGGGAGGGCAATGGAGTCGTTGGCAGGCAAGGTCGGCGTGATCACCGGCGGCGCGGGTGGCATCGGCTCGGCCATCGGCAGGCGCTTTGCCCAGGAGGGCATGAAGGTCGTGCTCGCCGACGTGCTGGCCGATCCCCTCGGCGCCGCGGTCGACGCCCTGACCGACGAGGGCTTCGACGCCACGGGCGTGGTGACCGACGTGACCGACTACGGCTCGGTCGAGAACCTGGCCAAGGAAGCGGTGGCCCGGTACGGGGCGGTGCACGTCGTGTGCAACAACGCCGGCACCGGCAGCGTGTCCGAAGGCTATATCTGGGATCACGACCTGGCCGACTGGCAGTGGGGCTTCGACGTCAACGTGCTCGGCGTCATCCACGGGATCAAGGCCTTCGTCCCGATCCTCTTGGAGCAGGGCGAAGGCCACGTGGTCAACACCTGCTCCGGCAACGGCGGCTTCGCGCCCATCGCCAAGGGCGCCATGGGCGGACCGGCCACCGCGGTATACCCCATGACCAAGGCGGCCGTGCTGTGCCTGACCGAGAGCCTGTACTCCCACTTGCAGATGGCTGGGTCCGAGGTGACGGCGTCGGTGCTCTTTCCTTCCGGGTTCCTCAACACCGGGATATGGGAATCGTGGCGGAACCGTCCGAACAAGTACGCCCCGACCCAAGCCCGCGCCAATCCCCCCCAGACCCTCGACGCCGTGGTGGACAGGTTGGAGACCGTTGGCGTGCACGTTTCCTTCACCCCGTTGGAGCAAGTGGCGGCCCAAGTGGTGGACGGCCTTTTGGAAGGGCGCTTCTGGATGATCGGCGCAACTTCGCAAGGCGACGACATCGTCACGCGCAAGGCGGCGTCCATCGTGAGCCGCGAGAACCCCGACTACCTCGTCGACCTGCTCGAGAAATCGGCTGCGTCGGCAGCCCAGCCACCGTCAGGAGACAACAAGTGACCAACCCCTCCGTCAGGTACGGACCCCGCCCACCGGTCGAGCGGGTCGACCACGAGATCGACGCCACCAAGGCTCCCATCGCCACCGAAGCGGTGACCGTCACCTACCTCACCGATCCCGACATCGTGGCGGCCGTGCTCCCCAAGCCGTTGCGGCCCGCGGCCGAGCCGATCGTGCGGGTGTCGCTCCAGCGCGTGGCCATCGAGGGCCGGCCGCCGTTCGGATCCGCCGTCTTCTCCGTGGCCGCCCTTCACGGAGACCTCGAAGGTGACTACCCGCTGTTCATGCCCCAGTCCACCGAGCAGTCCGTGATAGGGGGCCGGGAGACGTTCGGCGAGCCCAAGAAGCTCGGCACCATCAACGTCGAGCGCGAGGGGCGCACGGTCCGTGCCGCCGTATCCCGTCTCGGCCACGACCTGATCACCGTCAACGGAACCATCACCGGCGACCTGGCCTTGCCGCCGGACCAGGTCAACGTGGAGTTCTACTTCAAGTTCCTGCGGGCCCCCGACGGCGATGGCATCACCGACCCTCACCTGGTGTACGGCAGCTACCACCGCCACTACGAGCTGTTCGAGAACATCGACGCCACGGTGGAGCTCGGCGACTCGCCGCTCGACCCGGTGGCCGACGTCTTCGTCAAAGAGGTGCGGTCCGTCACCTGGTGCCGGCGGCGGACCATCCAGACGGCCCGTATTGCCGAGCGCGTCGAGCAGGAGTGGCTGCTGCCGTTCGTGCATCAGCGCTACGACGACGTGGCCCTGCTGAGCGCGCCGGCGGCGCCGGCCCGATAGCGATGGAGGCCAACGACCGGTACACGGTGATATCGGCCGACTGCCACGCCGGGGCCGACCTGCTCGACTACCGGCCCTACCTGGACCCGGAGTACCGCGACGAGTTCGACGGGTGGGCGGCGGAGTTCGTCAACCCGTACGCCGACCTGGCCGAGGCCGACGCCGAGCGCAACTGGAACAGCGAGCGCCGCAACTCCGACTTGGACGGCCAGGGCATCGCCGGGGAAGTGATCTTCCCCAACACCGTCCCGCCCTTCTTCGAGGAGGGCAACCTGGTGGCGCTGCCTCCCGGTGAGGCGGACTACGAGCGACAGTGGGCCGGCGTCCAGGCCCACAACCGGTGGGTGGCCGACTTCTGCGCCGCCGCCCCCGGGCGCCGGGCCGGGGTTGGACTCCTACGCCGCCGGACTGCGGCGGCTGGCGAGCGTGCAACA
>PMHU01000249.1 GCA_003156795.1 Acidimicrobiaceae bacterium
TCCTCGGAGAAGTCGCGGTGACCGGGGGTGTCGAGCAGGTTGACGGTGGAACCCCGATACCCGAACTGCAGGACGGTGGAACTGATCGATATTCCCCGCTCTTGTTCGAGGGCCATCCAGTCCGAAGTCGCTTTCCGGCGCCCGGCTCGGGCCTTGACCGCCCCCGCTTCCTGAACGGCGCCGGCATAGAGCAGGAACTTCTCGGTGAGCGTGGTNNTGGTCTTGCCGGCGTCGGGGTGGCTGATGATGGCGAACGTCCGCCTGCTCGTAGCCTCCGTCGAGGGCCGCGTCGAGGCGCGTTCTAAGGGTGCGGTCATCGGCGTGGTCCTCTTATTCTACCGCCGAAAGCTTCCTGGCTCTCCTACGGCGCCGCTACGTCGAAAGTGACCCCCGTGAGCTGCTCCGAACGGGCCCATAGGCGTCGGGCGTCGTCGGCGTTGCGTGCTCGATGGCTCGGAGTTTCGAGACGGGGATGGCCCTGCAGCATCCACTGTGGCCCGTAGTACTGGCCACCCTCGGCCCCGGGATCGGTCGCGGCGCGCACGATCGGTAGGGCCCCGGTCCACGCGGCTTGGCCGAACCCGGCGAACGGCCGCAGGACGGCGTTGGTCAGGCCGCTCCCTTCGTGGCCGAGGTCGGTGTTGGTGGCACCGGGGTGGGCCCCGAGGGCCGAGGTCGCCGCGTTGGCCGCCCTCAAACGCCGGTTGAACTCCGCCGTAAACAGGAGGTTGGCCAGCTTGCTCTGGAAGTAGGGACGCCACCGGTCGTAGCGCCGCTTCTCGAAGAACAGGTCGTCGAGGTCCAGCACTCCCATGCGGTGGCCCATGCTTGAGACGGTGATCACACGCGAGCCTGGGGTGGCGAGCAATAGTGGCGCCAACAGGGCCGTGAAGGCGAAGTGGCCGAGGTGGTTGACGCCGAACTGCATTTCGAAGCCGTCTTCCGTCTTGGCCCGGTCGATGGCCATCAGGCCGGCGTTGTTGAGGAGCAGGTCGAGCTTCGTTTCGCGGTCGCGAACCCGTTGGGCGCAGTCGGCTACCGACGCTAGCGAGGCCAGGTCGAGCTGAACCACTTCCGCTCCGGAAACCGCTACCGCACCTACCTGCTCTTCGGCAACCGCTGCTTTGTTCGGATTACGGCAAGCGAGCAAGATCCTCGCCCCGTGTCGAGCCAGCATCCTCGACGTTTCCAGTCCCAACCCCGAGTTGGCGCCGGTCACCAGAGCGACCTTTCCTTCGAGCGAAGGCACGTCCCTTTCGTCCCAGCGTCCCCCCATTGGCGGCCTCCTCGTGTCGGGCACGAACGCAGAACGATAGACCGGTCGGCGTCGGGTCCTTAAATGTCGGGACGACTGCAAAAGTCGAGACGTCCGCCCGCGAGCGGGACGTAACCTTGGAGACAGGTCGCTTTGCGCCCCCCGCTCGAATGAAATTCGGACCATCCATCCTCGCCGCCCTTGGAGCGGCCGTCAGCTTTGCCTTCGCCGCGGTCCTCCAGCAGGAGTCGACGCAGTCGGTTTCAGAGGACAAGTCGCTGTCGGTCGGCTTGCTGACGGAACTTCTCCGACGGCGCCAATGGCTCGCCGGCGGGGGGTGCATGCTGGCCGGCTTCGGGCTCCAAGCTCTGGCCCTCGCCTACGGACCCGTCGCCCTAGTTCAGCCGATAGTCGTGACGGAACTGGCCTTCGCCATTCCGCTCGGCATCCTCCGCCGACATCGCCGGGCGGGACCACGGGAGTGGGCGGGAATCGCTTGCGTGATGGTCGGCGTGTCGGTCTTCCTGCTCGCGGCATCCCCGGGAAGTGGCATCCAGGAACCCGACGGGGGCTCATGGCTGGCTTCGCTCGTGCCTGTGGGAGCCGTGGCCCTGGTCGCTGTCATCGTGGGCGCGACCCGCAAAGGTCCTCACCGAGCGATGTACCTCGGGGCCGCGGCCGGGCTGTCGTTCGGGGTGTTGTCGGTCTTGACCAAAGCCGTCACCCACCTCTTGAGCACCGATGTGGCCAGCGCGTTCGTCACGTGGCAGGTATACGCCGCCATCGCCGTGGGAATTGCCGGGCTACTCGTGTCCCAGAGCGCGTATCAGGCCGGGCCCCTCGCCTATTCGATGCCCTTCGTCGGAGTCCTGGAACCCCTCGTGGCCGTCGTCATCGGCGACACCGTGCTCGGCGAACAGGTGAGGTTGTCGCCAGGTCTGTTCGCCTCCGAAATATTCGCGGCCGCAATCGCCTGCGCCGGGATAATGCTCCTCACCACGTCGCCGACCGTGCTCAGCATCTACGAGGAGCGCCGTCCTATCGAGGGCAGCCTGGCCGTTTGACCGCTGGCTTCAGGGGCCGCTGACTCTGAACGCTGCCCTGAATCTCAAGGCTACAGAGGGCGACCCCCGAAATCAGGAAACGCTCTGCTCGTCGCCGCCGGACCCGAAACCCTCGGATCCAGGGTCGAGCCCGATGGCCTCGAAGCCCACCGCGGGGTCGACGGCCAGGCCGGAACCGTCGTCGCCGTTGGTCCAGCCGTCGGTCCCCTCCGAGCCGATGGAGGCCAGCCAGGCGGCCAGGTCCTCGGTACCGGCTTCCTCGTCGGACGAGGTCCAGAACGTCATGCGTTCGGCTTCGGGGGCGTCTAACAGAAGCTCCCGGTAGCGCGGCATGCCGGTCCCAGCCGGTATGAGCTTGCCGATGATGATGTT
>PMHU01000204.1:0-317 GCA_003156795.1 Acidimicrobiaceae bacterium
TCGATCATCCGGGCCCCGACGAAGCTGTGGAAGTACTCGCCGTTCGCCTTGATCCGGGCGAAGGTAATGCAGTAGGACTCGGCCGTGGCCACGTCGCCGTTCAGCTCGATCAGCAGGTTCGTCATGTTATGGCTGGTCCGGGCGCGGGGATGGGTCAGGTCACGTTCGATGCCGTCGACATAGGCTTCGGCCGGGCCCGCGAACAGGCCGCCGTGATCCTCGGTCGCGCCCGGCAGGTAACAGGAGCGCAGCGTGGCCACGTCGCCCCGGTCGACCGAGCGCAGGTAACGGGTGAGCAGTTCGGTGATCTCCTGCTT